>VEQK01000025.1 GCA_018883265.1 Rhodocyclaceae bacterium | reverse complement strand
TTAGTATGTGTGCGCCAAGCGCAGCAGCGGGCGGGCGCCCAGCAGCAGATGCAGCCAATAAGTCGCCCGACCACCCGAGATGGCCCTCAAGGCGGCGACTGATTCTTCAAGAAGCATCGTGAACATTGCAGACATGGGATGTAATATAAGCCCTAGAAGCGCCGCTGGCAATTGTTTTTGCCTATTATTTCAATAGCTTTGGCCATGCCAGACCGCCTAGCCGCAAGGGGAGGACATATGAAACTTGATGCAAACCGTTCAATACTGCTGATCGTCGACCTCCAGGACCGCTTGCTGCCAGCGATCGAGCACGGTGACCGTGTCGTTGACAACGCCAAGTGGCTCGTTGGCGTCGCCCGTGAGCTTGGCGTTCCGATCCTCGTCACCGAGCATTATCCGGAGGGGGTCGGGGCCACCACCGAAAAGATCCTGAGCCACATCAAACCAGAGGAACTCGTCCAGAAAATCCACTTCTCGGCCGTTGCTGAAGGCAACCTGCTCAGCCATCCGGCCGCACAACGAAAACAATGGATCGTCTGCGGTACGGAATCCCATGTCTGCGTCCAGCAAACCGTTCTGGATCTCCTGGCAAGCGGCCGGGATGTCGCCGTGGTGGAGGAAGCCGTTGGTTCACGCAAAGCAACTGACAAGGTGTTAGCCCTGGCTCGGATGCGTCAATTTGGCGCCCAGATCGTCAGTCGGGAAATGGTCGCCTTTGAATGGCTAAACCGGGCCAATACGGACCTCTTCCGGGCCGTCCTCAAGGGTTATATCCGTTAACCGGTCACAAAGCCATAAAACCCGCATCCACCTCGGACTGCGTCGTCGGGCGGACTACACGGGCCACTTCCTGCCCATCTTTCATGAAGATGAGCGCCGGCCAGAGCTTCACGGCGAACGTCCGTCCCAAGCGACGGCCTTTGCCGTCTTCAATCCGCAAATGCCGCACGCCGGGATGCCGTGTCATCGCATCGGCAATCAGTGGTTGCACCCGCTGACAGTGCGGGCATTCGTTAATGCCAAACTCCAGCAGCACTGCACCACGCATGGCATCAACGCCATCTCGGCTGGGTTCGGGCGTCATAAAAGGTACCGGGATCACGGTCATCTGGGCAATCTCCTGAAACAGCTAGCGTTATCATAACGCCCATGCAGCCCAACCATCTAGAGCTCCTTGCCCCCGCCCGCGATGCCGACATCGGTATCGAAGCCGTGATTCATGGCGCTGACGCCGTCTATATCGGGGGGCCTTCATTTGGCGCCCGCGCTGCCGCCGACAATTCGGTTCAGGATATTGCCCGACTCACCCAATACGCGCACCGCTTCAACAGCCGTATCTTCGTCACGCTGAACACCATTCTGCGGGATGACGAACTGGAGCCCGCCCGCAAGCTGGCCTGGAAACTCTATGAGGCCGGCGTCGATGCGCTCATCATTCAGGACATGGGGCTTCTGGAAATTGATTTACCGCCCATCCAGCTGCACGCCAGTACGCAAACCGACATCCGCACCCCCGAAAAGGCCCGCTTCATGCAGGACTGCGGCCTTTCGCAAATCGTTCTGGCCCGCGAGCTCACCCTCGAACAAATTGCCACCATCGATGCGGCACTGGGTCCACGTGATGCTACAGGCCGTGCCGCGCTGGAATTTTTTATTCACGGCGCCCTGTGCGTGGCCTATAGTGGGCTTTGCTATATCAGCCATGCGCATACCGGCCGCAGCGCCAACCGGGGTGACTGCTCACAGGCCTGCCGCCTGCCCTACGAAGTCAAAGACAGCCAGGGCCGCATCGTCGCCCACGACAAACATGTGCTTTCGATGAAGGATAACAACCAGAGCGACAACCTGCGCGCACTCATTGACGCCGGTATTCGCAGCTTCAAGATCGAAGGCCGCTACAAAGACATGGCCTACGTCAAAAACATCACAGCCCACTACCGCCTGTTGCTTGACGAGATTCTGGAAGAACGCCCGGCACTTGCCAGAAGTTCTAGCGGCCACAGCAGCTTCACCTTTACGCCCGACCCCAACCAGAACTTCAATCGGGAATTTACCGATTACTTTGTCCAGGGACGCAAGGACGATATCGGTGCCTTTGATACCCCGAAAAACCCGGGGCAGCCCATCGGCTGGGTCAGCAAGATCCGGCAGGATCATCTGGAACTGACCGCTGACAATACAGATATTCAATTAAACAACGGCGACGGCCTGTGTTACTACGACCTGCAAAAAACGCTGGTCGGCCTGCAGATCAATCGTGCCGAAGCGACAGCGCAACCCGGCGTCTGGAAGCTCTGGCCTAAAGACCCGATGAGTAGCTTCAAAGATTTGCGCGCTGAAGTGCAAGTCAACCGCAACCGTGACATGCAATGGACCCGCACGCTGGATAAAAAATCAGCCGAGCGACTCATCAATGTGTACATGGCATTAAGCGAAAAAAACGGCGATGACGGCCACGGCTTACGCCTTGAACTCATGGATGCAGACGGCAACAGCGGCAGCGCCGCGTTAGACGGCCCGTTTCAGATTGCCAATGACCCGGTGCAATCAGAAACCAAACTTCGTGAAGGCCTACAGCGCCTGGGGGACACCATCTTCAAAGCAGTGAGCGTTGAACTCAGCCTATCGCAACCCTGGTTTGTGCCCGCATCACAACTCAATGGCTTACGTCGTGCTGCCGTCGAAGCCCTAGAAACAGCCAGAACCAATGCCTGGCATCGACTACCGCGCGCCACGCCTGTGTCACCGCCGGCACCCTACCCCGAAGACTCACTCAGCTATCTGGCGAATGTGTTCAATCAACAAGCGCGCGACTTCTACGCCAAGCATGGCGTCCAGGTGATTGATGCTGCCTACGAGTCACACGAAGAAGCCGGGGAAGTCAGCCTGATGATCACCAAGCATTGTGTTCGCTTCTCGCTCAACTTGTGCCCCAAACAGGCCAAAGGCGTCACCGGTGTGCAAGGCACAGTACGCGCCGAACCCCTACAGTTGATCAACGGCAAAGAGAAACTCACCCTGCGTTTTGATTGCAAACCCTGCGAGATGCATGTCATGGGCAAGATCAAACAAAACGTCCTCAAAACTGCCGCGGCCAGCCCGGTCACGTTCTACAAAACCCGGCCCGACGCCAAAGGCGCACATTAAGGTTTGCTGGATCGCCTTTTAGCCAGCAGCCGATCTAACTGATTGGCAAAGTTCTGGACATCAGATTTGGATAGCCCCGATGGGCCGCCGGTATCAACACCACTGTTCCGCAGGCCTTCCATGAAGTTCCGCATGGTGAGCCGCCCTTCGATGTTGTGCGTATTCATGAGTTCGCCCCGCGAATCGAGCACGAGCGCTCCTTTGGCAATCACTTGCGATGCCAGCGGAATATCCGAAGTGATCACCAAATCTCCGGACGCTGCTTCTTGCACGATCCGCTGATCCGCCACATCAAAACCAGCGGGTACCTGTAGCGCCTTGATCCACGGCGATGGCGGCACACGCAACATCTGGTTAGCAATCAGAGTCACCTGCACCTTGGCACGATTTGCTGCCCGATACAGCACTTCTTTGATGGCAATCGGACAGGCATCGGCATCGACCCAGATTTTCATGTGCCAATCCTAATGAAAAAGCCCCGGCGAACGCCGAGGCTCTGAATGGAGATGGTGCCGCTGACCGGAATCGAACTGGTGACCTTCGCATTACGAATGCGCTGCTCTACCATCTGAGCTACAGCGGCTCCAAGCGCGAAATTATAACAAAATTTAGGGCAAAGTCTCACGGGTTGGCGGCCCGGATTGCACCAGCCAAGCCTGTGCCGCTAACATCCCAGGCGATAGATAGCCTTCGAGCGTAATTTCACGCTGGGGGTTGCCAGTACCAGCCCGAGGCTCTTGCCAGCGTAAGGTAACCGCAGCGTGACATGCCTGCTCGACGGAACAGGCTATTGTCCAGCTTCGTTGAAACACCATACCCTGAACGGTGCGTTCATCTGAACCTGCCGTAGGCAGGCTGCCAGCGAGCCATGCAAACCTCAGCGATTCAAACTCATCGTTCGCCAGGCGGATCGCGTGATCATAGGCTGCCGTGTCTGCTGTGCCCGCCAGCATTGAAAGCTGCAATCTTGCGAGGCCCATCAAGCCAACTCCAAGAATCACCAGCGCGATAAGCACCTCGATCAGGCCGAATCCGCCATTGCGGCTGTATCGCGCTTTCATTCGCCGTCGCTCCAGGATCCCGGAACAGGAATGAAACGCCCTAGCGTGCTTTGTGCCCGTTGCAGCACAGCCGGGTTATAGCTGAGCATTCCCCCCTGACCAATATTCAAGCGCTGCTCGGCAATAACTGCCCCGTCAATCGACCCCATGCCCAGCTGGATCTGGGTGATGGATGCCATGCTATAAATGATGCCCGTTACGCGCAACGAACCGCTAAGCTGCAAGTTGCCCGAAGCGATCAGAATCACAGGCGCATTGGCAGAACCGATAGCACCGCTGGAAAGTCGGGCATCGCCCTCCAACCAGATGACCCGGCTTCCCTGGGCTGCTACGGCGCTAGTGCACTCTCCCTGACAGGAAACGCGTGCCGATTGTTCCCGGATAAATACCTTATCCGCACCAAACCACTGCAGAAAAAACTGGTCTACCGTTTGCTGCGCGTATTGTTTGTCAGAAGCCACTTCGGCCTGATCCGGATGGATACCCGATACCGTGATACGTTGCACGGCCTCATCGTGCATGATGCTGCCGCCGGCATGCATGAGCATGCCGCGTACAGTCGCCGATGCATTGTTCAGAGTCACCGGGCCAGATGCCTCAATGACGCCGCGTGCCGAAAGAAGCGCAAAAGGAATCCGGTGGATGCCCCCGCGCATGGCAACTGTTTGCGCCACCGTTGCCTGCCCTCTGGCACAATCGCTGACACAACCGATGCTTTGTAATCGCAACCGGAGATCGGGGCCTCCCAGCGCAATTGCCTTGAGCTTCACACGTGCTTCGACGTTGTCACCTAACGTCTGCGTGAAATCCGACGTTACCAGGGCATCGTAAGCTCCTTGGCCTTTGGTTTCAGCGAAAATGGTTTTTCGTTGTTCGGGGTCATTCAAACGTGTCAAAGCCACCGCCAGCCCCGAGTCTGCTGCGGCATAGGCAAGTCGGCTGGTGTAACCATTGCGGGTAATCTGAAGATCCACGAGCAGATTCTTCTGCGAAAAGAAAAGAAAGAGCGCCGCGCCCGCCAGCAGAATCAGGGCCACCGGCAAAACCGCGAAGCCAGACTGCTGCTGTTTGATTGTGCGTAACTGCTTCATCGCAAAATCCCGTTACGGAGTACGACACGGTCCACCAGTTGACGCTCGACCGCCGGATCGGATTTAAGCCGGGCGCCGATACGAACCTCGATCGTCACAATCTCGATCTCGCGTGATCCGGCTTTATGAGTTTGTATCGTCGGCACAAAGATCAGATCAATCACCGTCATGAACGATGAATCGGTAATGGTTTCGGGTGCTGAAGCTGTACCGGTATGCATCTGAACCGTTCCGGCTTTGGCATCATGGGTGAACTTTGCCTGAGTCAGTTTGCCATCGGCCTCGCGATAAGCATAAGCAATCGAAGAACCGGCCTTACCCGTTTGCAGCGCTTCACCGTCAATCAGCGGTGGTGCGGGCTGATCCTGAATATAACGGCTGAGATCACCGAGGTCCGGCGCCGCCTCCGGGAAACTGCCCGCGCGGCGTAAATCTTGCACGATGATGTCTATGACGGTACGCGTATCCTGAGCCAGTCGTACCGTTCTGATCGTGGCAGTATTGCCATCCACCAATTGACTCATCAACTGAATCACGCCCGCTAGCACCAATAGGCCCAAGGCCATGGCGATGAGCGTTTCGATCAGCGAAATCCCCCGTTGGCAGGAACGTTTACTGCCAGCAGACCGCCGGCTCATAGCGGGTATCCATTCCCTGGACGCGAAGGGTCAAAACGGCACAGGATGTTTCACCCTGTTTATCTTCGGCTTGCGTGTCGCCCGCCAATGCGCGCGCCTCCAGCGTGTAGTCCTGAGCTGCCGCCGGTTGGAGATTAAGCTGATAGTGTTTTGCAACTGATTGCGCGACAACCCAGCCAGCTGGTAATGCCGGCTTTGCGCCGAGCGTTGTGAGACGTTGCTTCTCCACGGCCATCTGCATACGCAAAAGCTCTGCGCGTGCATCGGCACGGTGGCTACGTTTGATATGGCCCGTATACGCGGGGTAGGCGATACCGGCCAACACGGCCACGATGACCATGACGATCAGCAGTTCAATGAGCGTGAAGCCCGCCGCTGATTTGGCGGCTTGTTGGCGCGATTGCGCGCGCATGGGCCTATGCCTGCGTCGGCGGTTGCAGACGCTGGGGTTTGACCGGTTTACCTGATTTACGATTCGGCAGAACGGCCAGCACGTAGCCGGACAGGGCGTAAACCAGGAAAAATCCGAATAGCCAGCCCGGTGGATAACTCGAGATCAACGCCAGCGCCAAAGCAAAAGCGGCCACCACGACAAAGGGCACACTCTTACGCAGGTTAATGTCTTTGAACGAATGGAATTTGACGCTGGTCACCATGGTCACGCCGGCAAAGATAGTGATCGGGGCGGCCAACCAGGCCACATCCGGACCAGCGACACCCAGATCGCCCATGACCCAGATAAATCCAGCGACCAGCGCCGCCGCTGCCGGGCTAGGCAATCCCTGGAAGTATCGCTTGTCACCTGTTTCCAGCGTGGTGTTAAAACGGGCCAGACGCAGCGCAGCGCCGGCACAGTATAGAAACGCAGCCATCCAGCCGAACTTACCCATGCCGCGCAGCGCCCACTCGTACACGATCAGCGCCGGCGCGGCGCCGAACGACACCATGTCAGCCAGCGAGTCATATTCGGCGCCAAAGGCGCTCTGGGTTTTGGTCATACGGGCCACGCGACCATCCAGCCCATCCAGCACCATAGCGACAAACACAGCCACCGCTGCCTGTTCAAAGGCCCCATTCATGGCCTGCACAATGGCATAGAAACCCGCAAACAGGGCACCGGTCGTAAATAGGTTCGGCAGGATGTAGATCCCCCGACGTTTGACGTCCGGGTTAAACAGCGATTTGCGCGGTTTCTTTTCGTTCAGCATTAGGCGGTTGATTATGCAGCTTGATCCAGTTCGGCAATGACCGTGGATGAAGCATACACCTTATCGCCAATGCTGACTTTGACTGTAGCCGTCAGCGGCAGATAGAAATCAACGCGGGAGCCGAAACGTATGAAGCCATAGCGCTCACCCGGCTTGTACTGGTTACCGATTTCAGCGTAATTCAGGATACGACGGGCAACAAGACCGGCGATCTGCACACAGGTGATGTCCTGACCACCCGGCGTCCGCAGATGTAGGGCGCAGCGCTCGTTATGCTCCGACGCCTTGTCCAGCGCGGCGTTCAGGAAACTACCGGCCACGTACCACTTACCGACAACTTCACTGGCAGTCGGAATGCGGTTCGAATGCACGTTGAAGACGTTCATGAACACGCTGACTTTGAGCGCCCGACGATTCAGCCAGGGATCATCGGTTTCAGCCACAACGATCACACGGCCATCGGCTGAAGAAACAACACTGTCAGGACCGCCGGCCACAACGCGCGGCGGATCCCGGAAAAACTGAACCACAAAGATGGCGATCGGCCAGAGCAACCAGGCCAGACCACTATCCAGAACCGAGGCCAGAACGGCCGCACCCACGGCCAGACCAATAAAAGGCCAGCCTTCTTTGGCCAGCAGTGGATGCGGATAGTTCATGATCAGTTCTTGGTTTGGTCGACCAGCTTATTCTTGGCGATCCACGGCATCATCGCACGCAGCTCGGCGCCGACCACTTCGATCGGGTGCTCTGCGTTCAGACGACGACGGGCCGTCATTTCCGGATAGTTGGTACGGCCTTCCAGGATGAAACGTTTGGCGTACTCACCGTTCTGGATGTTGCGCAGGCACTCACGCATGCCTTCACGCGCCTGCTCGGCGATCACGCGCTGGCCGGTGACATACTCACCGTACTCCGCGTTATTCGAGATCGAGTAGTTCATGTTGGCGATGCCGCCTTCGTACATCAGATCGACGATCAGCTTCAGTTCGTGCAGGCACTCGAAGTAGGCCATTTCCGGGGCGTAGCCGGCTTCGGTCAGGGTTTCGAAACCCATCTTCACCAGCTCAACGGCGCCGCCGCACAGCACGGCCTGTTCGCCGAACAGATCGGTTTCGGTTTCTTCGCGGAACGAGGTTTCGATGACGCCGCCCTTGGTGCCGCCATTGGCAGCGGCATACGACAGGGCGATGTCACGGGCCTTGCCGGTCTTGTCCTGGTAAATGGCGATCAGCGATGGCACACCGCCACCCTTGAGGTATTCCGAACGTACGGTGTGACCCGGGCCTTTCGGGGCAACCATGATCACATCGATATCGGCGCGCGGCACAACCTGGTTGTAGTGCACGTTGAAGCCGTGGGCAAACGCCAGGGCGGCACCGGCCTTCATGTTCGGCGCCACATCCTTGTTGTACACGTCCGGGATATTTTCGTCCGGCAGCAGAATCATGACGACATCGGCGTTCTTGACGGCGGCGGCGATTTCTTCAACCTTCAGGCCGGCGGCTTCAGCTTTGGCCCAAGAGGCACCGCCCTTACGCAGCGCAACGGTCACGCTGACGCCCGAGTCACGCAGATTCTGTGCGTGCGCGTGGCCTTGCGAACCATAACCCACGATCGTGACCTGCTTGCCCTTGATCAGGGAGAGATCGGCGTCCTTGTCGTAATAAACCTTCATGGTGTTCCTTTCGGGAAAAATTCAGTAATAAGAAAATTAAACTTTGAGCATGCGGTCGCCACGACCGATACCGGAAACGCCCGAACGCACGGTTTCCAGAATCAATGCCGGATCGATGGCCGCAATGAACGAATCCAGCTTGTTCGAGGTGCCTGTGAGTTCGATGACGTAGGCCGAGTCGGTCACGTCGATGATGTGACCACGGAAAATATCCGCCAGTCGCTTCATCTCCTCGCGATCCTTGCCGGTCGCTCGCACTTTGATCATGAGCAGTTCACGTTCCACGTGCGGGGCTTCCGACAGATCGATCACCTTGACCACGTCTACCAGCTTATTGAGCTGCTTGGTGATCTGCTCGACGATGTCGTCGCTCCCAAAGGTCACCAGCGTCATGCGCGACAGTGACGGATCTTCCGTCGGCGCCACGGTGAGTGACTGGATGTTGTAACCACGCGCCGAGAACAGACCTGCCACGCGTGACAGGGCACCCGATTCGTTTTCCAGAAGGATGGAAATGATGTGTCGCATATCGGGTCTCCTTACAGGTGATCGTCAGCCAGAACCATATCGGTCAGGCCCTTGCCGGCCGACACCATCGGGAAGACGTTCGCCGTCGGATCGATGATGAAGTCCATGAACACCAGGTCATTCTTGTGCTTGTCGGAGAAGGCCAGTTCCAATGCAGGGCCCACATCTTCCGGCCGCTCGATACGCATGCCGACGTGGCCATAGGCCTCAGCCAGTTTCATGAAATCGGGCAGCGACGACATGTACGAGTGCGAGTAACGATTCTCGTAGAACATCTCCTGCCACTGGCGCACCATCCCCAGATAACCGTTGTTCAGGTTAATGATCTTGACCGGCACGCTGTACTGCTTACAGGTCGAGAGTTCCTGAATACACATCTGGATCGAGGCTTCGCCAGTCACGCAGGCCACCGTGGCGCCCGGGTTGGCGTAACGCACGCCCATGGCGTACGGTAGACCGACACCCATGGTGCCCAGGCCGCCAGAGTTAATCCAGCGGCGCGGCTTATCGAACTTGTAGTACTGAGCGGCGAACATCTGGTGCTGACCGACATCCGAGGTCACAAAGGCATCACCCTTGGTGACTTCCCAGAGTTTCTCAACCACGGCCTGCGGCATGATCTTCTCCGGGCTGGTGCGGTACTTGAGGCTTTCGCGAGCACGCCAGCCGGCGATAGTTTCCCACCACTGGCTTACGGCTGCATCCGGCTTGCCGCCAATGGCCTCCAGTTGCTTTATCAAATCTTCCAGCACATCGGGCACGTTGCCAACGATGGGGACATCAACCTTGACGCGCTTCGAGATCGACGAGGGGTCGATATCAATGTGGATGATCTTGCGCGGATGTTTCGCGAAATCCTCGGGATTACCGATCACGCGGTCGTCGAAACGCGCACCGACTGCAAGCAGTACATCACAGTGCTGCATGGCCATGTTGGCTTCATAGGTGCCGTGCATACCCGGCATGCCCATGAACTGCTTATCCGTTGCCGGATAGGCGCCCAGACCCATGAGTGTGTTGGTAATGGGGAAACCCAGCCTACGCGCCAACTTGGTCAGCTGGTCAGCCGCATCCGACAGGATGACGCCGCCACCCGAGTAGATCATCGGCCGCTTGGCCTCCAGCAACAGGTGCGCCGCCTTCTTGATCTGCCCCTGGTGACCCTTATGTACCGGGTTGTAGGAACGGATGTTGATCGTTTCCGGGTAATTGAATTCGGTTTTGTGTGCCGTCACGTCCTTCGGAATATCGATCAGCACCGGGCCAGGGCGGCCGCTGCGCGCGATATGGAAGGCCTTCTTGACCGTCTGAGCGAGGTCCTTCACGTCCTTGACGAGGAAGTTGTGCTTGACACACGGACGGGTGATACCAACGGCATCACATTCCTGGAATGCATCCTGGCCGATGTAAAAGGTCGGCACCTGACCGCTGATCACGACCATCGGGATCGAGTCGTAGTAGGCCGTTGCAATACCGGTTACGGCATTGGTCAGACCGGGCCCCGAGGTGACTAGCGCCACACCGACGCGCTGGGACGAGCGCGAATAGGCATCGGCCGCATGCACGGCAGCCTGCTCGTGACGGACTAGTACGTGATGGATTTTGTCCTGCTTGAAAAGCTCGTCGTAAATATGAAGCACCGAGCCGCCGGGATAACCGAAAATCGTATCGACGTTTTCGGCCTGCAGACATTTCACAAGAATTTCTGCGCCACTGATTACTGTTGAATTACTAGACATCTAACACCTCCTCGCGAAGATTCACTTCGCCTTGCCCCCATCCGGCTCGCACACCTTGTGAGTGGCTCCGTCAACGGGGTTGTGGTTACGGGGAAAACCGTGAATGATATGTCAGCTAGGCGCTTTTGGGCAAGGCTTGCTAGAATTTCCTGCTCTAAAGGGTGAATTTTCACCCTTCCGGTCAATCCTTCCGTTTTCGGAGCTGATTGTTGGCAACCCCTCGCGAACTGGATGCTTTCCTCGCCAATGTCGAACGCCGGGCCTATAAAACGGCCTGGTTTGCCGTGCATAACGAGGAAAATGCGCTGGACATCGTGCAGGACGCCATGCTCAAGCTGGCTGAAAGCTATGGCGATCGACCGCCGGAGGAGCTACCAGCGCTGTTCCAACGCATTCTACAGAACACCATCCGCGATTTTTACCGCCGCAGTAAGGTGCGTAACCTCTGGACTACCGTGTTTTCTGCCCTGGGCGGACAAGGCGACACGGATGACGAGGGAGATCTGGACCGAATCGAGCGCCTGCGCGATCCGAACAGCGAACAGCAGGAACAGCCCGATGCCGCTCTGGAACAGCGCCAGATGCTGCAAATTCTGGAAAACGAGCTGGCCAAGCTGCCGGCACGTCAACGGGAAGCCTTCCTGATGCGTTATTGGGAGGGATTGGATACTGCAGAGACTGCCGAGGCCATGGGATGCTCCCAGGGCAGCGTCAAAACCCACTGTTCGCGAGCCACCCAGGCTCTGGCAGCGGCTCTGAAAGCAAAAGGAATACAGCTATGACCCACGAAACGCATCGCCCGACCCCATCGCAGGATGACCTGCTGGCCAAGGCCATGGTGAACGTCCTGGATCAGAGTACTGATTCTCTCCCGAGCCAAATCACGGCACGCCTGGCCCAAATGCGTGAACAGGCGCTGGCCCATCAGAAGCAGTGGCAGAGCGCCCTGCAGCTGGCCGGTCAGGGCACACAGCGTGCTATCGGTGGCCTTTTTGGCGATAGTTTTGGTTCGGCCACGGATTGGCGACGCTGGGCCGGCTCCCTGGGTGCCCTAGCCGTGGCGGCTATCTTCATGTTCTGGCAGGCCCAAAACCAGGTTGAACAGCTCGCCAGCGAAGATAGCGCGCTGCTCAGCGAGGTATTGCCGCCCACCGCCCTCATCGACAAAGGGTTCCAGTCGTGGATTTCCAGCGACACGCTCGACGACCAGCAGTAATTCTGCTGGCGGTTGCTCTGATCGCCATCTTGGTAGCGATCGGTTATCCCCGCACACGCTCTGCGCAAGACACACCCAGCGGTGTCCGCGTGGCGGTCGCGCCCCAGCCGGACTGGAAAAACCTGACCCCGGCCCAGAAGACCATTCTGGCGCCTCTGGAAGAGGACTGGAATAACATGGAACGTTTCCGCCGCAAGAAGTGGCTGGAAATCGCTGCGCGGTATCCGAACCTGAGCGATACCGAGCAGGCCCGCATCCAAGAGCGCATGCAGGACTGGGCCAAGCTGACACCGGCACAACGGCAGGCCGCCCGTGAGCGTTACAAGGCCTTGACCCAGAGCACCAGCGCCGAAGAGCGCGAAGCACTGGCCCAGAAATGGGCGGATTACCAGAATCTGCCCAAGAGCGTTCGCCAACAACTTGAGCAGGATGCCCGGGAGCAGGAAAAGGCCGATAAGCGCGCTGCCCGCGCCCCAGCGGTGGATGGCAAACCGACCCCCGTGACGACTCGCGAAGGCACCCTGCCCGGCGGTACGGCTGCAGCAAGTCTGGTTACGGCGCCCGGCGCCATTAAAGTCGTTCCACCCAAACCGGCCGTCCCTGCCAGTCCGCTGACTTTTGCTCCGGCAAAGCCCGCTGAAGACGCGTCGCCACCCGCACCCCCTGAAAATCCCGGCAATGACAGTCGCTAGTATCGCGACTCGGCAGCGGCGACTGGGCAGCCTTCTCTATGAAGCCCTGGTCATTCTGGCGCTGGCGATATTTTTGTTCTTGCTACCCGTGGCGCTGTTTTCAGGCGTGGTTCGCCTGATGCCCGGTCCGGGACTGCTCTGGCTCTACCTGTTTATTCTGCTCGGTGTCTACTTTGTCTGGTGCTGGGTCAGAGCCGGCCAGACGCTGGCCATGAAAACCTGGCGCCTGTGGCTGGTAGATGCCAGAACCTCCCGGCGACCACGCGCGCTACAGGCAATCGTGCGCTATGGCATGGGCTGGATCTGCTGGCCGACCGGGCTGGCCTTGCTCTGGTCATTTCTGGACCCGGACGGCCAGTTTCTACATGACCGAATTGCGGGCACCCGGATTATTTACGAGCCAAAGCCCGTGCGACCCGCCTAACGTTTTTCGGCGCGCTTGAGCAGGGCGACGGCGGCTCCCATAAAGAGAATCATCGGCATCGCGGCAGTAACAAAGGGGGACCAATTGTTGATGGCCCCGAGACTGGACACCAGGCCATTGAGCATATAAAAGAGCGCGCCAATCATCACGCCCGCAAAGATCCGCAGGCTGACGCCCCCGACGCGATCATGCCGGTAAGCAAAGGGCAATGCCAACGCCATCATCACCAGAATCGACAGCGGGTAGAACACTTTCTTCCAGGTTGCGATGACGTAGGTGTCACTACCTAAGCCATTACGCTTCAGATGCTGTATGTAGGTATACAGCTCATACACGGACATCAGGTGCGGGCGGACCAGCAATACCTGCAATACGTCCGGCGTAATCGCCGACGGCCAGGGTTTGTCCGCGATCAAAATCTGGCGCACACGCTGTCCCTCCAGCACCGTCTCGGAAACATCATGCAGCATCCATATATTCGGCGGTTCGAAAGTCGCCGTTTTCGCATAAGACACGCGATCGAGGCTCATGTCCGGTTTGAAGTGATAGATCCGAACGGACTCGAGATGACCATCCGGACGCAAGGCATTGATGTTGGCAAAGGTTTTTTCATCCTTGACCCACACACCGGACTGCAACCCCTGGGTGATTGTGCCGCTCATGGCCTTGACCCGCCACTCCTGCGCTTTCTGCTCAGCCGGCGCCACAACGAATTCACCGAGCAGAAAAGTGGCGATGACCAGCCACGAACCAACCCGCATCAACGTGCTGAGCAGCTGCGTACTCGATACGCCCGAAACCCGTAAGACGTTGATTTCCGAATGCCGTGCCAGATTGGACAGCGCATAGAGCGAACCGATCAACACACAGATTGGCATCAGTTCATAAATTCGCCCCGGCTGAATCAACACCACATAAACGATCGCCTGGTAGAGCTTGTAGCCTCCCTCACCCAGTTTGCCGAGTTCACCCATCAGATCAAAAAACGCAAAGAGCACCATAAAGGCGCCAAGGATCAGCGCCGTGGCAAGCAGCACCTCACGCCCCACATACTTGCGATAGATCATGAGACGCTCCTGGCCTTGCGCGCGTCACGCACGCGCCGCCGTGCTCGACCTGTCGTCGCGGTCATACGGTAATAGAACCCCCAGACCAGCACACTGAGCATGATCAGATGCGGCGCTATCAAGCCCACGGCAAAAGGCAGACGCCCCTGAATCACCCAGGCCCGGGCGATAGTCATCAGATTGATGTAGATGAAGTAGATCAATAGCGCCAGAATCATGTTAGCCGAACGCCCGGCGCGCGGATTGACATAGGCCAGGGGAATCGCCAAAAGCGCCAGCATCACGACCATGATGGTCGTGCCGACACGGGTCACCACATCACCCAGGCTTTCCCGGGTCGGATTGATCAGCAGTTCGCGGGTCGGTTTGCTGTCCTGATGGCGGGCCGTATTTTGCGCTGCCTTGGTTTCGATCCGGAACGCATAGGACTCATAATCCATCGAGCGCATTTCAGGCGAATTCGGCTTCAGTTCATAGCGATGGCCTTTTTCCAGAACGATAAACCGGTCACCATTGTCATGGACCTCCTGCCGCCCACGTTCAGCCACCGTAATACCGAGTTTGTCGGGTTGGTTATCGCTGACGAAGATATTCCTGACCGTCTCGCCGACCTGATCCGTCGACTCGATAAAGAAAATACGCCGACCATCAGTCGATTCACGAAAAACGCCAGGACGTACCAACCCCAATTCATTCCGGTCAGCAACCTGTTTGCGGTAATTCAGGCTTTCACCATGCGCCCAGGGCACCAGTTCCTGCGTCAGGGCGCCCACCACCAGCATGATGGGAACCGAAAACACGAGTACGGGACGAATCCAGGCGGTCAACGGCTGACCGGCACTGAACCAGACCGTCATTTCCGAATCCCGGTACCAGCGGGACAGCGTCAGCAGAATCGCCATGAAACAGGCCAGCGATAACAGGATCGGCAGAAAGTTGAAGATCGCGAAGCCCAGCAGCGGGCCGACGGCAGCCGCGGACACCTTGCCGACCGTCGCCTCGTTGAGCAAGCGGACGAGAAAAGTGGTCAGCAAAATCACTAGCAGCGCCACGGAGATCGCAACCGCATTCTGGACAAATTCGCGCCGCATGGCACGCGCAAAAATCATGGTCGATATAACACTCTAAAAAATGCGCCCGATGCGACGACGGAACTCGATGTGCAGAATTTTGACGAAAAGCGATGCCGGCGAGGATAATCACGGGCTGAATTGATTATTTTACCCCTGCCCCCTCCGGAGAATTCGATGAAATTTAGCACAAAAACCGGCGCCACCCAGTCCTTGAGCACCGACGCGCTGATTCTGGGCGTTTTCGAGAAAGGCACCCAACCGGCAGTCACGGCTGCGGCAGACAAAGCGGGCAAGGGGGTCATTAGCCGCCTGCAGAAACAGGGCGACTTCACGGGAAAAACGGGTACGACGCTGGTCGTCCGCCATCCCGAAGGGCTGAAAGCCGAACGTCTGGTGCTCGTCGGTCTGGGTGACGCCAGCGAATTCAACGCCAAGGCCTGGACGCAGGCCAATCGCACGGCCATGGCTGCCGTAGCTGGCACAACGGCAGCCGATACGATCAACACGCTGGCGACGCTACATGTGGACAGCCTATCGGCCACGGCCCGCATTCGCCAGGCGGTCGTGTTGGCCGGTGAAACGGCCTACCGCTTTGACCAGTTCAAAACCACCCCGAAAGCATCGCCGATCAAACTGAAATCGGTGCAGATTCTGGTCGAGAAAACGGGCAAGCCCGTGACGGATGCCATCGCTCAGGGCGACGCCATCGTTGCGGGGATGACGCTGACGCGTAATCTGGGCAACCTGCCGGGCAACATCTGCACACCGACCTATCTAGCAAACGAAGCCAAGACGCTGGCCAAGACCTTTGGTCTGAAGTGCCTGATCCTTGAAAAAGCTGCGATGGAAAAACTCGGCATGCATTCATTGCTGGCCGTCGCCAAGGGTTCGCACCAACCACCGAAGTTCATCGTGCTCGAATACATGGCCGGCAAAAAGACCGACAAACCGGTCGTGCTGGTCGGCAAGGGCATCACCTTCGACACGGGCGGCATTTCTCTGAAGCCTGCCCCCGAAATGGACGAAATGAAGTACGACATGTGTGGCGCCGCCAGCGTGTTGGGTACCCTACGCGCCGTCGCCGGCATGAAGCTGCCCATCAATCTGGTGGTCATCGTACCGACGACGGAAAATATGCCAGGCGGCAGTGCCACGCGTCCGGGCGACATTGTCAGCTCGATGTCGGGACAGACCATCGAAATTCTCAACACCGATGCCGAGGGCCGCCTGATTCTCTGTGATGCCCTGACCTACGCCGAACGCTTCAAGCCGGCGGCCGTAATCGATGTGGCGACACTAACTGGCGCCTGTGTCATCGCACTGGGTCAGGTCGCCAGCGGATTGCTTGGCAACAACGAAAAATTGGTCGATGAGCTACGGAGTGCCGGCACAGATACGATGGATCGCGCCTGGCAACTGCCATTGTGGGACGACTATCAGGAGCTGCTGAAGAGCCCGTTCGCCGACATGGCCAATATCGGGGGGCGCTGGGGCGGCACGATTACCGCTGCCTGTTTCTTGTCTCGCTTCACCAAAGCCTACGCGTGGGCGCATCTAGATATCGCCGGTACCGCCTGGATTCCGGGCAAAGACAAGGGTGCTACGGGCCGACCGGTGCCGCTGCTGACGCGCTTCCTGATGGCTCGTGCTGGTAAAGCAGATTGACCCAGATCGATTGCTATCACGACCAGCCGGACCGCCTGCAACAGGCGCTCCGGCTGGCGCTGCTCGCCTGGCAACGCCGCAAGCCGATCACCTTCTACATTCCCGATGCCAAGCGTGCTGAAACCTTTGACAAGGTTCTATGGTCTAACGATCCGCAGTCTTTCGTACCACATTGCCATGCGAGTAGTGCAGAAGCCGAGCACACCTTGATCCTCATTACCGACAATCCGGACACCGTGCAACAGGATGAGTTGCTCGTAAATCTGGGTGACAGCGTTCCGCCGGGCTTCGCCCGTTTCCAACGGTTATTTGAGATTGTCAGCCAGAACGATGCCGACAAGGCCGCCGCGCGTGAACGCATGGCGTTCTACAAAGATCGCGGTTACCCGATCACTTACCGAAAATCTAACTGACGCCGACCGACCCAGTCCGTCACTTTTCAGACGCTCATCATGACGCTTGCAAAATCCTTCGAACCCGCCGATATCGAACGCCGCTGGTACCAGACTTGGGAAGACCGCGGTTACTTTGCCGCCGGTGACGATCCTACCAAGGAAGAAGCTTTCTGCATTCTGCTGCCGCCTCCCAATGTCACCGGCACACTGCACATGGGGCATGGTTTTAATCAGACCCTGATGGATGCACTGACCCGTTACCACCGCATGCGCGGCGCCAACACGCTGTGGCAACCGGGCACCGACCATGCCGGCATTGCCACGCAAATCGTCGTTGAACGCCAGCTGGAACGTGACGGCATTTCGCGCCATGATCTGGGGCGTGAAAAATTCCTGGACAAAGTCTGGGAGTGGAAAGCCTATTCGGGCGGCACGATCACGCAGCAGATGCGCCGTCTTGGCAGCTCCTGCGACTGGACACGTGAACGCTTCACGATGGATGACGGTCTATCGAAAACCGTGACCGAAAGCTTCGTCCGTCTTTATAACGAAGGCCTGATCTACCGCGGCAAACGTCTGGTCAACTGGGATCCGAAGCTCAATACTGCCGTGTCTGACCTGGAAGTCCTCTCGGAAGAGGAGGATGGTTTCCTGTGGCACATCCGCTACCCATTAGTCGATGGCAGTGGTTCTTTGACAGTTGCTACGACACGCCCGGAAACCATGCTGGGCGATACCGCCGTGATGGTGCATCCGGAGGATCCGCGTTACCAGCATCTGATCGGAAAAATGGTGAAACTACCATTGACCGATCGTGAAATTCCCATCATCGCCGACAGCTACGTCGATCTGGAATTTGGCACCGGCTGCGTCAAGGTCACGCCCGCGCACGACTTCAACGACTATGCCGTTGGCCAGCGCCACAACCTGCCGCTGATTTCGATCCTCACGCTGGACGCCAAAATCAATGACAACGCGCCCGAGAAATATCGCGGGTTGGATCGCTTCGAAGCGCGCAAGGTGATCGTTGAGGACCTCGATGCCTTAGGCATTCTGGAAAAGACCGACAAGCACAAACTGAAAGTACCGCGCGGTGATCGCACCGGCGTGGTCATCGAACCGATGCTGACCGACCAGTGGTTTGTCGCCATGAGCAAATCGGGGGCAGACGGCAAGTCAATTACGCAGAAGGCGCTCGACGTCGTCGCTAACGGCGAAATCCGTTTCCATCCGGAGAACTGGGTCAACACCTACAACCAGTGGCTTAATAACATCCAGGACTGGTGTATTTCGCGTCAGTTGTGGTGGGGCCATCAGATTCCGGCCTGGTACAGCGATAGCGGCAAGATCTACGTCGCACATGACGAGGCCGAAGCGAAAGCGTTAGCTGCCGCTGATGGTGACACCGGCGCCCTGCGCCGCGATGAAGATGTGCTCGACACCTGGTATTCCAGCGCCCTGTGGCCCTTCTCGACGCTGGATTGGACGCCCGATTGGCCCGCAACGCCGAACGCGATGCTGGATCGTTACCTGCCAACCAGCGTACTCGTCACCGGCTTCGACATCATCTTCTTCTGGGTCGCCCGTATGGTGATGATGACCAACCACCTCACCGGCCGCATCCCGTTCAAGGATGTCTATGTGCATGGCCTGATCCGCGACAGCAAGGGTCAGAAGATGAGCAAGTCGAAGGGCAATGTGCTCGATCCGATCGACCTCATCGACGGCATCGCGCTCGACGAATTGGTCAAGAAACGCACCTTTGGCCTGATGAACCCGAAACAGGCCCAGAGCATCGAGAAAGAAACCCGCAAGGAGTTCCCGGAAGGGATTCCCGCATTTGGTACCGATGCGCTGCGCTTCACCTTCACGTCACTGGCTAGCCCGGGCCGCGATATCAAATTTGATCTGTCGCGCTGCGAAGGGTATCGCAACTTCTGCAACAAGCTGTGGAACGCCACCCGCTTCGTGCTGATGAATACCGAAGAGCAGGATTGCGGTGTTGACGCTACGGATTCTGACCTGAAGTTCTCAGCCGCCGACCGCTGGATGATCAGTCTGCTCCAACGTGCCGAAGCGGAAATTGGTCAACAACTCCATGACTACCGTTTCGATCTGGCTGCACAAGCCCTCTACCACCTGGTCTGGGACGAGTACTGCGACTGGTATCTGGAAATCGCCAAAGTACAGATCCAGAACGGTAACGCCGAAGAACAACGCACCACGCGTCGTACCCTGCTGCGTGTGCTCGAGACCATTCTGCGTTTGGCGCATCCGTTTATTCCGTTCATTACGGAAGAGCTATGGCAGACCGTTGCCCCGATGGCCGGCCGTAAAACCCATGACACAATTCTGCTGGCTAGCTACCCGGTGTGTGATGAGCAACGCATCGATGCGGCTGCAGAAGCCACCATCGAACGTCTCAAAGGTCTGGTTTCTGCCTGCCGCAACCTGCGTGGCGAAATGAGCTTGTCACCGGCCACCAAAGTGCCGCTGATTGTCGCCGCCAGCAAAACAGAGCAAGCAGCTCTGGCCGATGCCGCTCCGGTGCTCAAGGCCTTGGCTAAACTGGCCGATGTACGCTTCGTCGAAACGCTACCGGCGGATGCGCTCGCACCCGTCGCCGTGCTTGGCAATATTCAGTTTATGCTTGAAGTGGAAATCGACGTTCCGGCCGAAATTGCTCGTCTGGAAAAAGAGATCGCCCGCCTGGATGGGGAAATCATCAAGGCCGAAGGCAAGCTGGGCAATGCCTCTTTCGTCGATCGTGCGCCACCGGCAGTGGTGGCACAGGAGCGTCAACGTATGGCCGACTTCGGCAATACGTTAGCTATGCTCAAACCGCAGCTTGAAAAACTCAAAGGACGTTAATCGTTATTTCAGCGTGGCCGGCATCAAACCGCGCAGGGCGTTACCCACGCGGAGCCGGCCCTCACGCGAGGCTGCTTTGATATCGGCAATGCTCAGGATCGCCTCGCTGGCCTCGCCGCTATCCAGCAAAGCGCCCCGCAGTACCCCCGGTAACAGTCCGCAACGCACGGGTGGCGTAAGCAACCGGTTACCCTCGCGCACGAAGACATTGCTGCGAGCGCCTTCGCAAACTTCGCCGTATTCGTTGCAAAAAAGACTATCGAATGCCTGCTGTGCCATCGCGAGCTCAATCGCGGCGTCATAAAACTGACGCGCCGAAGTTTTGTGCCTTAACAGCGGGTTTTCGCCCACTAGACGGATATCTGACCAAATCAACGGCACACGTCCTGCCAATGGTGGCAGCGGCGCCCAGGACGTTTTCAAATCACCGCCGTGCGACAGATCCACCCGGACCCGATATTGGCGCGTCCGATCATTTGCACCCAGCTTCTGACGAATCTCCCGTTTGACGGCCCATAGCGATTTTTCAAAAGCACTCGCATCAAAAGCAAAACCCAGCGCCTGCGATGAACTTGCCAACCTAAGCTTATGACGACGTACATCGGGGTAGATTTCTACGAGCGGCAACGTATCTAACAGTGCATCAGGCGGCAATTCAAGACGCAGGGTCTCGAAGAGTGTAAATCCCGGATCCGGTTTGAGTAGAAACTCACTTTTTAGAAGGCATTCAGCATACTCGTCCGACGCCACCGAATCCCAGACAATGCCACTGCCGACGCCCAAAACGCCTGTACGCTTGGTTGGCGTGTTACCCAGAGGTGGATCGAGCAGGATCGTACGGATCGCAACATTGGCCTGAATATGCTCACCGAGGGCCCACCCAATGGTACCGGTATACAGTCCACGCGGCGAGCATTCCCATGCCTCGATTTTTTTCATCGCCGCCACCTTCGGCGCTCCGGTGACGGAACCGCACGGAAACAGCCCTCGAATCAGATCTTCCAACCCTGTCACGCGTAAGCTGGCTGAGACTGTCGAGGTCATCTGATGTACGGTGGGATAGGCTTCAATTTCAAAAAGTGTGTCCACCCGTATGCTGCCGGGAATTGCTACGCGTCCAAGATCATTACGCAAGAGATCGACAATCATCAGGTTCTCGGCGCGATTCTTTTCCGATGCCCGCAAACTGTCTGCCTGCACTCTATCCGCCACTGGATCGGCAAGACGCGGCGCCGTGCCTTTCATTGGACGAACGGTGATCCGATCTCCCTGAACAGAAAAAAACAATTCTGGCGACAATGACAGTGCCTGGTATTCGGGCATATCGATATAGGCCGCATAGGCTGTTGGCTGAGCTCTGGCTAGATTCATGAAGACCCGGGCTGGATCACCGAAGATGGTGAGATCCATCGGGAACGTCAAATTAACCTGATAAACCTCGCCGTCGGCAATCGCCTCACGAATGCCCTGTAGTTTTTCAGCGTAGGTTTTTTCATCGAGCAAGGGTCTTCCACGAAGGCACCCGGCATAGACCGCCGGATCACTGGATGCCAGCCAGGCGTCTGCTTCGCTCTGAGTGAGCCAATCCGCCTTTGCAAAAATCCAAACGTGACCGACGGGTACGCGTGCCCCACCAACAGGGTTTTTATCCGATTCCGCCCCGGCCTGAAGCTTGGGTTCAAGCAGCCGCCCGGCCTCGTAATCGAGGGCAAATACGACCAGCCTCCCGGCACGCCTTGCCGACTCGGCAGCGGTAAGAGCGACCGATAGCGTCGGCGCATCGATGACGTCCCGAGTCTCAAGAAGTTGACTGCACAGCAGACTGGCGGCGACATCCGGAGCAGCCAAGCCATCCCGAAAGAGGACGGCAGATCGGGAGGACGGCACCCGACTCACTTGCGACGAAGGCAGATGGCCCAATGATCTTCTGCGTCACGCACATGCAGGAGTGTATGACCGGTCTGTCGGGCAAAGGCGGCAAAGTCTTCGCGTGCTGCTGGATCTGTCACCAGGACCTCCAGCACTTTGCCGCTGGCCATATCCGCCAGCGCTTTCTTTGTGCGAAGAATCGGCATCGGGCAATTCTGTCCGCAAACGTCAATCTGACGATCGACGACAACTGGTTGACTGGAGAATTCGTTCATGACACTCAATAACGATAAGACAGTGGACTGTAGATCAGAATGGAGATTGGCCTGCTGTTTTGCGCTCTTCGACGACCTGGCTTCGCAATGCTTTCAAACGCGTGTCGATCATCGATTGATCGTAGAAATTTTTGGCCTCGCGTTGCGCCAGCTCAAGCTGCTCGACTGCTGCCTGCGTCTGGCCGTTCAGCGCATAGGCTTCGGCCGTAGCCCGGCGAGATTGCACAGGTTTACCCAGCGCTGCATAGGACTGCGCCTGCAATTTATAAAGTTTGGGATCTCGCACACCCGCCCGAATCCGCCCCTCGATAATCTGCAATGCCGCCTCATTGTGACCCTGCAAATGCAGCACGCCGACATAGCCGAGCGCAATCGCTTCATCGGTGGGATAACGCTTGAAGGCTTCGCGATAAACTGTTGCCGCAGCGGGCAAGTCCTTCTCTGCCAACCGGATCTCTCCGGCCAGCACGTCAAACATCGGGTCGGGGGGCGCCAGACGCCTGGCGCTATTCAGTGATTTCTCCGCATCGGCCAGGCGTCCGAGTCGCAGTTGTGCGCGCGAAATGCCATACCAGACGGCGGCTTCATGCACAAAACGTCGTTCACGCAACTGGGTTTCAAATTCGGCCAGCGCGTCCTGCGGCGCATATTCCAGGCTTCGCAACTTGGCGCGCACCAGATAGAAATCCAGCGAGTCGCGCACCTGGCGGTAACTGGAACCGTGGGCACGCCCCTGCATGTCCGAGATCCGCTCAGTCGTTAGCGGGTGAGTCCGCAAATAGACAGGCGCATTGTTTTCATACAAAGCCGTCGATTTCTGCAGCCGCTCGAAAAAATCAGCCATGCCACGGGGGTCGAAGCCCGCGCGTGTCAGTGTCTGATAGCCTACCCGATCTGCCTCACGTTCAAAGTCTCGCGAATAGCCAAGCTGGGACTGGATATTAGCCGCATCAATCGCTGCACTGGCGCCCTGAGCCATCTGTCCGGCCTGGCCGGAGCGTACCGCCAGCAACATGAGCGCAAGACTCGCCAAAGAGCTTACAGACTGGTTCTTGGCAGCCATAATGCCACGCGCCAGGTGTTGCTGGTTAACGTGCGAGATTTCGTGCGCGAGAACGCCAGCAAACTCGGATTCAGTTCTTGCCGCAAGTAGTAGCCCCGTATTGATGCCCACGTAGCCACCGAAAGTTGCAAAGGCGTTGATCTGACGATCGCGCAGTACAAAGAAAGTAAATCGCCCCGTCGGGTTGGGGCTTGATGAAACCAGCCGCTGACCAACCCGGTTCACGTAGCCGGCAATTTCTGCGTCATCCAAGTAGGCAGGATCCCGCAAGCGGATTTCATTATAGAAACCCTCACCCAGCCGCCGCTGCATCTGCGGCGTTAAAACATCCTGCGAGGCATCTCCGAGCTCAGGAAGCTCACTGGCTGCCCAAGCGCCATCGTGTGCCAATATCAGGCCCACCAGCGCAGCCGCCAGCTTACGTCTCAATTTCTGCATGTCCTATGATAGCCCACAACACGGATGCCGCCCATCGACGAGCCACAAAGAAGAAACCCGCCAAGAGGCGGGTTTCTTCTTTGACGGGACTGCTCTTAGCCCAAGGGCAAGAGCAGAGTCCGCATTAAGCGCGGCCGATGTTAGCGGCTTGCTTACCCTTCGGGCCATCGACCACGTCGAAGGAGACGCGCTCGCCTTCCTTCAGGGTCTTGAAACCATTCATGGTGATTGCGGAGAAATGGGCGAAAAGATCTTCACCGCCGCCATCCGGCGTGATGAAACCAAAACCCTTTGCGTCATTGAACCATTTGACGGTACCTAATGCCATTTTACTGCTTCCTTCCGGTCGTACTGACCTCTTTACACTTATTCCAGAACGTAGCACACAGGGTGCGCCCACACTCCTCCCTGTACCGGATTTCCGGTATGTGCCTTTTGTACGCGATGTTTTGCGCACCGTCAACCAATTTTGAAAACTTTTTATGCTGCACCGCACGCTCTATGTTCTGGATTACACAGGGGTTTTCCGGAAAGCATTGAAGATTTGACGGGAAGGCCTTACATTCTCATCATGGCAGCCCACCGCAAAACCCAGGAAGGTACCGCAGTCCTAGAGCGCGAAGACACCGTGGTCCGTCCGCCCCCGTTGTATCAGGTTCTTCTGCTGAACGATGATTTCACGCCCATGGATTTTGTTGTACATGTGCTCACAGCAATTTTCAGGATGGATTTTGAACGCGCCACACGTATCATGCTTGAAGTGCACAATGAGGGACGTGGCATCTGCGGGATCTTTACCCGCGATGTTGCTGCCAGCAAAGTAGAACAGGTTGCCAATCTGGCCCGGGAGCATCAGCACCCGCTGGTCTGTGTGATGGAGGAAGCCCCGTGATCGCTCAGGAACTTGAAGTTAGTCTGCACACCGCCTTCGTGGAAGCCCGGCAAAAACGACATGAATTTATCACCGTCGAGCACTTATTGCTGGCCTTGATCGACAACCCCTCCGCATCAGATGCATTGCGCGCCTGCGGCGCCCAGCTTGAAGCTCTGAGGCTTGAACTCACCCGATTTGTTGAAGAACATACCCCCGTGGTTGGCGCAGATCATGATGGGGAAACACAGCCAACACTTGGCTTCCAGCGTGTCATCCAGCGCGCTATTCTGCATGTTCAGTCCTCTGGTAAGAAGGAAGTGACCGGCGCCAATGTCCTAGTCGCTATCTTCGGGGAAAAAGACTCGCATGCAGTTTACTTTCTGCAAAAGCAGAACATTTCGCGTCTCGACCTGGTCAATTACATTTCCCACGGCATCAGCAAAGTGCCTCGTGACAACGCCAAATCGCAAGGCGAAGACGGGGACGCAGAGGGCGGTGAAAAAAACCAGAACGGGCCGCTTGAACAATACACCATCAACCTCAATGTGCTGGCTCAGCAGGGCAAAATTGACCCGCTCATCGGCCGCGATCGCGAGCTGGAACGCGTGGTGCAGATTCTGTGCCGCCGCCGCAAAAACAATCCACTGTTGGTCGGGGAAGCCGGCGTCGGCAAGACCGCAATTGCCGAGGGTCTGGCTCGCCGCATCGTCGACAAGGACGTGCCTGATGTATTGGCAGAAGCCACTGTCTACTCTCTGGACATGGGTGCGTTACTGGCCGGCACCAAGTACCGCGGTGACTTTGAACAACGGCTGAAAGGGGTTCTGAAGACCCTTAAAAATAACCCGCATGCGGTGCTCTTCATTGATGAGATCCACACGCTGATCGGGGCCGGCTCGGCATCGGGCGGCACGCTGGACGCCTCGAACCTGCTCAAGCCCGCATTGGCCAATGGTCAGTTACGCTGCATCGGCGCCACCACTTTTGTCGAGTATCGCGGCATCTTTGAAAAGGACTCGGCTCTGTCACGTCGTTTCCAGAAAGTTGATGTCAACGAACCTTCCGTTGCCGAGACCATCGAAATTCTGAAGGGTCTGAAATCGCGTTTCGAGGCACACCACAGCATCAAATACACCGCTTCTGCACTGACGACCGCTGCCGAACTCGCGGCACGCCACATCACGGATCGCCATCTGCCGGACAAGGCCATTGACGTCATCGACGAGGCCGGTGCCGCACAACGCATTCTGCCCAAGAGCAAACAGAAGAAGGTCGTTGGCAAGCACGAGATCGAAGAAATTGTTTCGCGTATTGCACGCATTCCGCCA
Source organism: Rhodocyclaceae bacterium (assembly GCA_018883265.1). Taxonomy (GTDB): domain Bacteria; phylum Pseudomonadota; class Gammaproteobacteria; order Burkholderiales; family Rhodocyclaceae; genus Fluviibacter. The sequence continues at coordinate 2,249 of VEQK01000025.1, read as the reverse complement.
TCTCATGTGTCCAACGACGACAAGCGTGCGCTCAAGAACCTCGATCGTGATCTGAAAGCGGTGGTTTTCGGCCAGGACAAAGCCATTGACGCGCTCTCACGCGCCATCAAAATGGCCAGGTCTGGCCTGGGACATCCCGGCAAGCCCATCGGCGCCTTTCTGTTCTCCGGCCCCACGGGCGTTGGCAAAACCGAAGTCGCCAAGCAACTGGCCTACTGCCTCGGCATCGAGCTGCTGCGCTTCGATATGTCGGAATACATGGAACGTCATGCCGTATCGCGACTTATCGGCGCACCCCCGGGCTATGTGGGTTTCGAGCAGGGCGGGCTACTCACCGAGGCCGTCAACAAAAAGCCTTATTGTGTGCTTCTGCTTGACGAAATAGAAAAGGCGCATCCCGACATCTACAACGTGCTGCTCCAAGTCATGGATCATGGCACGCTGACGGATAACAACGGCCGCAAGGCCGACTTCCGCAACGTGGTCATCATTCTCACGACCAATGCCGGCCAGGAAACACTCAACAAATCGGTCATGGGCTTCACGGCCAAAAAACAGGTCGGCGACGAGATGGAAGAAATCAAGCGCGTTTTCACCCCGGAATTCCGCAACCGTCTGGACGCCACAATTTCGTTCAAGCCCCTGGATCATGAAATCATTCTGCGAGTTGTTGACAAATTCCTCATGCAACTGGAAGAGCAGCTGCATGAGAAGAAAGTAGAAGTTAACTTCACCGACGCGCTGAAGGAATACCTGGCAGACAATGGCTTCGATCCACTCATGGGCGCCCGCCCGATGGCGCGCCTCATTCAGGATACGATCCGCGCTGCACTGGCGGATGAACTGCTGTTCGGCCAGCTGGCGCACGGTGGCCATGTGACCGTCGATATCGACATGGACGGTAAGGTGCAACTGAATTTCACAGATAACGCGAAGAAAGACACGCAGGATCGCGAACCGGTACCTGCCTAATACTGGCTAGCCGCTTAACGTCTTAACCCTTTCATCATCCCTATGTACTGAAATGACCACACTCCTTACCACCGACCTCCTCGACAACAACGAAGTACTAATCCAGCAGGAACGGCTACGCGTCATTGCGCCGATGTTTCAACGTTACGGCGGCAAGACATCATTCGCTGGCAATGTCGTGACACTAAAGCTCTTCGAAGACAATTCGCTGGTTCGTGCCGTATTGGGTGAACCCGGTGCAGGCAAAGTCTTGGTCGTCGATGGCGGCGGCAGCCTCCGCTGCGCCTTACTCGGTGATCAGCTGGCCGAGCTTGCCGTCAAGAATGGCTGGGAGGGTATTGTTGTTTATGGCTGTATCCGCGATAGCGCTGCCATCAACACATTACCGCTGAGTGTACGCGCCCTGAACACGCACCCACTCAAAACCGTGAAAAAGAATGTCGGCGAACGGGATATAGCCGTCACTTTTGGCGGCGTCACCATTAAGCCTGGCGAATGGCTGTGTGCCGACGAAGACGGCGTCATCGTATCGACGCAACCTCTCGCCGGATAGCCCAGAGAGACACAACACATCGTCCAGTGGGCACCCTCCGCAAAAACCGGCAAATGATGCCGGTTTTTTTATGCGGCATCGCACACCTAGCTGAACAAAGGGCTCAGAATTCGATTGCAACTCATTGATACATATTGGCATTAACAATTCTTGTGTCTTATATAAGAGTTGTTGCAGTTGCAACAAAAGGCGTATATAGTCACTCATGCAACGACGCGCGACCACCGCAAGGCTCCGCCGCACGCCAGCGCACTTCTCTTGCAAACTCTCCCCCTGAAGGAATCGACATGGCAACTCGCGAACAACAAATCGCCGCCCTGGAAAAAGACTGGGCTGAAAACCCCCGCTGGAAGAACGTTAAGCGCGGTTACACTGCTGCTGACGTTGTGCGTCTGCGTGGCTCGCTGCAACCGGAATACACCCTGGCCCAACGCGGTGCGAAGATACTGTGGGACAAAGTCAACGGCGGCGCCAAGAAGGGATACGTCAATGCCTTTGGCGCCATCACCGCCGGTCAAGCCATGCAACAGGCCAAGGCCGGCCTGGAAGCCGTGTATCTGTCGGGCTGGCAGGTTGCTGCCGATGGTAACACCTCGGAAACCATGTACCCGGATCAGTCGCTATACGCTTACGATTCGGTACCGACCATGGTTCGCCGCATCAACAACACGTTCAAGCGCGCTGACGAAATCCAGTGGTCGCGCGGCGTGAACCCGGGCGACAA
>VEQK01000053.1 GCA_018883265.1 Rhodocyclaceae bacterium | reverse complement strand
TTGTCAGTCAGCGGCCGCTGGTGGTTGCAAAACCCACGATGTCCGTCTTTGAAGCTGCCGTTGCCATGCGTGAGAAGGGTGTGGGTTCGGTGGTGATTGAAGAAAAAGGTCAGCTCGCTGGCATCTTTACAGAACGGGATTTGTTGAATCGAGTGGTGGCTGCCGGTAAGAACCCGGAGAAAACGGCGCTGTCCGATGTCATGACGAAGGACGTGATGGGTCTGGAAGGGGACAAGCCTCTGTTGCACGCCTTACATCTGATGCACCAGAATGCGTTCAGGCACGTGCCAGTGCTTGAGAACGGTCGTCCGATTGGTATGGTCTCGGCACGAGATGCCCTGGGAATTGAATGGCAGCAGTTCCAGCGCGAAGTCAAACTCGCTGACGATATTGCCGAAATTCTCGCTTGATTGTTTCGAAGTTAAAATAAAAACGCCCGGGCTTATAACCCCGGGCGTTTTGCTTTGGCGCAGACGATGATTAGTTGGGCATGACGATGTTGACTTCCAGTACCTCGTAATTGCCTTTCTTTTCCATCGACACTTTGATGTCATCGGCGTTGACGTGCACATACTTGGAGATGACGGCAACGAGTTCCTGTTGCATGGCCGGTAGAAAATCGGCCGCCGGTTTGCCATCGTCGACACGCTCGCGGGCAATAATGAGCTGCAGACGTTCCTTGGCCATGTTGGCCGATTTCGGTTTCGAGCCGAAGATCAGAGAGAGCAGGGACATCGCTTAGCCTCCAAACAGGCGCTTGAAAAGCCCCGGCTTTTCATAATCCACGAAACGCAATGGTGCATCTTCACCCAGGAATCGGGCGATGACATCCTTGTAGGCTTCAGCGACTTCGGATTGCTGGATATGGATGGCCGGCGTGCCCTGGTTCGAAGCGTGCAGCACAGACTCCGATTCGGGAATCACACCGATAATGGGCACGCGCAGAATTTCCTGGACGTCTTTATAAGAGAGCATTTCACCTTCTTCAACCCGCTTCGGTGAGTAACGGGTGACCAACAGATGTTCTTTGACCGGTTCGCCACCGGCCTGGGCGCGCTTTGACTTGGCCTGCAGGATGCCGAGAATACGATCCGAATCGCGTACCGATGACACTTCCGGGTTGGTGACGATGATCGCTTCGTCGGCGAAGGTCAGCGCCATGACGGCACCGCGTTCAATACCGGCCGGCGAATCGCAGACGATGTAATCGAAGCCCATGTGCTCCAGATCTTTCAGAACCTTTTCGACACCTTCTTCGCTCAGCGCATCCTTGTCGCGCGTTTGCGAGGCGGGCAGTACGTAGAGATTTTCGCAGTGCTTGTCTTTGATCAGCGCCTGATTCAGTGTGGCTTCGCCCGAGATCACGTTAACCAGATCGTAAACAACGCGACGTTCACAGCCCATGATCAGGTCCAGGTTACGCAGGCCGACGTCAAAATCAATGACGGCGGTCTTGAAACCACGCATGGCCAGACCGCTGGAAAACGAGGCGCTGGTCGTGGTTTTGCCGACGCCGCCTTTACCTGAAGTTACAACAATAATACGAGTCACGGCTGCTCCCGGAAATGACACAAAACTTGTGAAATTCTAGCCGATTCGACGCTGCGCTTGGCGCTTTTTTGCCGAATTGTTGCCTTAATCGACGCGCAGAATGTCGATTTCCAGTCGAGACTTCAGCCCCGTGCTGGCCGAGACCGTAGGTTCGGTCGCCAGTCTGACCTGCACCGGCTGGTTGGCCAGCTTGGCCGGTACACCGTCTTCAAAGGTGCGGTAGATGCCGGCAATCGAGACCAGCTCGGCGGCAAAGACGGTGGTGAGGATGCGTGCCTCGGCATTACCGCGTGCGCCGGCCAGGGCGCGGCCGCGGAGTGGGGCGTAGACGTGAATGTTGCCATCGGCAATGACTTCGGCGCCGGGGTTCACCGCCGCCAGGATAATCAGGTCGCCGCCACGGGCATAAACCTGCTGGCCGGATCGTAGCGGGCGATCAATGATCATGTTGGCCGGGTTTTGCAGGGTTTCCTCGCCGGGCTCGCTGGCGGCAGTCGTTGAGGCATCGGCTGCCGATTCGGCCTCCATGGTGGCTGCCGTCGTTGACGCCGTGGTGGCGGGTTGTTTGCGCAGGCTGGCCGGGATCTTTTCCAGTTCGGGATCCGGGGTGTTCGTGGCACGCGCGGCCGGTGCCGGCTTGGCCACAGGTTTACCTGCTCGCCCGGCGCTGAGTGCAAGCGTCGGCAGCCCGGCTGCCTGGGCGCTGGCGCCCAGGTCACTGTTGCAGCGGGTGACGCCCAGGACTTTAAGACCATGGCTGGTCAGCAAGTCGATGATGACAGCCCAGTCGATGCGTTCAGGCCAGACCACGAGCTGGCTCAGATCCAGCACGGCCAGGTCGCCGTCGAAGAAGCCCCCGTCGCCAAACAGGGCGCCACTAGCGGTGGCCAGTTCGGTCGGTTCCAGGCTCCGCAGCGTAATAGCGAGAACGGGCAGGGTGGTGCCCTTGAATTCGATCAGGGCGATGTCGGTGTCTTTGCTTGTATCGTGCGTCATGCGGTTGGGGCGTCTGGTTGATCGTTGGCGTTATCAGGCGTTAAAGAAACGCTCGGCAATGCCGGCGGGGAGCGGTACACCGGTCGTGCGGGCTCGCTTGAGCAATGTCCAGTAATAACGGTAAGCGGCGCGATCCTGTAGCTTGCCGTTATGGCGGATCGGACCCCAGTCGGCATCGGCGGCAGCAGTGATGATTTCTGCGGCATCCTGCACCTCGGAATAGTCCGGGCTCATGGCGTCCAGAATCGGACGAATCTGCACGGGGTGAATACTCCACATGCGTAGATAACCAAACTCCTGGCGGGCGCGATCGGCGTCGCGGCGGATGTATTCGAGATCGGAAAGTTCCGTGGTCACGTTATGCGTGGGCACTTTACCGTGGCCCAGTGCAGCGCTGGAGATTTCCAGCTTGGCGCGACGGACGAGCGGGTGATCGAACTGACCCGGGCTGCGCATGGCGCTGCCGGGAATGGCGCCAAAGTGACCGGAGACGAAATCCATCACGCCGAAGTCCAGTGACTCGATACCGTCCAGCGCCGCAATATCCCAGACCTGATGCAGGGCACCGTGTGTTTCGATGAGTACATGCGCGGGGATCGGCTTCTGGATGCCATGCCGTTGCTCGGCAGCACGTAGCGCGTTGAGAAAGACACGAACGTCTTCGACATCACGCGGCTTGGGGAGCGTAATAAAAGGCAACCGGTTGCCGGCGCCGCCAATCAGAATTTCCAGATCATCCTGCCAGTGGTCGTGTGTCACATCGTGAATGCGGGCGCCGACGCGACCGAACTGGTTGTCGCCGGAGTTGATCATAGCTACGCAGAGTTCGGCGTGCGCCTTCTCGTTGCCCGCCGCCGCGCCATCCTCGCAGTCGCAGGTAATGTCCATGGCCAGAGGGCCGTATTCCGCCGCGATCTCAGCCTGGAGCGCCATCGCTTTTTTCATCAGCTTCTCGGAACCGCAGTAGTGGTCCACGGCGGGCAGCACCGGAAAGGGTTTTTCACCCGGAAAAAGCACTTCGTCGGGTGTCAGGGTGGCGTTGTCTTGCGTCATGATAGGGGGCAATCAAGCGGAGGCTAAAAGGTGACAGGATAAAGGAAAAAGGGCCACGCAAGCGTGACCCCTTTGTGCAGGTCCGTCAGAAAGACGGCACGCGCGATTAGAGCATCGACGCGACGGCTTCCTTCTCGTCGGTCAGTTCCTTCAGGGTGGCAGCGATCTTACCCTTCGAGTACTCGTCGATTTCAAGGCCCTTGATCAGGGTGAACTTGCCACCCTTGCACTCGCACGGGAAGCCGAAGACGATGCCTTCCGGAATGCCGTAGCCGTTGTCGGCCGGTGCCGGAATACCCATGGTGACCCATTCATCCGAACCCAGGTGCCAGTCACGGATGTGATCGATCGCGGCGTTGGCAGCCGAAGCAGCCGACGACAGACCGCGGGCGTCGATGATGGCGGCGCCGCGCTTGCCAACGGTCGGCAGGAACACGTCGTTGTTCCAGACGGCGTCGTTGACCAGTGCCTTGACGCTGTCACCGTTGGAGGTACAGAAACGGTAGTCGGCGTACATTGTCGGCGAGTGGTTGCCCCACACGACCAGCTTCTTCAGCGACGAGACCGGACGGCCGGTCTTCTGAGCCAGCTGGGTCAGCGCGCGGTTGTGGTCCAGACGCAGCATGCCGTGGTAGTTGTTCGGATTGGTGCGACCAACCTTCTTGGCGGCAGCAGCGGCGATCAGGGCGTTGGTGTTACAGGGGTTGCCCACGACCAGCACCTTGACGTCTTCCTTGGCGTTCTTGGCGATGGCTTCGCCCTGAACGGTGAAGATGGCGCCGTTAGCTTGCAGCAGATCAGCGCGCTCCATGCCCGGGCCGCGCGGACGGGCGCCGACCAGCAGGCAGACGTCAGCGTCTTTGAACGCGACGTTCGGGTCATCGGTGGCGATCATGCCTTGCAGCAGCGGGAAGGCGCAGTCGTCCAGCTCCATCATGACGCCTTGCACGGCCTTCTGGGCTTGCGGCAGATCCAGTAGCTGAAGAATGACGGGCTGATCCTTGCCCAGCATTTCGCCGGAAGCAATACGGAACAGCAGGCTATAACCGATCTGACCAGCGGCGCCGGTGACGGCGACGCGCATAGGCGCTTTGGACATAGAGGACTCCTCGAAATTGTAAGTGTGGATGAAACTGTTCGATGGTATTAGTGAGGCAGGTTACTGTCAATCCGCGATGCGTCAACACAGGGGGCAGGTACGTCCGGGCATCCGTGACGAAATTGTGATGAAATAGCGACATGGCTTCTTTTGCAACTGTCCCGGCATCGGTGCCGGCCTTTCGTCCGCTGTATCGCCAGATTCAGGATCTCATCGTGCAGGCCCTGGCCGACCGTGAATGGCAGCCCGGCGAGATGATCCCCAGCGAAATGGAGTTGGCTGCACGTTTTGAAGTGAGCCAGGGGACGGTGCGCCGGGCCATCGATGAGCTTGCGTCGGAGCATTTGCTAGTGCGTCGGCAGGGGAAGGGCACCTTCGTCGCCACCCATGCCGATCCGCGGGCTTTCTTTCGCTTTCTGCGTCTGATCCCCGATGACGGCACCGTGCCGCGCTCACGGAGTGAACCGTTAGAGTGTCAGAGTCTGCGTGCCGGGCAGGAAGTGGCCAAAGCGCTGGCCATCAAACACGGCGATCCCGTGTTGCAATTGCGCCGGATCCTGCGTTTTGACGGACAGCCGGTGGTCGTCGACGAGATCTACCTGCCGGCGGATCTGTTTCCTAATCTCACGCTGGATCAGTTGCGCGCCTCCGATCGTTCGCTTTACACGCTGTTTGAATCATTGTTTGGCGTGCGCATGGTGCGGGCCGAAGAAAAGATCAGAGCCGTTGCAGCTGATCCTGTGGCCGCAGAGCTACTCGGTATCGACACGGGTACACCGTTGCTGAGTGTTGAACGCACGGCCTACACCTATGGCAATCGTCCGGCAGAGTGGCGCCGCGGTCTCTATTCCACGCTGAATCATCATTATTTCAATGAGTTGGGTTAGGCGTTCATCGGTTGTTTTTGTCTTGCCGCAAATTCTGTTGCGCTGCCGCATGTTTGTTATTGAAAAAAACCTGATGAAAAGCGGGGTCGGGGGGATTCCAACCGGTTGCGCTTCGGCTACAATCGCAAACTCCGGGTTGTCTCGATAGAAGGAAAACACATGACAGAGTTAGCCATCAAAAAGAAGCAGCGTCCCAAAAATCTGGACCTGTCTACGATCCGCCTGCCCCTGCCTGGTAAGGTTTCCATCCTGCACCGTGTCAGTGGCGTTGGCATTTTCCTGTGTCTGCCGCTGATTCTGGCGTTGTTCCAGTGGAGCCTGAGCGACGAGGGTTTTGCCTCGGTTCAGGCCGTGGTGAACAACCCGATCGGCAAGCTGGTGCTGCTAGGCCTGATCTGGGCCTACCTGCATCACTTCTGTGCCGGTATCCGTTTTCTGCTGCTTGACTGGCACATCGGCATCGATCTGCCGTCGGCCCGTAAGTCGGCCGGTCTGGTGCTGATCATCAGCCTGACGCTCACCGCAATCATTGGGGGGACACTGCTGTGGTAATGAAACGTAACGTTGTCGGGGCCCACTACGGCCTCACCACCTGGATTGCCCAGCGCGCAACGGCTGTGCTGATGGCGGTGTACACGGTGATTTTCCTGGTGGCCGTGCTGGCCGTTCAACCCGGTACTGTGGACGCCTGGCGTGGCATCTTCGCCAATGGCTTCATGAAGTTCGTGACCTTCCTGTTCTTCCTGAGCCTTTTCTATCACGCCTGGATCGGTATCCGTGACCTGTGGATGGACTACATCAAGCCGACCGGCCTGCGCCTGTCGCTGCATGTCCTGACTATCGCCGTTCTGATCGGTTATGCCGGTTGGGCCAGCAAGATTCTGTGGAGCCTGTAAAGATGAGCATCCCTGTTCATAAGTATGATGTTGTAATCGTTGGCGCCGGTGGTTCGGGCCTGCGTGCCGCCCTCCAGGTAGCCGAAGCCGGTCTGAAGACCGCTGTCCTGACCAAAGTGTTCCCGACCCGTTCGCACACCGTTGCTGCTCAGGGTGGCGTGGCTGCCCCGCTGGGCAACGTGAACGAAGACCACTGGATGTGGCACATGTACGACACCGTCAAGGGGTCGGACTGGCTGGGTGACCAGGACGCCATTGAATTCATGGTGCGTAAAGCCACCGAGTGTGTCGTCGAACTCGAACACTACGGCATGCCATTTGACCGTCTGGACAACGGTAAGATCTACCAGCGTCCGTTTGGCGGTCACTCGCAGAACTTCGGCGAAAAGCCGGTCAACCGTTCGTGTGCCGCGGCCGACCGTACCGGTCACGCCATGCTGCACGCCATGTATCAGCGTAACGTCCGCGCTAACACCCAGTTCTTCGTGGAGTGGATGGCGCTGGACCTGATCCGTGACGACTCGGGCGCTGTAGTGGGTGTGACTGCGCTGGATATGGAAACCGGTGAAGTCTCGATCTTCCACGCCCGTGCCGTGATCTTCGCAACGGGCGGTGCCGGTCGTATCTACGCCTCGTCGACCAATGCCTTCATCAATACCGGCGACGGTCTGGGTATGGCGGTGCGTGCCGGTATCCCGCTCGAAGACATGGAATTCTGGCAGTTCCACCC
>VEQK01000024.1 GCA_018883265.1 Rhodocyclaceae bacterium | reverse complement strand
TACTGGTGGCCAGTCTCGGAATCGAACCAAGGACACGCGGATTTTCAATCCGCTGCTCTACCAACTGAGCTAACTGGCCATACATCCGGGCTAGGCCCAGATATATCAAAACATTAACGCTTCGAGAACTGCTTACGGCGACGGGCGCTGTGCAGACCGACCTTCTTACGCTCAACTTCACGCGCATCGCGGGTCACGAAACCAGCCTTCGACAGAGCCGACTTTAGTTCGGCGTCGTACTGAATCAGTGCGCGGGTGATACCGTGGCGAACCGCGCCGGCCTGACCCGACTCACCGCCACCAACGACGTTCACGTTAATGTCAAACGTGTTGACGTGCTCAACCAGTTCCAGCGGCTGACGGACGACCATGCGACCCGTTTCACGCGAGAAGAAAATATCGACCGGCTTGCCGTTGACAACGATGTTGCCCTTGCCGCGCTTCAGGTAGACACGAGCGACAGCGCTCTTGCGACGACCTGTACCGTAGTATTGTTGTTCAGCCATAAAAACCTCTTAGATTTCCAGCGTTTTCGGTTGCTGGGCGGTGTGCGGATGAGTGGCGCCGGCGTAGCACTTGAGCTTTTTGATCATGGCGTAGCCCAGCGGACCCTTCGGCAGCATGCCTTTAACGGCCTTTTCCAGAGCACGCTCCGGGAAACGCTGTTGCATCTTGCCAAACGTGGTTTCGTAAATACCGCCCGGGTAACCCGAGTGGCGGAAATACTTCTTGTCTTCGGCTTTGTTACCCGTAACACGCAGTTTCTCTACGTTCACGATAACGATGAAGTCACCGGTATCAACGTGCGGGGTATAGACTGGCTTATGCTTGCCACGCAGGCGGCGTGCGACTTCGCTGGCAACGCGGCCCAGGACTTTGTCCGTGGCGTCAACGACGAACCAGTCGCGCTGGACTTCATGCGGCTTGGCGGAAAAGGTTTTCATCTTTGCACTTCCGTGGCGCCCTAGGAGGCGCGGAATTTGGGAAAACGAAGATTTTAGCAACAGTTCAAAGCTCGCGTCAAGCACCCCGCGAACTTGCCGTGAAGCCCTGCTGCGCCGGCCAGTCGTGGCTTGGCAAAAAAAAGCGCGGAGCCACACAAGTGGTTCCGCGCAAATCCACACCAAAGGAGGAGGGTGGAGGAGACAATCTTGCGAACGCGATCAATCCTTACGCTCGGCTTACACGGTCAATGTATAGCCCTCACCCCAAAAAATCAAGCTATTTTGCTGTGTTGCAATAAAATATTTTAGCAATTGCAGGAAACCTCTGTTTATCAAACAGTTGCGCAAGTACCTAATAATTAACAAAGGCTTAAACGACGCGCCCGACCTTCTCACAAAATGCCATTGGAATAAACGGCCGGCCCAGTTGTGCGGCGCAGCATTAATAGGTCGGCAAAGGCCACGCACCCGGCGCCGGCAATTCCATCGCACTGCGTCATTTGGCCTTACAATCACGCAATCGCCTTACTCACCTGCCCTTCTGGAGCCTCAATACCATGGAATGCCGCGTCGTCTGGACTGAACACATGACCTTTATTGCCGAAACCGGCAGCGGCCATATGGTGACGATGGATGGGCCGCCGGATGCCGGTGGCCGGAATCTGGCGCCCCGCCCCATGGAAATGATGCTGGCGGGGGCCGGTGGCTGCACGGCCTTCGATGTGGTGATGATTCTCAAGCGTGGCCGCCATCCGGTGACGGGCTGCGAGGTGATCCTCAAGGCCGAGCGCGCCGAGACGGACCCCAAGGTTTTTACCAAGCTTCACCTGCATTTTGTGGTGACAGGTCATGGTCTGAAACCCGAAGCCGTGGAACGCGCCGTCACGCTCTCCAAGGACAAGTACTGCTCGGCCACCGCCATGCTGGGTGCAACGGCCGAAATCTCCTGGGATCTGGAACTCAAGGACGCCGCTGGCCAGAATGGCGGCTAAACGTTAGCGCAGCGCCCTGTTATACGCGGTAGGACAGGCTGGTCATCAGCCTGGAGGTCTGTTGCATCAGCTGTTTGATCACCGGCGGAAACTGTGCCGCTCCTAATGCCTCTGCTGTGTGGGCATGGGAAGTTTCGTCGATCGCCATCTGACGAATAATTGCGGCGCTTTTTTCATCGGATTCGGGCAATCGATCCAGGTGGCTCTCGAGGTGCGCCGTCACCTGCTTCTCGGTTTCGGCCAGAAATCCCAGGTTCCAGCGGTCGCCTAACTTACCTGCCACGACTCCCAGCGTCAGCGAGCCGACATACCAGAGCGGGTTGAGAAAGCTTGTGTGACTTCCCAGTTCGCGCAGTCGTTGCTCGGTCCAGGCCAGATGCTCAACCTCTTCATGTGCCGCTTCGCGCAGGGCATCACGCACGGCCGGATCGCGAGAAGTCAGCGCCTGACCCTGATACAGGGCCTGTGCACAGACCTCGCCACTATGATTCACCCGCATCAGGCCGGCCACATGGCGGCGCTCAGTTTCCGACAACTCAGCCTCGGGTAGGCCCGCATCCGGATGCGGGCGGACGCTGCTCTGCGACGCAAACAGGGTGCGCAGAACCTTGTCTGCCTCGATGATGAAGTGATCAACGTTCATGGATTCAACCTTGATGATGTGGTTGCCGGCCCGGATCTCAAGCGCTCGACAGCGACTTCCGCGCTCGGTGGCGGCTCAAGATCCAGACAGAAATAATCATAGGCCAGCACGGCCGGATAGGCATTGTGCATCTTATGCTGCTGTTTCTGCATCAGAATCCAGGAGGATCCCTGACTCTCGACCCAGGTGCCGTCCTTCTGGCCAAAGGCGTACAGACGCCGCTCGCGGGTTTTGCAACGCAGGCCTTCATAGTTGACTGTGCGCGCCCCGCCATTGGATTCGATAACCACCGTAAAACGGACTACGCCATCGCTACCAACCGACACACTGGCTGGATCCACCAGAAAGCGGTTGGCGTTCGACACATTGACCTCGAAAGGAATCAACTTATCCATATCTGGCGCCGCAGGGAGTTTGTATTTTTCTTCCTGCCAGACCTTCTTGTCGTCTTCAGATTCCTGATAGTCGTAACACTCGTAATATTTCCGTGTGTCACATTCGACTGCGGCCCAAGCACTGCCGGCCAGGGCCATGCCGGCAAATCCCGCAAACCATAGACGCCAACGCGTCATACGCCCCCCTCTGTGGCCGCAACAACACACACCTCGACCGACGATTCGTTGCTTGCAACCTCCCCTGAGCCGACTTGAACCGATGGCGGCGCACGCCGGCCGCGCCGGCCAATGGCCGGATGACGCAAACGATCCGCGTTGAGGAACGGCTCCAGCTCGGCCAGCGCCAGGTTATAGACGTTACGTTTGAACTCGACCACGGTTTCCAGCGGCACCCAGTAGGGGCTCCAGCGCCAGGCATCGAATTCCGGATGCGTCGTCGCCCGTAGCTGGACGTGATGATCCCCACCGGTCAACCGAAGCAGATACCAGATCTGCTTCTGACCTTTATAGTTGCCGCGCCATTCCCGACGGATCCACTGTTCGGGCACCTCGTAGCGCAGCCAGTCCTTGGTACGGCCAAGGATCTTGACGTGCTCGGGTGCGAGACCCACCTCTTCCTGCAACTCACGGTACATCGCGACCTCGGGGGATTCCCCGCGCTTGATCCCACCCTGCGGAAACTGCCAGGCGTGTTCCTTGACGCGCTTTCCCCAGAAAACCTGATTACGTGCATTGCAGAGAATGATGCCGACGTTGGGGCGGTAGCCTTCACGGTCTAGCATAAATCACCTGCGTTAATTTGAAATTGCCCTGATTCTGGCACATCCACCCAACAGACGAAAGCCGGGTTCCGCTAAAATGCCGGTTTTCCGCTTCATTCTGCAGTTGGCAAAGCTTAAGCATGCTGCCCGCCGCCTGCCTTTAGGTTCTTTTATGCGCTCATCCCAGTTTCTGATCACCACCCTCAAAGAAGCCCCGGCGGACGCCGAAGTCATCAGCCAGAAACTGATGCTGAGGGCTGGCCTGATCCGCCGCCTGGCCTCGGGCATTTATACCTGGACCCCGTTGGGGCTGCGCACGCTACGCAAAGTAGAGGCCATTGTGCGTGACGAGATGAACCGTGCCGGGGCGCTGGAGCTGCTCATGCCGGCCGTGCAACCCTTTGAATTGTGGCAGGAATCCGGTCGTGGCGAACAGTACGGCCCGGAACTGCTGCGCTTCAAGGATCGCCACCAGCGCGAATTTGTCATCGGTCCAACCCACGAGGAAGTCGTCACCGATTTCGTGCGCAAGGAAATCAAGAGCTACCGCCAGTTGCCGCTGCACCTGTACCAGATCCAGACCAAGTTCCGCGACGAGATCCGCCCACGCTTCGGCGTGATGCGCGGCCGCGAGTTCCTGATGAAGGACGGTTACTCGTTCCACACCAGTTTTGAAGATCTGCAGCGCGAATACCGCGTCATGTACGACACCTACAGCCGCATCTTTACCCGCCTCGGCCTGCGTTTCCGTGCCGTGGCGGCCGACACCGGCTCCATCGGCGGCACCGGCTCGCACGAATTTCATGTGCTGGCCGATTCGGGCGAAGACGATATCGCGTTCTGCCCGACCTCTGACTTTGCCGCCAATGTCGAACTGGCCGAAGCCCTGGCCCCGAACACGCCGCGCCCTGCCGCTAGCGCAACCATGACTAGCGTCGCGACGCCGAAAAAATCCCGCTGCGAAGACGTGGCCCAGGCGCTGAATATTCCGTTGTCGGGTCTCGTCAAAACGCTGGCCATCGTGCCCGAGCTGCCCGAGGGCGGCAATGGTGGTCTGGTACTACTGCTGCTGCGTGGCGATCACGAACTTAACGAAATCAAAGCCGGCAAGATCGATGGCATCGGCGCTTTTCGCTTTGCCCGTGAAGAGGAGGTCAAAGAAGCACTCGGCTGTATCCCCGGCTTTATCGGCCCGGTCGGCGTCAAAGCCGGCATCCGCGTCATCGCGGACCGTACCGTTGCCGTGATGGCCGACTTTGCCTGCGGTGCCAACGAATATGACATGCACCTCACTGGCGTGAACTTTGGTCGCGACCTGCCGGAGCCGGAAGTGGCCGATATCCGCAACGTCGTGGCTGGCGATCCTTCCCCGGACGGCAAGGGTGTCATCGACATCGTGCGCGGTATCGAAGTCGGTCACATCTTCCAGCTGCGTACCAAATATGCCGAAGCGCTGGGCTGCACCTTCCTCAGTGAGGAAGGCAAGAGTGAAGTCATGGAAATGGGTTGTTACGGCATCGGTGTCACCCGTATCGTCGGTTCCGCCATCGAACAGAACAATGACGACAAGGGCATCGCCTTTCCGGCCGCCATCGCGCCGTTTACCGTGGCAATTGTGCCGATGGGGTATCACAAGTCACCGGCGATCCAGCAGGCCGCCAACGCGCTTTACGAAGAACTGATCGCTGCCGGCTTTGATGTATTGCTCGATGATCGCAACGAACGCCCCGGCGTAATGTTTGCCGATATGGAATTGATTGGCATCCCGCAACGTCTGGTGGTTGGCGAGAAGGGCCTGGCCGCCGGCCAGATCGAGGCCAAAGGCCGCCGCGACGCCGAAGCGACGATGATTGATCGGGCGGGTGTCGTGGATTACCTACGTAATCAACTAAACGCAGGCTAAACAGTCACGAGCCGCTCCGGGGCTAGGCGCCCGGAGCGCAGCGAACGAGACTTATCGAACGGATAGGCGAGAGAACGAGCACCGCGCGACAACGCTCTGGGGCGGCGCAGTCGGTTTAAAATGGCAGCTTGCCGCCGAACATCGATTTAGCGCCTCTCATCATCTTCATCATGCCGCCTTTGCCTTTGAACATGTTGCCGAACTGCTTCATCATTTTCTGCGTCTGTTCAAACTGATTCAGCAGGCGGTTCACATCCTGTACCTGCACGCCGGCTCCCGTGGCAATTCGGCGCTTGCGGCTGGCTTTAATGAGTTCCGGGTTGCTCCGCTCTCCGGGCGTCATGCTGTCAATGATGCCCTGAATGCGGCGCGCCATCTTGTCATCGCTGCCCGCCGGCATATTGGCCGCAGCCTCGGCAAACTTGGCGGGGAGCTTGTCCATCAGCGCCGACATGCCGCCCATCTGGCGCATCTGCGCGACCTGCGCCCGGAAATCATTCAGATCAAAACCCTTGCCGGATTTGATCTTCTGCGCCATGGCGGCGGCCTGATCCATATCCACCTGCTGCGAGGCAGCTTCGACCAGCGACAGAATATCGCCCATACCCAGAATCCGGGAGGCCATGCGATCCGGATAGAACGGCTCCAGGCCATCGAGCTTTTCGGCGACACCGACAAATTTGATCGGTTTCCCGGTCACTGCACGCACTGACAAAGCCGCACCGCCGCGCGCATCGCCGTCCAGTTTGGTCAACACCACACCGGTCAGCGACAGAGCCTCATTGAAAGCCTTGGCGGTATTGACGGCATCCTGACCCAGCATGGCATCCACCACAAACAGCGTTTCAATCGGGTTGAGCTGGGCGTGAAGCGCCTTGATTTCGGCCATCATGGCTTCGTCGATCGCCAGACGGCCGGCCGTATCGACGATCAGAACCTCTTCGTGGTGCTTGCGCGCCCAGTCGACGGCCGCTGCGGCAATATCTGCGGGTTTCTGATCCGGCGACGATGGAAAAAACTCGGCGCCAACCTGACCGGCCACATGTTTTAACTGCTCGATCGCCGCAGGACGGTAAACGTCACAGGAAACGACCATGACCTTCTTTTTGTGGTGCTGCTTGAGCCAGCGTGCCAGCTTACCCACGGTGGTGGTCTTACCCGCGCCCTGCAGACCTGCCATAAGAATAATAGCTGGCGGTTGCTGGTTAAGCGCCAGCGGCACCTGAGCCTCGCCCATCAATTGCTTGAGCTGCTCGTGCACAACCCCCACAAAGGCCTGGCCCGGCGTCAGCGAACCAACAACCTCTTCACCCAGCGCCTTTTCCTTGACCTGCGTCACAAAGTCCTTGACGACGGGCAGCGCCACATCTGCTTCCAGCAGGGCCATACGTACTTCGCGCAACGCATCGCCGATATTGGCTTCGGTCATGCGCGCTTCACCGCGCATCGTTTTGACAACGCGGCTCAGGCGTTGTGTCAGGTTTTCCAGCATGAATGTTCCAGCGTGTCGGTCGTTGCGGCGGGTGGCGGCCGTCCTGTCGCTTCTTGGTCAATCGCCACCCCACCGTGATATAAATGGGATTCTTCACCCTTGATTGTATCGTTTCCCTCCTCGTTTTCTATCGCCCACCCCCGATGTCGCTCTCGCTTTCTACCCTGTTGACCCTCGTTGCCGCACTGACTTATGGCCTGCTGAGCTGGCAGGTGCTGCGTCAGGTTGCGGCTCAGTCGGGTGCTCGTCTCGCGCAAGCAACCATCGGCAGTCGTGCCTCGCATGGGGGGCAGGCCTCGGCCGGGGTCTCTCCAGTATTGTTTGGTTTTGCATTGGCCACTCATGCAGGCGCCTTGTATCTTGATATGTTTGGCGGCGGCACCGTTCGCTTTTCCTTCGCGCTGGCCATCTCGGTGATACTCTGGCTGGCTGTGGTGCTCCATGGCTTTGAAAGTCTGGCGCATCGACAGCGCGGCCTGTTGGCGCTCATTCTGCCGACCACCGCTGCCGGCGTGCTCCTGCCGTTGATCTTTCCGGCCGAACACCCATTGGTTCACATCGATTCACTGCTGTTTCGGGTCCACTTTATTCTGGCCATGCTGGCTTATGGCGTTTTCCTGCTTGCAACGCTGCAGGCCTGTCTGCTCTGGGTGGCCGAACGTGACCTGCATCACCCGGAACGTCTGACCGCCGAACGTCGGTTTCCACCGCTGTTGCGCATGGAAAACCTGCTGTTTCGCATGCTGGGCATTGCCTTCCTGCTGCTTACGGGCTCGCTGGCAACCGGCCTGCTCGTGTCGGAACAGTTCCATGGACAATGGATTCGGGCCGACCACAAAACCATTTTCGCCCTGCTCTCCTGGCTGATCTTTGGCGCTTTGTTACTGGGTCGTCACTTGCGCGGCTGGCGCGGCCAGAAGGCCACACGTTGGACGATTGCCGGGTTTATCTCACTGCTCCTCGCTTATGTGGGCAGCCGGTTTGTACTGGAAGTACTGCTCGACCGTAGCTTATGACCGCCCTCGCCCGCGCACTCATCAAAAGCGGGCGATTAAGCGCCGAGATCGTCGAGAGATCCGAGAACCGTGCGACACAACGACGAACCAGTCTGCCCGATGAGCTGGTGCAGGCCGGCGTCATCGACAGCGCGTCGCTAGCAGCGTTTATTAGTCAGACCTTCGGTTTTGTCCAGGTGGATCCTGCCAGCTTGGCCGCCACCGAACCCATGGCGACGCTGCCTCCAACGCTGTATGGCGATCCACGTTTTCTGGCCATCGATCGGCGTGACCGGCAATTGTCGATAGCCATGGCAGACCCCACTGATGATGCGCTGATCAGCCTCGCCCGATTTCAATCCGGTCTTGGCATCGTCCCCCTGGTTGCCGACTGTCGTGAACTCGCGGCCGCCAGTGCACGCGTCGCAACGCTATACGCACAATCGATCACGCACGGCACAGAAACTGCCTCTAGTACCGGCGCCGGCGATACCACCAACCCTATCGGTGTAGATGACGCGCCCGCAGTGCGTTTTTTGCATCGCATTCTTTCCGAGGCAGTCGCCAGCGACGCTTCGGATATCCACTTCGAGCCCTTCGAAACCAGCTACCGCATCCGCTTCCGGGTCGATGGCCTGCTCCAGGATGCCGAAACACCCCCCGCCGAAATTCGCAGTATGCTGGCCTCCCGCCTCAAGGTGTTGTCGCGACTGAACATCGCCGAAAAACGATTACCGCAGGACGGCCAGCTGCGCGTCGAAACGGACGATGGCGACCCGGTCGACTTTCGGATCAGCACCATGCCGACGCTGTACGGTGAAAAAATCGTCCTGCGTATTCTGGATCGGCAGAATGCACGGCGCTCGATCGACCAGCTCGGCATGGCAGAGGGACAACGGGCTGCACTGTTACGAGCCATCCACCAGCCTAGCGGCATGATTCTGGTAACAGGCCCGACCGGTTCCGGAAAGACCGTATCACTCTACGCCTGCCTGAATGAGCTCAACCAACCAGGGGTCAATATCGCGACAGCGGAAGACCCGGTTGAGATCCCGGTATCCGGCATCAATCAGGTCAACATTGACGAACGCATCGGGCTGACCTTTGCCACCGCGCTGCGCGCTTTTATGCGGCAGGATCCGGACATCCTGATGGTGGGGGAAATCCGTGATTTCGAGACGGCCGATATCGCCGTGAAAGCTGCACAAACCGGCCACCTGGTGCTCTCCACGCTCCATACCCGTTCAGCACCGGCCAGCCTGGAACGACTGCGACAGCTGGGTCTTCCGGCATTCAACGTGGCGGGTAGCGTACTTCTAATTATCGCCCAGCGACTGATCCGCCGGCTCTGTGACTGCAAAACCGTCCATGCATCGCCCGATCCGGAAGTTTTGCGCGCTGCCGGCTTTGCGGAGGCCGATGTTGAATCGCTGACCACGGGCGCTCGACCGATCTATCTGCCCGCGGGCTGCCCAAAATGCCGGCAGACCGGGTTTCGCGGCCGACTCGGCATTTTCGAGGTCCTGCCTGTCAGCCCGATGCTGCAACAGATCATTCTCGACAATGGCAGCACCCTAGACATCGCTCGCCAGGCGCGCCTAGAAGGTATCGCCGATCTGCGCCACGCGGGGCTTGATAAAGTCATGGCGGGGGACACATCGCTGGACGAAGTTCTGGCGGCAACCGATGACTGAGTTCAACCCGCCGCGCAGCCCGACCTCCCCGAAGATGCTGCGATTCCGCTGGGCAGGAATCAGCAGTAACGGGACGTCGCTCAACGGGGAGTTGATGGCGAACAGCGAGGTTCGAGCACGCATCGAGTTGCGACGTCAGGGCATCACGCCCACCCGGGTAGGACGCACCCGCCGACGGCGCCCCCGGATCCCGCCCAAGACCGTCTGTTTTCTCTTGCGACAACTGGCAACGCTGATTCGAGCCGGTGTACCGATTCTCGCCGCAATGGACATCATCGCCCGCAGCCAGGAAAACCCCTCTGCCACGCACTTGCTGCTTCAGGTCCGGTCCGACGTGCAGACCGGTGCCGCACTTTCGGTCGCCCTGGCCAGACACCCGGAAAACTTTAACGCGCTGACCTGCACGCTGATCGCCGCCGGAGAGCAGTCAGGGCGTCTGGACGAGATGCTGGGCCGAATTGCCGACTATGAGGAGAAAATGCTGGCCATTCGCGGCAAATTGCGAGGCGCCCTGACCTATCCATTGGCCATACTTTCGACCGCCCTGATGATTACCGTGCTCTTGCTGGTTTATGTTGTGCCCACCTTTGAAGAGAGTTTCCGGAGCTTCGGGGCAAACCTGCCCCTGCCCACTCGGCTGATCATAGATGGCTCAGGCCTTCTCCGCGACTTCGGTTTACCAGTCCTCCTGGTTCTGGGCGGTCTCGGGTATGGCCTCATGCGAATCTGGCAACAAACGCCGTCCTGGCAGATGACCACCGATCGCTGGCAGCTCAGACTGCCGGTTGCAGGCTCGCTGCTGCGACGGGCTGCACTGGCCCGATGGAGCCGGACGCTGGCCAGCCTGTACGGGGCCGGCATTCCCCTGCTGGAAGCCCTTGAACCCGCCGGCGACTCGACGGGCAACCGGCTTTACCGGGACGCCAGCTGCCTCCTGCGCGAACGCATCCGGCAAGGCGACAGCCTGACGGTAAGCCTGGCCCGGCAGGCGGTGTTCTCTCCGTTGCTGGTTCAGATGGTATCGATAGGCGAGGAATCGGGAACACTCGACGCGATGCTCAACAAGGTGGCCGACATCTACGACCGCGAAGTGGACGAATCCGTGGCGCTGCTCGGAACACTCATGGAGCCGCTCCTGATGCTGATTCTGGGTGGGCTCATCGGCGGTCTTGTCATCGCGATGTATCTGCCCATCTTCCAGCTCGGCAGCGTCCTCTGATTCGGGCGGTAGCAGAGCGGTCGTCTGCCGCCCGTAAATGGCTCGGGTTCGCTATAATCAAGGGTTTGACGAATCCCGGCGGGTTCCATACCGCTTCCAACGACCTGTGAAACGCTACTTCATTACCGGCTTGCTGATCTGGGCGCCCCTGGGCATCACGATCTGGGTGCTGTCCTTCATTCTGGGCATGATGGATCAATCCATCATGCTGCTGCCGACCGAATGGCATCCCCGCATCCTGTTCGGCTTCAATATTCCCGGTCTTGGCGCGGTTCTCACGCTGCTCATCGTCTTCATCACCGGTCTGCTCACGGCCAACTTCATTGGTCAGCGTCTCGTGCGCTGGTGGGAGGCGCTGTTGCAGCGGATACCGGTAGTCCGCTCGGTCTATCAAAGCGTCAAACAAATTTCCGATACTGTTTTTTCACCATCCGGTCAGGCCTTTCGTCAGGCGGTGCTGGTGCAATACCCGCGCCAGGGTAGCTGGACCATCGGCTTTCTGACCGGCACCCCCGGCGGCGAGATCGCCGGACATCTGGGCGACGGCATGATCAGCCTCTACGTGCCGACAACACCCAACCCAACTTCCGGTTTCTTCCTGATGGTGCCGCGTACTGATGTCATTGAACTCGATATGTCGGTCGAGGATGCACTCAAGTACCTGATCTCGATGGGCGTGGTTTCTCCGAGCACGCTGCCCACCAAAACTTCGGACGCCTCGTCCAGCCAATCCGCTGACACCTACGTCGGCGACTAATTTCCACCCTAAAAGAAAAGCACCAACTCCCATGCGTACCCACTACTGTAGCGACCTCAACCCTTCGCTCAACGAACAGATCGTTACCCTTGCTGGCTGGGCGCATCGCCGCCGCGACCATGGCGGCGTGATCTTCATCGATCTGCGCGACCGCAGCGGTTTGGCGCAGGTCGTGTGCGACCCGGATCGCCCGGAGATGTTCCAGATTGCCGAATCCGTGCGCGGCGAGTTCTGCCTGAAGATCACCGGCAAAGTGCGCCCGCGTCCGTCCGGTACGGAAAACACCACACTGGCCTCCGGCGGCATCGAGGTGCTATGTCACGACATCGAAGTGCTCAACCCGTCCGTCACCCCACCGTTCCAGGTCGATGACGAGCACCTGTCGGAAACGGTGCGTCTGACGCACCGCGTGATCGATCTGCGTCGTCCGGCCATGCAGAAGAATCTGCAGCTGCGCTACCGCGTGGCGCGCGCCTTCCGCCGCTATCTCGACGACCACGGTTTCATCGATATCGAAACGCCGATGCTCACCAAGTCGACACCGGAAGGTGCTCGCGATTACCTGGTGCCCTCACGTGTGCACGATGGTCAGTTTTTCGCGCTACCGCAGTCGCCACAGTTGTTCAAGCAGCTGCTGATGGTGGCCGGTTTTGATCGTTACTACCAGATCGTCAAATGCTTCCGCGACGAAGATCTGCGCGCTGATCGCCAACCCGAATTTACCCAGGTTGATATCGAGACTTCGTTCCTGAGTGAAGAAGAAATCATGGGCCTCATGGAAGGCCTGATCCGTTATGTGTTCAAGGATGCGCTCGACGTGGATCTACCGAACCCGTTCCCGCGGATGGCCTACGCCGAAGCGATGGGCCGCTTCGGTTCGGACAAGCCCGACATGCGTGTGACGCTGGAACTGACCGATGTCACCGATGCCGTGGCCGATGTCGCCTTCAAGGTGTTCAGCGGCCCGGCCACCACCGGTGGTCGCGTCGCCGCCATGCGTATCCCGGGTGGCGCCTCGCTATCGCGTGGTGAAATCGACGAGTACACCAAGTTTGTCGGCATCTACGGTGCCAAGGGCCTGGCCTACATCAAGGTCAACGATGCCTCGCAACCGAACGAAACCGGCCTGCAATCGCCCATCGTCAAGAACCTGCACGAGACCGCGCTCAAGACTATTCTGGAACGCACTGGCGCGCAGAGCGGCGACCTGATCTTCTTCGGCGCCGACAAGACCAAAGTGGTGAACGATGCACTGGGTGCCCTGCGCGTCAAAATCGGTCACGAAAAGAACTTCATGAACGGCACCATCTGGGCGCCGATCTGGATCGTCGATTTCCCGATGTTCGAATACGACGAAGACGACAAGCGCTGGAACGCCTGTCACCACCCGTTTACCAGCCCGAAGGATGCGCACATCGACCTGCTGGCCAGCGACCCGGGCAAGTGCCTGGCCAAGGCCTACGACATCGCGCTGAACGGCTGGGAAATCGGCGGCGGCTCGGTGCGTATCCACCGCGCCGACGTGCAGGAAAAAGTCTTCAGCGCGCTCGGCATCAATGAAGAAGAGCAGAAGCAGAAGTTCGGCTTCCTGCTCGACGCACTGAAGTACGGCGCGCCACCCCATGGTGGCCTGGCCTTCGGTCTGGATCGTATCGTCACCATGATGACGGGTGCCGAGTCGATCCGCGATGTGATCGCTTTCCCGAAAACGCAACGCGCCCAGTGTCTGCTCACCGACGCGCCATCGCCGGTCGACGAGAAGCAACTGCGCGAGCTGCACATCCGTCTGCGCCAGCCCGCTCAGCCATCGGCTGCTGACGCCAAAAACCCCGCCTAATCACCAGTCACTTAGCCCTTCCGGCTTTTTGCCCGCGTGAACCCGGCTGCCTTTGCCCGCCTGCTCGCCGACTATGAGCGGGCGGGTATTTATCATCTGACGCCGGGCGGGATGGATGCACTGGCCGACGCCTGTGCCCAGGCAGATCTGCACCTGATGACCATCGATCTGGCGGAAACACCCCGTATGGCGGATGCGATGGTCATTCTGACCAAAGCGATCGCCTGCCCGGCGCACGAAGCGGCGCACCTTGATGATCTTGCAGAGATGCTGTGTGATTTCTCGTGGTTGCCGGCCAATGGTTATGTGGTACTGGTTGAAGATGCCGACAACCTGATTGCGACTGACCCCACCGGTGTCCAGAAACTGCTAGAGGCCTTTCAAGCTGCCAGTCATTTCTGGCAGGATCAGGAAGTGCCCTTCTGGGCTTTCATCGGATTGCGCGGTGACGGGGTGGCGCTGCTGCCCATGATTGGTTGAGATGACGGGCAACCGATACAAGCGCCCAGAATCCGTCCTCGTGGTCATTCACACACCGGATCTGCAAATTCTGATGTTGGAGCGCGCTCAGCACCCTGGCTACTGGCAGTCGGTGACGGGTAGCCGCGAAGACAGTGAAAGTTTCTTGCAAACGGCCGTGCGTGAGGTCCACGAGGAAACCGGCTTGCAAATCACCTCCGAACAGCTGCACGTCTGGCCAGGCGAAAATGTCTACACCATCATGCCCGAATGGCGGCATCGCTATGCGCCTGAAGTGACGCATAACCGTGAGCGCGTATTTTCGCTCTGCCTGCCCCAACCACTCGACATCAGGATCGCCCCGGCCGAGCATCGTACCTGGCGCTGGCAACCCTGGGCCGAAGCCGCTGCGGCCTGTTTTTCTCCCAGTAATCGCGACGCTATTTTGGCGCTCGCAAAGCCGCGCCACGCCACAACCCGCTAATACAACTTTGCGATCCTCTGCGGGCTCGCTACAATCGGCGCCAACGCCACCGAATTTTCTCTGCATTCCAGATCGACGGACACTCTATGCACATCGCTCAAATTCCCGAGAACATCGCCCTTGAAGCCCAGGTCCTTGCAGAAGCACTGCCCTTCCTGAAGCGCTTTCATGGCAAGACTATCGTCATCAAATATGGCGGCAATGCCATGACGGAAGAAAGGCTGAAGCAATCTTTCGCCAACGATGTGGTGCTTCTGAAACTGGTCGGTCTCAATCCGGTCGTGGTTCATGGCGGCGGCCCGCAAATCGAACAGATGCTGACGCAAGTTGGCAAGAAGGGCGAGTTCATCCAGGGCATGCGCGTCACTGACGCCGAAACCATGCGCATTGTCGAAATGGTGCTGGGTGGCGAGGTGAACAAGGATATCGTTGGCCTCATCAATCAGAACGGTGGCAAGGCGGTCGGTCTGACCGGCAAGGATGCCGGCCTGATTCGCGCCAAAAAGCTCATGTTGCCGAAACAGGGCAACCCGAGCGAGCTGCTCGATATCGGACTTGTCGGCGACATTCAGCAAATCGACCCGTCGATCGTGCACCACCTGGTCACGGGTGCCTTCATCCCGGTCATTGCCCCGATTGGCTTTGGCCCGGATGGTGCAACCTACAATATCAACGCCGATGTCGTTGCCGGCAAGATGGCCGAAGTGCTGGGCGCCGAAAAGCTGGTACTACTGACCAACACACCGGGCGTGCTCGACAAGGACGGTAATCTCGTGACGGACCTGACCCCGCGCGATATCGACAACATGGTGGCTGACGGCACGCTGTCCGGTGGCATGTTGCCCAAGATCTCCTCAGCACTTGATGCGGCCCGTAATGGCGTGAAGGGGGTTCACATTATCGATGGCCGTGTACCGCATGCGCTGTTACTGGAAATTCTGACGCAGCATGGGGTCGGCACCATGATCCGTTCAAGCTGATCACAGGCAGCGCAGACGATGGCACGCTCGAGTGGCCGGGCACCTGTCTGGGTGTTCGACCTCGACGACACCCTGCACCACGCGACACCGCACATCTTCCCGCACATCAACCGGGCGATGACCGCCTATATCGAGCGTCATCTGGCGCTCGACCACGCTGCAGCCACAGCACTGCGCCAGCACTACTGGCAACGCTATGGCGCCACCCTGTTAGGACTTATCCGGCATCATGGCGTTGACCCGCATCACTTTCTGGCCGAAACGCATAATTTCGACGACCTCGGGTCGCTGATCATTACGGCACCTGCGCTGGCGGATACGCTCGCCGACCTACCCGGCCGCCGCATCATTTTCTCGAACGCGCCTCGACGCTATACGTACGATGTACTTGAGCAGACTGGATTGCGTCAGCTCTTTGATGCCGTGTATACCGTCGAGTCATTCGGTTTTCAGCCGAAACCCCTGCGTGTGGGCTTTCTCAAGCTGCTACAGCGAGAGCAGGTTCGTGCGAATCAATGCATCATGGTCGAAGACAGTCTGGCCAATCTGGTGATGGCAAAAAGACTGGGTATGCATACGCTCTGGGTGACGCGTTCCTTGCGCAACAGCCCGTGGGTCGACCACAAGCTGCGCAATATTACCGATCTGCGCTATTTGGCGGCCTGGAGCCAGCGCGCGACTTGCGGCGCAAAGTAAGTCAGGATCATGTCGGCGCCGGCGCGTTTGAACGCCAGCAAGCTTTCCATTACCACCTTCTGCTCGTCCAGCCAGCCATTCTGTGCAGCGGCTTTGAGCATCGCGTACTCGCCACTGACCTGATACACCGCCGTCGGGCGACGGAACTCATCCTTGACCCGGCGCACGATATCCAGATAGGGCATCCCCGGTTTGATCATCACGATGTCGGCACCTTCGGCCAGATCAAGCGCCACTTCGTGCAGCGCTTCGTTGGTGTTGGCCGGGTCCATCTGATACGTCATCTTGTTGCCCTTGCCCAGTTGTCCGGCAGAACCCACCGCATCGCGGAACGGCCCATAGAAGGCCGAGGCATATTTAGCACTATAGGCCATGATGCGCGTATTCACATGACCGGCCGCCTCCAGCGCGTCACGAATCCGGCCGATACGACCATCCATCATGTCCGAAGGCGCCACCATATCGACGCCTGCCGCGGCCTGGGTCACTGCCTGGCGCACCAGCATATCCAGCGTGATGTCATTGAGGACGTACCCTGTGTCATCAATGATGCCGTCCTGGCCGTGCGAGGTATAGGGATCCAGCGCCACGTCCGTAATCACCAGCAGCCCGGGGAATCGGGCCTTGATGGTTTTGACCACGCTCGGCACCAGTCCCTCTGGATTAGCCGCTTCGGCGCCATCCGGCGTCTTCAGCGCCGCATCGATGACCGGGAACAAGGCAATGGCCGGAATGCCCAGCGCCACAATCTCCTGCAGATGGGTCAACAAGGTGTCCGGCGAATAACGATGGACACCAGGCATCGATGCCACCGCCTCATGCACGCCCGAGCCTTCACGCACAAAGACCGGATAGATCAGATCGTCCGTGCTCAGCTGGTGCTCGCGCACCAGCCGGCGCGAGGCCTCGTCGACGCGAACGCGGCGCGGCCGCGCGAGGGGAAAACCGGAATTATTCTGCATCTTGTTCACTCAGCGATGGCATCGGAGACGCGCTGTCCCCATCAGAATCTGTGGCGGTATTGTCGCACAAGCCCAGCCAGCCCTTGAGCACGCCGGCCGCCTCGGTGACGCCGCTGCGCTTGAGACTGGAAAATAATTGTACGCTGACCGGACACCCCAGATCGGCCAGATCACTCTTCACCTGGCGTAGCGTTTTGGTTTGCTCCTGTCGGCTCAGCTTATCCGCCTTGGACAACAGCACATGCACCGGACGCCCGGTGGGCGCAAACCATTCCAGCATCTGCCAATCCATCTCGGTTAACGGGCGGCGGCTATCCATGATAACGACCAAGCCCTTGAGCTGCTCACGTGTCTGCAGATACGGACCAAGCAGCACATCCCATTGTTTACGAACATCTTCGGGCACCTTGGCAAAACCATAGCCGGGCAAGTCGACAAAGTAGCGATCCGGCGCCACCGAGAAATAGTTCAGATGCTGCGTTCGGCCGGGGGTTTTGGAAACATAGGCCAGACGGGTCTTGCCCGCCAGCGTATTGATTGCAGATGATTTGCCGGCATTCGAACGCCCGACGAAGGCCACTTCGGCCACGGCGTCACCCGGCGCATCACGCAATTTGGCAACCGTAGTCAGGAATTCGGTGCGGGGAAAGGGGTGCGCATGCCCGGGATTCCTGGGCGCCGAAGGCACAGTCTTGGCCGCTGCGGCCGCCCTGGATGAACGCTTCGGCGCCGCTTGGCCGTTGGTTGCTGCTTTTTTAGGCGCCGCCTTGCCTGGCTTTTTGGCGCCGGATTTTAAAGTTTGGGGTTCAGACACAATACGCCTCGGTGATGTTGTATTAGAATAACAGCCTTAACGATCAATAAGCCCTTCCCCTGAGAAGGGATTGCTAACCATCCTGTTTGGAGTGTGGAGATGATCCGAGCTGTCGCTTTCGCCCTGATGTGCTCTGTCAGCGCCCTGGCTGTCGCCCAGGAATCTAATGCCAAGGCTGCCCCGGCTGCTGCCACTGCCGAGGCTCCGGCCATCGCCAAAAATGTCTGTGCCGCCTGCCACGGTGTTGACGGTAACAGCAGCATTCCCGCCAACCCGAATCTGGCCGGACAGAGTGCTGCCTACCTCACCAAACAGCTGAAGAATTTCAAGGCCTCGCCCGATGGCAAGCCGGCGCTGCGCCAGAATGCCGTGATGAACGGCATGGCTGCACCGCTGACCGATGACGACATCAAGACCCTGGCCACCTATTTCTCGAAGCAGACGCTGAAGCCTGCGGTTGCCAAAGATGAAAAACTCGCCGTCGAGGGCCGCAAGCTGTGGCGTGCGGGTGATGCGAAGAAAGGCATTCCTGCCTGTGCCGGTTGCCATGGCGTTGCGGGTGCTGGCCTCCCGGCGCAATACCCGGCACTATCTGGTCAGCATCCGGACTATACAATTGCCCAGCTACAACAGTTCCGTGATGGCATTCGTGCCAACGACCCGGAAGGCATGATGCGAATGATTGCCGCCAAGATGACCGACAAGCAAATGGCCGCTGTTGCCGAATACGCAGCGGGTCTGCGTCAGTAATACTTCTTGGCGTTACCGAGAGAGGCAGTCTGCGGACTGCCTTTTTTCTTGCGCAATGATTACTACCCGCGCAACGCCATCAGCTCGTCTTGCTCAAACCCGGCGGCGCGCCGTGCCGCCTCGTTCAGCGGCGCTCTCGGCCAGGGCGCGTTGTACTTCTTAATCAACGCGCGGAAGGTCGTTTCTACTGAATGATTCCCGCTCTGGCACAAGTGACGGAACCAATAATCGCCCACGGCCACATGACGCACTTCGTCACGGGCGATTACGGCGAGCGCCCGCAGTGTGGGTTTGTCGCCAATCGCCTGAAAGCTTCGAAAAATCGGGGGCATGGCATCCAGCCCGCGTGCTTCCATCAAACGGGGCACTAGCGCCATGCGGGCCAGAACATCATCTGCCGTCTGCTCGGCCAGATTCCAGAGACCGGCGTGCGCCGGCAAATCCCCGTAGCGATAATCCAGCGCCTCCAGTCGGGCGTGAATTAAGCGGAAGTGGTAGGCCTCCTCGATGGCGACGCCGAGCCAGTTACGCACAAAACGATTCCCCAGGGAACTGAATCGCCAAGCGGCATCCAGCGCAAGATTGATCGCATTGAATTCAATGTGGGCAATAGCGTGCAACAGCGCCGCTCGCCCTTCCCGATCAACCGCCCGCCGCTTAGGCAGGTCTGCGGGCGGGATGCAGACCGGACGTACCGGACGCCCCACCCTGGCACAAGGGGGCGCCTCGCCCAGTAACAGCGTGTCTTCCTCATGCAGTCCGAGGTAACAGGGTATCAGCGCATCGATCGCCGACCATTTTGCTGTGACATCGGTTGCCGACCAGGCAACACGCAAAGCATTCAAGAGGTTTGGTGACATGCCTCAGCCCCGACGAGGTGGCTGCCCCGGTCGCGCCATGAAGTTTACGACCGCACGACCGTCCTCGTGCTGACGTGGGGCAACCTTCCAGGCGTGGCCTTGTACCAACTCGAAGGTCAGCGGATAGCGACCCTGCGCGTCTTTGGGCCAATGCTCAAAAGCGCGCAGCCAGAAAGATCTGGTCGTCAGCCCCAGCGGCATCCCGTGCCGCGCCAAGGCAGAGCCTCCAAGCCTGAGTTCACGCAAGGCCTGCCAGGGATCAGCATAAGTCAACGTCAGCGTTTCCATGTCCATCACCGGATCGGAAAAGCCCGCATGGACAAGCATGTCACCGACGTCATGCATATCGGTGAAATCGTGCACCCGGTTGTTCGCGCTACCCGACACAGCAGCGATTGCAAGACGAAGTTCCTTCAGCGTATCGGGACCGAAGCTGCTAAACATCAGCAAGCCGCCCACGCGTAACACACGATTAAATTCCTTGAACGCCTCAGGCAGATTAGCCAGCCAGTGCAGGGCCGCGTTCGACCAGACCAGATCGACACTCTGACCGGCGACCGGCAAAGCATCGATCACGCCGGCCAGGCGACTGATTTGCGAGCGGCGTCCGGCATTGAACAAGCGGCGCATGAAACCCAACGCAGCGGCTTCGGCGACCTGTCCCTGGCGCAACATCAACACGCTCTGGTCGACCCCGAACCAGGCCGCGCTCGGAAAACGTTTTTGCAGATTCAGACGGTCGGCGCCCAGCCCACAGCCGGCATCCAGGATGCGTTCCGGGGTCAGACGCACCATATCCAGACGTTCGTCCATCCGCCGGGACATTTCACGGTACAGAAAATCATTAGCGGCGAAGGCTGGCGCCACACGATCAAAGGTGCGGCGAATTTTGTCGCCCCAACGGTCCTGGCGGAGTCGGGACGCCGAACCGGACATCAGACGCCTTTCAACCCCAACGTCGCGAACAGAGTCTGGTCACGCGAGGTGTTCGGGTTACCCGTCGTCAGTAACTGTTCGCCATAGAAAATCGAATTGGCGCCGGCAAAGAAACACAGCGCCTGCAGCTCGTCCGACATCTCCTGGCGGCCGGCCGACAGACGCACCCACGAGGTGGGCATGGTGATCCGGGCCGCAGCAATCATGCGCACGAACTCAATACCATCGACCGGATCCACACCGGCCATCGGTGTCCCCGGAATTGGCACCAGATTATTGATGGGCACCGAATCCGGCACCGGATCCAGGTTCGCCAGCTGCGCAATCAACGCCGCACGGTTCTTGCGGTTCTCGCCCATACCGACGATGCCCCCCGAGCAGACATGAATGCCGGCTTTACGGACGCGGTCCAGCGTATCCAGACGATCTTCATGCGTGTGCGTGCTGATGACTTCGCTGTAGTATGCCGAGTCGGTGTCGAGATTATGATTGTAATAATCCAGACCAGCCGTCGCCAGTTTCTCGGCCTGGCCGGGCTTGAGCATCCCCAGTGTCACACAGGTTTCCAGCCCCAGCGCCTTGACTTCTTTCACCATATCAACCACCTGGTCGAGATCCTTGTCTTTCGGGCCACGCCAGGCAGCGCCCATGCAAAAGCGGGAGGAGCCGGCATTTTTGGCCGCTCTGGCCGCCGTCATGACATCCTCCTTGGACATCAGCGCTTCACGACCAACTTCCGTGTCATAGCGGGCCGATTGTGAGCAATAGCCGCAGTCTTCGGAACACCCCCCGGTTTTGATCGACAACAGGGTCGAACGCTGCACGGCATTCTCGTCAAAATGTTCGGCATGGACAGCATGCGCCTTGGCCAGCAATGACATGAACGGCATTTCAATCAGTGCCAGCACTGCATCGGTCGACCAGCGCGCCGTGCCGGCCGACGCGGTCACGTGGTCTCTGTTCTTCTGGCGTGGCGGCACAAAATTCAGGGGGATCGTCTCTGTTTGCATAAGGGACCTCGCCAATCGAGGTAAAGTGCGCTGTAAAGGCATAATTATGCCCGAAACGAACCCTTGAACACCCCTTGGCTCACCACCCGATACCTCGTCTACGATGTCACACGGCTTAGTCCGCCAGTTCGCCACCTGGTTCAACGCAACGCTTGGCCAGCCGCTGGCGGGTATATTGCTGGCGCAGTCCTGCGCCCTCTGCCATTTGCCCAGTGGCAATCACCCTGTTTGCGCCTCCTGTACGCAGGATCTACCTGTCTTGCCCGATGCCCGATGCGAACGCTGCGCCCTCCCGATGCTGGGCGGCCTAACGCATTGCCCGGATTGCAGCCGCCACCTGCCGCTTTTTGATACTGCCTATGCCGCTTGGGCCTATGATTTCCCGGTAGACACCCTGATCCGTGATTTCAAATACGGTCATCATCTTTATCTGGGGCGATTTTTTGCCGAACAACTCACCAGCGTGCTTGAGCAAACCTGGGGGGCTTCCGGACAACCGCGGCCGGATCTGATTGTGCCGATGCCGTTACATCCCCATCGTCTGCGCACCCGCGGTTTCAACCAGGCTGCCGAGATCGCTCGGCATATGGCGCGACGACTCAGGATTCCCTGTGCTTATGATGCACTGGTCCGGTTGCACGACACGTCGCCCCAGGCCGGGCTCCATCGTGACGAACGCTGGCGCAATCTGCTCGGCGCCTTTGCCTGCCCAGAAGGGCTGCCCGCAAAACATATTCTGCTGGTCGATGATGTGTTGACCACCGGCGCCAGTCTCTCGGCATGCGCCGAAGCGCTGCGCCATTCGGGCGCATCACGCATCGACGTGGCCGTGGTGGCGCGGACGCCAACGTCTGATTCACTCGAGTCCATCACCAATTTCTGACATGACGACTGCCATGACCATCGCGCCCCGACGACCCGCCATTGTCCTGATCCACCCCGAGATTCCCCCGAATACGGGCAACCTGATCCGCGTTTCAGCAGCCACCGGTTTCGAGCTGCATCTGGTTCGACCGCTGGGATTTGATGTTGATGACCGTGCGCTACGCCGTGCCGGTCTGGACTACCATGACCAGGCATTTCTCCTGGTACACGATGACTGGGATCACTGTCTCAAGGCGCTGGACTGTGGTGCCGAAGGGCATACACGGCGTCTATTCGCGCTGACGACCAAAGCCAGCCGCCCTTATCATGAGGTGCAATTCCGGCCGGATGATGTCATCGTTTTGGGCTGCGAAACCAAAGGGTTACCGGTTGAGATTCTGGCAAGCTTCTCTCCGGATCGGCGGCTGAGGATTCCGATGCGACCCAATATTCGCAGTCTGAATCTGGCCAACTCGGCCTCGATCGTCGCTTTTGAAATCTGGCGGCAGAACGGGTTTGCTGGCGCTGTCTGAATCGCCCGACGTCAAACCGCGTTGTGTGGCGCGATCATTCCGCGCGTTGGGCCCGGCTCATGAGTT
Organism: Rhodocyclaceae bacterium; assembly: GCA_018883265.1. Taxonomy (GTDB): domain Bacteria; phylum Pseudomonadota; class Gammaproteobacteria; order Burkholderiales; family Rhodocyclaceae; genus Fluviibacter. The sequence continues at coordinate 7,952 of VEQK01000024.1, read as the reverse complement.
GGGCTACCGCATCACGCGCTTTGAGCTCGCCGGCAATCACCGCCGCAACCGCGCGCGCAATGGGCATATCGACCTGCAATTCTGTCGAGAGGCGGGCAACCTCACGGGCGGTTCCGACCCCCTCGGCGACATGGCCCAGGGCCGCCAGTGTTTCTTCCAGCGTTTTACCCTGCCCCAACGCCAAACCCACTTGACGGTTGCGTGACAGATCGCCCGTACAGGTCAGAATCAGATCACCCAACCCGGAAAGCCCCATCAGCGTCTCGCGATGGCCGCCCAAGCGCTCGCAGAGGCGGCCGATTTCGGCAATGCCCCGCGTCATCAAGGCAGCACGCGCGTTGTGACCCAACGATAAGCCGTCGCAAATGCCGGTAGCAATGGCGAGCACATTCTTGACGGCGCCCCCCACCTCGACGCCGACCACATCGCCCGAGGCGTACAAACGCAGATTCGCTGTGTGCAACCAGTCCGCCAGCTGTTCGGCCAACGCCAGATCTGATGCGCCCAGCGTCACCGCTGTCGGCATATGCCGCGCCACCTCCTGGGCGAAGCTCGGCCCCGACAATGCCGCAGCGGCGACATCGCCCATCTCTTCGCGCACCACCTGATGCGGCAATAATCCCGTCTCAGGTTCGAAGCCTTTGCACACCCAGACCAGCGGCGGCAAGGCTTTCCCGGCGAACAAGGGCTTAAGCACCTGTAGGGTAACGCGCAAGGCAGCGACCGGCGTCGCCAGCACCAGCACGTCCGAACCACAGAGTTCGGACATCTCACCGGTGGCCGTTAGCGCCTCCGGCAAGGCAATCTTTGGCAGGAACCGGTGGTTAACATGTTCTTTGTTGATGCTGACCACGACGTCGGGCTCACGCGCCCAGATACGTACATCATGACGTTGCGCCCAGTTGGCGGCCAGCGCCGTGCCCCAGGCACCGGCGGCCAGCACGCCAATCTTCAAGCGGGCGATGTGCGTCATGCGTCGCGGGTCCTTACTGAATGGTGGGCGGCGCTTCGGTGGCAGCATCACCTTCCGGTGCCTGCTGAGCCATGGCATCGAAATTCACCGGCTGCAGAACCACTGGCGGGAAGCCGGCGCGCACTGTGGCATCAGAGACGGCCTCGCGTGCATACGGGAAAAGCACATTGGGGATCGCGGAGCCGAGAAACGGTTGCAGTGCTTCCTGAGGGATACCCGCCACACGGAAAATACCGGCCTGTTGCACTTCAACCAGAAAATATACCTTGTTCTCGGCTTTTGCCGTGACGGTCACTTGCAGCACCCCTTCGAAAACGTCCGGGCCCAGCTGGCCATAAGCCGTCTTGAACTGGACGCTGACTTCCGGTGCCTGAGGCTGCAAAAAGACTTCGGCGCCACCCGGCACTTCCAGGGATAGGTCTTTGACGTACAGTTTTTCTATGGCAAACATCGGCTGTGCAGGCATCTGCTGTTCTGCCGCCTGCTGTTCATTGTTCTGGTCATTCTCGGCCATGAAACGGTCCTTATGGGTTGAAGGTACAAGAAATATATCGATTACGAATTTTTGAGCAGTGGATCGAGGTTACCGGCCCGATCCAGCGCCGCCAGGTCGTCAAAGCCGCCCACATGCGTCTCGCCAATGTAAATCTGCGGCACTGTCCGGCGTCCGGTACGGACCATCATCGCTTCACGTTGTTCGGGCTCGAGGTCAACGCGGATCTTCTCAATGTCGCTCACGCCTTTGGTTTTGAGCAGCTGCTCGGCGCGAACACAATAGGGGCAAACTGCGGTGCAATACATCAGTACCTTGGACATGGTCGGTTCCTCAGCCTTTGGTCGAACCGCGCACCAGCGGCAGGCCGGCCTTCTCCCAGGCCTGAATCCCACCATCAAGCTGGCAAACGTCTTCGAATCCGGCCTTGAGCAGCACACGGGTGCCGGCGGCAGAACGCTGGCCGGCAGCACAGATCACGACCACCGGTTTCTTGCGGTATTTTTCCAGCTTGGCCAGATTGTCGGCCAGGGTTTTCAGCGGCAGGTGCAGGCTGCCCTTGATATGGCCAACGGCCACTTCGTGCTCTTCGCGGACATCGACAAAAACCCCGTTTTCACGGTCCTTGATGGCGATGGCGGCCTGGGGCGACACGGCCTTTCCCCCGGGTTGAGCCACTTGGCGCACCAGCATGGCGCCGGATATGAGCATGATCACCAGAAGCCCCAGATTCAGGGGTTGCAGAAAGAAATCCATCGTTTTTCCAAAAAAAGCATTAACTCGGTCGGGCGCGTCTAGAGTCCACGCCTCCGGCATTATAGAATAGCGGGCTGGAGCATTTATAGCGGATTAACCGAATCACGGACTTAAAACCATGAAAAAAATTGTGCTGCTGCGCCACGGCGAATCTTCCTGGAACAAAGAAAACCGTTTCACGGGCTGGACTGATGTCGATCTGACCGAAAAAGGTATTGAAGAAGCCAAGCAGGCGGGCCGCCTGATGAAAGAGGCCGGCTTTGAATTCGACCAGGCCTACTCGTCGGTGCTGAAGCGCGCCATGCGTACCCTGTGGCTGGCACTTGAAGAAATGGATCGTCTGTGGATTCCAATTCAACGCAACTGGCGCCTGAATGAACGTCACTATGGTGCCCTGCAGGGCTTGAATAAAGCCGAAACCGCCGCCAAGTATGGCGATGACCAAGTGCTGGTCTGGCGTCGTAGCTACGACACACCACCGCCGGCGCTGGAGTTCGACGATCCGCGCCACCCGCGCTTCGACGCCCGTTACGCGGAAAAGTTCTCGGGGCTGACCGAGAAAGCGCTGCCGATGACCGAATGCCTGAAGGACACGGTCGCTCGCTTCGTTCCTTTCTGGGAAGGCACCATTGCCCCGGCGGTTAAGGCCGGTAAGAGCGTGATCGTCGCCGCCCACGGCAACTCGATCCGAGCGCTCGTGAAGTACCTCGACAACATTTCGGACGCAGACATTGTCGAACTGAACATCCCGACTGGTATCCCGCTGGTCTATGAACTGGATGACGAAACGCTGAAGCCGATCCGTAGCTACTACCTGGGCGACCAGGAAGCCGCTGCCAAGGCTGCCGCCGCCGTTGCCCAACAAGCCCAACAAAAATAACTGATTAAACTGCACCCCCCACAGGATCCCCCGCATGGAACAAACGCCCCGTAAACCGCAAACCCCGTCGCAAGACTCCCCGTCGGCCAAATCCGGCTGGATGCGTTCGACGGGGTTCGGTCTGGTCGGCGTTATCGTCGGGATCCTGATTGCGCTGCAAATTCCTGCATTCGCCGAAAAACCGGCACCGGCTGGCCAAACGACCACTGGCCTGCCGATCCAGGATCTGCGTACCTTTGCCGAAGTCTTTAACGCTATCAAGCAGGGCTACGTGGAACCGGTTGAAGACAAGAAGATGATCAGCAACGCCATTTCCGGCATGGTCACCAATCTCGATCCGCATTCAACCTACCTGGATGCCGAGGCCTTCAAGGAACTGCAGGTAGGTACCCAGGGTGAGTTTGGCGGTCTGGGCATTGAAGTGGGCATGGAAGATGGTTTCGTGAAAGTCATCGCACCCATTGAAGACACCCCGGCCGCGCGCGCCGGCCTGAAAACCGGTGACCTGATCGTCAAAATCGGCGACACCTCGGTCAAGGGACTGACACTCAACGAAGCCGTCAAAAAACTGCGCGGTAAACCAAAAACCGATGTGACCCTCACCATTGCACGTAAAGGCATGACCAAACCGCTCGTGGTTACGCTGACGCGTGAAATCATCAAGGTGCAGTCGGTCAAGTTCAAGATGATCGAACCGGGTTACGGCTACATCCGTATCACCCAGTTCCAGGAAAACACCACCGAGATGCTGGCCAACGCCCTGAACCAGCTCTACAAGAACGGCCAACTCAAGGGACTGATTCTCGACCTGCGTAACGATCCGGGCGGTCTGCTCAATGGCGCCGTCGGTGTAGCCGCTGCCTTCCTGCCCGCCGACAAGCTAGTGGTTTCGACCGATGGCCGCGCCCCGGATGCCAAACACAAGTTCTACGCCAAGGCAGAAGACTACCAACGTGGCCGCGATGATGAACTACGCAACATCCCTGCGGGCGCCAAGACCGTGCCAATGATCGTACTGGTCAACGGCGGCTCTGCATCGGCCTCTGAAATCGTGGCTGGCGCCCTACAGGATTACAAGCGCGCCACCATCATCGGCACCCGTACCTTCGGCAAGGGGTCGGTACAAACCGTGCTGCCGTTACCCGGCAACACCGCCATCAAGCTGACCACCGCGCGTTACTTTACGCCGAATGGTCGTTCGATCCAGGCCAAGGGTATCGATCCGGATATCGAGATCGAGGAAGTGCCGGGCGCCAAAAAGAATGGCCTGCTGCGCGAATCGGATCTGGACGGTCATTTAGCCAATGGTCAGGACAAAGACGCCGAACGCAAATCGGACAAACCGAACGGCAAGACCAACGGTAAAGACAAAGACGATGACTTCGCAGGCTTGGCTATTGCCGATTACACGACCGCCAAAGATCGGCAGTTTGTCGAAGCGATCAAACGTCTGGGCGGTAAACCTCCGGTCGCTGCGACCAAAGACAGCGTCAAGGATGTCGCCAAAGACGCGAAGTCTGGGGCAACCCCTGCCGCCACGACGGAAGCCGCACCCGCCAAATAATCTGCCATGAATGACCAGCAGCTGCTGCGCTACAGTCGGCACATTCTGGTTGATGAGATCGGCATCGAGGGGCAAGAAAAGCTCCTCAATGCCCATGCGCTGATCATCGGCGCCGGCGGCCTGGGGTCACCCGCTGCACTTTATCTGGCCAGCGCAGGCGTCGGTACGCTGAGCATTGCCGACGGCGACACGGTGGATCTCAGCAATCTGCAACGGCAGATCCTGCACACCGAAGCGCGCATTGGCGAAGCCAAAACGCAGAGCGCACAACAGGCATTGGCAATCACCAACCCGGATTGCAACGTTCGCTCGCTACCGCGCCTGGAAACGCAGTCCCTGCTCGCTGCTGTGTCTGAAGCCGATATCATTCTTGACTGCAGCGATAACTTTACAACGCGCTACGCACTCAACCGTGCGTGCGTCATGCTCAAGAAGCCGCTGGTCTCCGGCGCCGCGATCAAGCTGACCGGTCAGCTCTTTGTCTTCGACCCACGGCAGCCGCAAGCGCCTTGTTACGCCTGCCTCTATCCTGAAGATGGTCACGACGAAGATCTACGCTGTGCCACCACTGGCATCCTCGCACCGCTCACCGGCGTTATCGGGTGCATGCAGGCTGTAGAAGCTATCAAGCTCATCGCCGGCTTTGGCCAGCCAGCGACTGGCATGCTCCAGCGTTATGACGCACTCAGCGGCACCTGGCGCCGCAGCCTTGTGCACCAGGAGCCCACCTGCCCGGTATGCCAGGCACATGTTTGAGGCCGGCGACCTTCTCGTGTTTATTACCGCACTGGTGGCGGTCTACTTGCTCCCTGGCCCGGACATGGCCCTGGTGCTCTCTGCGTCCGTTTTTCAGGGCCGGCGAAACGGACTAATGGTGGCGGCCGGTCTGGCGCTGTCACGCGCACTGCATGTCAGTCTGGCGGGGATCGGACTGGCCGCCCTCTTGAAAACTCACCCGCTCCTGTTTGATGCCGTCCGCTGGGTGGGCGCGTCTTATCTCTGCTGGATGGCCTGGGCAATCCTGCGCGCCCGCGAAACCAGCGCCGGAGACGACCCGGTGGCCAGCGCCGGCGGTTGGCAGGCCCTGCAGCGCGGCTTCCTGACCAATCTGCTCAATCCCAAAGCGCTCATGTTCTGTGCACTGCTGTTACCTCAATTCATTTCGCCATCGGGCAATCTCTTTGAGCAGTATCTGATCCTGGGCAGCATCCTCGTCCTGCTGGGTGCACTTTTTGATGTGGTGTACATCTACGCGGCATCCGACCTGGCCTCGCGCTTTTCCGGTTCACGCTACGGCAAACAGATCGCACGTAGTGTCTTTGCCAGCGTCTTTACCCTGGCTGCATTAAGATTGGCTTTCAATCGCTGAGTGGTGAAGCGATAATGCGTAAATCTGCTCCAACGATACGAACATCCTGCAATTTGAGCGCGATCTTCTGATCCAAACTCGTGAGATTCAGATCATCGAACCAGCCACGGGCATCGCTGCCGAGGATGCAAGGCGCCATGTAGCACAACAACTCATCGACTAGCCCCGCCTTGAGCAACACGCCGCTCAGGCGCGCGCCGCCTTCGACATGGACTTCGTTGACACCGCGCTTTGCCAAAGACCTAAGTAATGCCGGGAGATCCACACGTCCATTCACATCGGGTAGAGACAGTACCTCGGCGCCCGCTGCACATAGCGCGTTCATTTTTACGGCATCGTTTGAAGCGGTCGCTACAAGGCAACCGCCTTCGAGAATCTTGGCCGTCACAGGGATACGTAGATGACTATCCAGCACCACCCGCAGCGGTGCCGCCAGCGCAACCGGTTGGCCGGACTGGCCCGTCGGCAATGCCACATCGCGCACGGTGAGTTGCGGGTCATCCTCGATGACCGTGCCTACCCCCGTGATAATCGCCTGCGCCCGGGCCCGGAACCGATGGCCATCGGCACGGGCCTCCGGCCCGGTAATCCACTGACTCTGGCCGTTCGCCATCGCACTCCGGCCATCAAGGCTGCCGGCCATTTTGAGGCGCACCCAGGGCAAGCCGGTGCGCATGCGTTTCACAAATCCCACATTGAGCGCTTCTGTTTCCGCCGCCATCAACGGTGTGGCCACCGCAACACCCGCCGCTTGCAACAACGTAAAGCCTTTGCCGGCCACCAGCGGGTTCGGATCTGCCATCGCTGCCACAACACGACTCACGCCGGCGTTGATCAGTGCTTCGGCACACGGCGGCGTTTTGCCATGATGGGCACAGGGCTCCAACGTCACGTAGGCGGTTGCACCCTGTGGGCTCTGACCAAGATGTGCCGCATCACGTAAGGCCATCACTTCGGCATGCGCTTCACCGGCACGTTCGTGCCAGCCTTCACCGATGATCTGACCGTCTTTGACCAGGACACAACCCACGCGGGGGTTCACCCCCGTTGTCATTAATCCATGTGCCGCCAACTGCAGGGCGCGGGCCATATAGGCCGCATCCGATACCGTCGGTGTCTGGAGGGCGGACGTTCTGGATTCGGGCATCTGCATTAACCCGTGTCTCGGATCGCCGGCTTAAACGGCCGGCGAGATCTCGCGAATCACTTCGGAGAATTCGTCGATGTCGGTGAAGTTGCGGTACACCGATGCAAAGCGGACGTAGGCCACCTTGTCGAGTTTCTTGAGTTCGCGCATCACCAGCTCACCCACCTGCTGTGACGTGACTTCGCGCTCACCGAGCGCCAGCAGCTTCTCTTCGATACGTGAGACCGCTGAATCAATGGCTTCAGCGGTCACCGGACGCTTGCGCAGCGCCAGCTGCATCGAGGCGGCCAGTTTGTCGTGACTGAAATCAATGCGCGATCCGTTCCGTTTTACGATAAACGGAAACTGGATCTCGGCCTGCTCGTGTGTGGTGAAACGTTTCTCGCACTGACCGCAGCGGCGACGACGCCGAACGATATGCCCTTCCTCGGATTCCCGGGTTTCGACAACCGTCGTACCGTCTGCACCGCAGAAAGGGCATCGCATGCGCGGTTTGCCTTACTTGCCGTACACCGGGAAGCGTTTGCACAGTGCCGAAACCTGCTCACGCACCTTGGCCAGAACCGCCTCGTCATTCGGCGCATCAAGTACATCGGCGATCAGATGGGCAATCTGCTCGGCTTCGATTTCGGTGAAACCACGGGTGGTCATGGCCGGTGAACCGATACGGATACCCGAGGTGACGAAGGGCTTCTGCGGATCGTTCGGGATGCCATTTTTGTTGACGGTGATATGCGCATGGCCCAGAGCAGCTTCAGCCTCTTTACCGG
>VEQK01000023.1 GCA_018883265.1 Rhodocyclaceae bacterium | reverse complement strand
CAATAGGTGGATAAAACTGGCCAGCTATTAGGTATGTGTTGGGTTTTGGTAGGAATTCTGGCTTTCTGAAACTACTGTGTAGTCATACAACACAGATAGGAGTAACAAATGGCCGTATTGTCCGCACTTAAGCTAACCTCTGTCCGTAAGCCTACAAACTTGCCGCAAGTTGTGCAGCGCAGAAACAAGCTGCTCGGGCGCATTGCAGAACAAGTTGAACTTGCAAATGCCTACGCAAACGGCACAACGCATCTGTTTACAAAAGTGCGCACGTTTACAGACAAGGATACTGGTGTGCGTAAGCAAGTGGAAACCAGCAAGCGTGTAAAGGCTTGGTGGTTTACAAGTGACAACGGCAAGTTGGCGCTTTCTGTACGCTACGGTGCAAAGGTGTTGGAGCTGGCTAAGGGTAAGTATGCAATTGAGGTTGCAACATCAGCAGAGCTTGTAGAGACATTAGACATTGTTCGTACAGCAGTTGCAAATGGCGAACTGGATGATGCAATTGACAACGCGGCAAACAAACTACGTACTGGGTTTGAGAAATGACGCGATACAAGTTATGGGTACGCTTAGACAGCGGCACAGCTTTTACATTTGTTTATGCTGAGAATGCCATTTATGCAATGCGGTTGGGTGAGGCGCAGTATGGGAAAGGTAACGTATTAAGTTGCTTTGAAGAGTGAAATCCGTGCAACGTGATAATAATTTGCTAAATATGTGCAAAGGAGATTGCAATGCGTCTAATTGAGTTTGCAAGTGCAGAAGAGCAAATTGCGTTGTGGAAGCTGGTTAGTGATACTGTCTGGCAGTCATTACAAACACAGCAACGACAACAAGCGGAGCAGAGGCGTAGACAAAAACTACGCAAGCCTAAATCCTCTGCTGCACGTAAGAAGCCAGTTGTAATGCCACCAGTACCGCTGCCACCTAAAGCAGCGCCAGTGCAAAAAAGTATGACGCAAACGTCGGCACGCCAGCAAGCAGTACGTACGCCAGCTACGCTAAGTCAGCGTCAAGCAACCCCTCCAGCTGCGTATGGACAGCAGCAAGCTAACGTTGCAACGGGAAAAGCTGGCGTGCAAACCGCTCTTGCGGGTCAAAAGACGCTTGATGTGCGTGGACAAGCTGCGTAGCAAAGATATGGGTTGCGGTAATGACACACATAGCAAAAATACTTGCATATATTTTAGCAACGTCAGCACACACGCAATACGCGAGAAACTTTCGTAACACGTTGTATTGCTTTGTTTTTAGTTTGAAAACATGGTTGTTTAGCGTGTTGAAAATCCGCGTGTCCTTGGTTCGATTCCGAGACTGGCCACCAGTAACACTAAAAACCACCCGCCTGGGTGGTTTTTTATTGGGTGCGGGATTTTACGTAGACTCCAATTACAATGCATATCATTCATTCGATGGCATTAAGGGATAAGCAGTATGCCGACAAAAATATTACTCGTTCGACATGGGCACGTAGACGGGATCAATCCGGAACGATTCCGTGGTCGAGCTGAAATCCCCCTGTCGGCCCTTGGTGAGAAACAGCGACTGTTGACTGCGGCACGGGTAAAGCAGAGTTCAGCGCCAGCGATTGTATTGACCAGTTCTCTCGGTCGCTGTATCGCAACAGGTGAAGCGATTGCAGCCGCCTGTGGTGTGGATAGTCAAATTCTGGCAGATCTTTGTGACATCGATTATGGCGCGTGGCAATGGAAAACACACGATGAGGTTCGACAAAGTGCGCCTGTTGCCTTTGAGTGTTGGAAAAAGTTTCCTGACCAGATGCAGATGCCAGAAGGTGAATCGCTGCAACAGGTTCTCGTAAGAGCGACGCGGGCGCTTGCTAAGATTCTCAGAGATTACGAGGGGCAAACGATTGTCGTGGTCAGTCACGACAGCGTGAATCGCGTGTTGCTCTTGCATATGCTGGGCCTTCCGCTATCAAAGTACTGGGCCATCAAACAGGATCCGTGCTGTATTAACGAGATTGAGTTTCACGAGGGCATGTTCCAGATTACGGGCATCAACGAAAGCTGGCATCTTCAACAGCTGGATACCTAGCAACCACGCGCATGATTAGATTCCGCTTGTTGCCGCAGAGGCATGGATTTGACAGGATCACGTGCGGATTAGCCACCGGTAACCCTTAACGCCCCAAGCCGGTGGCTTTTCTTTGCCCTGAGTGATGTACACTCCCCGCAGTTACAGCCCCCCAACTTTTTCAGGAGATCACGATGTCACACGTTACTAAAAAGAGTCGCCCGATTGTGAAGGCCTTGGCCTATTTGGCCACGGGGCTTGCGATTGCCGGGTTGGTGGGTTGTGGCGGCGGTGGTCTCACGCAGTCGCAGAAGTCGGGATTTCTGACTTCGGCTGAATACAATCGTCTTGAGGAAGTGCCGATTGATCAGCCGGGTGTCAAGCTTTACCGTTATATCAGTCCGGACTTTGATCGTAGCCAGATCAAAGGCGTGATGATCGACCCCGTTATTTTGTACCAGACGGCGCTCAAAGGATCGGGTCAAAAGGGGTTGACGGATGAAACGATCTACCAGACCCGGATGATTATCGACAAAGAGCTCAAGGAAAGAGCTTCGCGCCGGTTCAATGTGGTTGACAAACCCGCACCGGGGATTGGGCGTCTGAGTGTGGCGCTGACCGGGGCCGTTGTCGAAGGTGACAGCTTCAAGCCCTGGAATGCCGTGCCCATTTCGGCGGTGCTTTTCGCCGCTCAAAAGGCGGCAGGCGTTGACTCCAAGACCCCGTCCTTCGTGGTCGAAGCCAAGATGCGTGACAGTGTGTCGGGCAAAGTCTGGGGGCAGGCCGTCTATGTCATGTCTGGCGAAACTTTCCGTATGGAATCCAGTTCGCCTGAGGCGTTCCAGAAGATGGCAGTCACTTGGGTGACGACCGCAGTTCGGGTTTCGGCCGGAATGGCGGGTAAATAACCCCGGTTGAAAACTAATCCCAAGGCAGACAAAAAACCACCCGCAAGGGTGGTTTTTCATTGATAGGGTTCGACTACAACTTACTGAATATAAAGCGGCTTATATTTCAGGAAGTTGGCTTTCACGTTTTCGTAGGCTTTGGGCTGGATCGCCAAGGCGCCCTCGAAGGGGCGGTCAAATAGAATCGTCAGGACAAACACAAAACCGATGGCGACCGAAACCATGATGGCAATAACATGATGCAGCCAGTCTGCCTTCAGGCTGAAGAAAAAGAGAAAAGAGATATTGATCAGAGCGGCGGCCACGATACTTATCCAGACAATCGGTTGAAGCCGGTTCTTGTAGCTGAGGATGCGCTCCCGGCGTGCGTCGAACAGTTCGTGAATCTTTCCGTACAGCATCGAGTACTGAATCTGGGTAATGCTATTTGTACTGGTAAAGCCAACGGCCGACCGATGGATCTGGATTAGCTGATCCCAGCCATGGGAAAACGGTACCTCATCGTTCGCCATAGACGGCCATTCTTCGTTAAGAACGACATCCAGATAGTTGATGCCACGTTCGAAGATATCCGAACGCAGTGGCTCTGGCATGGCGAGGGCGCTACGCATTACATCACCCACCAGCTCGGCTTCCTTGCTGACGTTTTTGGTGGCGGTGTCGTGATGCTCCCAGGCAATCACGGCGATGGAGGTGAGTAGTACTGCTGTGAAAATACTGATCGTGGCGAGCCCGTAGCTGATAACGTCTGTGTGCTGCTCGCGAATAGCGTTGGGCATTTTTTTCGAGAGCTTAACGCCAATAATCGCAAAGCCGACGAAGCAGAGCAGGACAAAACCGCCGCTCAGCCAGAGGTGTTCGCTATGAAATAGTGAGTCAAACATGATCAGAAAACTCGTGTAATTTGGTCATGACAGCTGATATGGACAGGGATACCCCGGCTACAGAATAGGCCCAGGGCTTCGCTGAACGCGGGCGCACGCCAGGCCTCAGGGTGGCTGGGGTCGACGTAGAGAATGACTTCATTGCCGTTGTTGATCGTGCCAATCACCACGTTGCAGCGGTCTGGCCGGATGTTGGCAGGCAGGGGTTTGTCGAACTGTTGTGAGCGCAACCAGAGGCACTCATAGACACGGCAGGATTCCGGGCGTTTGTCATAAATGGTGCAGCCGATGCCCTCATGGCAATGGGTACAGGGGGTGTGGGCGCCCTTGTTCAGTTCTTTGACTTTCATGACGGTGCAGCAGATAGTGCAACTGCCGCAGTCGTTGCGCGAGGCGGCCTCGTTAGCAGGGCGGTCGGGTTCGGTTGGGTAGGGCATGAGTGATCGGGACAGAAAGGCATCGTATGCGGGCAACGCATGGCAGTGTATATGAGGCGCCAGAGAATAGGCCAATCCTCACCAAAATGCTGCGTCGCAAAACAAATTCACCAGTAAATCAGTGTTGTAGCGTCAATACAACGGCGCGTAAAAACTTACGGATTGATTAAATATGTAAGCCATTTGTAAGTGACAGTCCGTACCCTTGCCTCACGCGCCAAGTGTGTATGCCGTTGGCGCATCCATAAAAGAGGAGGAGAAATCCATGTTAGACCCCACGACCGCCAAGATCTTGGCAGATCCGAAGTTTAAGGAGATGGTCGCAGTGCGGAACAGCTACAGCTGGATCTGTACCGTACTGATGCTCATCGCTTACTTTGGTTTCATCCTGACCCTGGCCTTTGACAAGGCTATTTTTGCTCAAAAAATCGGTGACGGCGTCACAACGCTCGGCGTGCCGGTGGGTCTGGGCGTGATCCTGTTCACGATTGCCATTACCACTGTCTACGTGCGTAAGGCCAACACGGACTTCGATGCAATGAAGGATGCCGTGATTAAGGACGTGCAAAAATGACCAAGATGAATAAAACACTCGTTGCGCTGAGTGCGCTCCTCCTGAGCGGTGCAGCTCTGGCGGCTGGTGCGGATCTGGGTAACACCGCCAAGCAAGCCACGAACTGGACTGCGATTGCCATGTTCGGCATTTTCGTCGCCTTCACCCTGTGGATCACCAAGTGGGCCGCAGGCAAGACCAAGACGGCTGCCGACTTCTACACCGCCGGTGGTGGTATTACCGGTTTCCAGAACGGCCTGGCGATTGCGGGCGACTACATGTCGGCTGCCTCGTTCCTGGGTATTTCGGGTCTGGTGTTCGCCAACGGCTTTGACGGCCTGATCTTCTCGATCGGCTGGCTGGTCGGTTGGCCGATCATCACGTTCCTGCTGGCAGAGCGCCTGCGTAACCTCGGCAAATTCACCTTCGCCGACGTGGTTGCCTTCCGCTTCTCGCAGACCCCGGTCCGTGTGTTCGCTGCTACCGGTACGCTGGTTGTGGTTGCCTTCTACATGATTGCCCAGATGGTCGGTGCAGGTCAGCTCATCAAGGTGCTGTTCGGCCTCGAGTACACCTACGCTGTGATTCTGGTCGGCATCATCATGTGTCTGTACGTGCTGTTCGGCGGCATGACGGCAACGACCTGGGTGCAGGTGATCAAGGCGGTGATGCTGCTGTCGGGTGCAAGCTTCATGGCTGGCGCCGTGCTGTTTGCCTTCGGTTTCAGCCCGGAGGCCCTGTTCGCCAAGGCGGTTGAAGTTCACAGCAAGCACGAGGCGATTATGTCGCCGGGTGCACTGATCAAGGACCCGATTTCGGCGATCTCGATCGGTATGGCGCTGATGTTCGGTACCGCTGGTCTGCCGCACATCCTGATGCGCTTCTTCACCGTGCCGAACGCCAAGGAAGCCCGTAAGTCGGTTGCCTGGGCAACCACCTGGATTGGTTACTTCTACATCCTGACCTTCATCATCGGTTTTGGCGCTATTGTGTACCTGATCCAGGATCCGGCTGCCTACTACGTTGACGGTGATCTGGCCAAGGGTCTGAAGGGCGGCGGCAACATGGCGGCTATCCACCTGTCGAACGCTGTCGGTGGTGACCTGTTCCTGGGCTTCATCTCGGCTGTGGCTTTCGCCACCATCCTGGCCGTGGTTGCGGGTCTGACGCTGGCCGGTGCATCGGCTGTGTCGCATGACCTGTACGCCACCGTCATCAAGGAAGGTAAGGCTGATCAAGCGGCTGAAATGCGCGTTTCGAAGATCACCACACTGGTTCTGGCCGTTGTGGCCATCGTGCTGGGCATTCTGTTTGAAAAGCAGAACGTTGCCTACATGGTGATGCTGGCCTTCGCCATCGCCTGTTCGGCTAACTTCCCGGTGCTCCTGATGTCGGTCATGTGGAAAGACTGTACGACGAAGGGTGCTGTGGTCGGTGGTTTCGTTGGTCTGCTGGCTTCGGCTGGCCTGACGATCCTGTCGCCGGCGGTGTACGAAGCGGTTATGGGCAACCCGAAGGGTAGCGCACCGTTCCCATACGGTTCGCCGGCGCTGTTCTCGATGACGGCCGCGTTTGCCACGATCTGGATCGTGTCGAAGCTGGACGGCAGCGAGCGCGCCCGTATCGACCGCGAAGGTTATCCGGCACAGATGGTTCGTTCGGAAACCGGTATCGGTGCAGCAGGGGCCTCGGGTCACTAAGCACGCAGTACCGTACTACGTTAAGTAGTCACAAAGACCCGGGCTTCGGCCCGGGTCTTTGCTTTTTGGCTTGCGAAAAGTCGAGTACAAGGCTGAAACCCTTGCCTGACGGGGTATGCAGCCGCCCGGATGGTATACTTCACGCCGGTCAAGTTTGACCAATGCAAACTCTTTCGACCCCTACGAACGACCTTTTCGCGAATCGCCGGGCATGCCTCTTCACCTGATTGGACTGAATCACCACACTGCGCCGTTGGCCGTGCGGGAGCGGGTGTCCATTGGTGCGGAAGCGGTGGGCGGCGCGTTAAATACTTTGCGTCAGTGTGGTGCGGTGAATGAGGCGGCGATTCTCTCTACCTGTAACCGGACAGAGCTTTACGTAGAAGGCGCCTCGGTCGAGGCCGTGCTGACCTGGTGGATGCAATACGCCGGCATGACGCTGGAAGAAGCTCAGCCCTATCTGTATCAGCATACCGAGCAGGATGCGGTGCGCCAGGCCTTGCGCGTAGCAGCCGGTCTGGATTCCATGGTGTTGGGTGAGCCACAGATTCTGGGGCAGATGAAGGATGCGGCGCGTACGGCGGAACAGGTCGGTGCACTGGGCAGTCATCTACACCGGTTATTCCAGCATGCCTTTGCCGTTGCCAAGGAAATTCGTACGACTACCGGTATCGGTGAGAGCGTAGTCTCCATGGCGGCCGCCTCGGTGCATCTGGCCGAGCGGATCTTCGACGATCTTGCCGAGCAGTCCGTATTGCTGGTGGGCGCCGGCGACATGATGGAACTGTGCGCTACCCACTTTGCGGGCACCAAGCCACGCCGCATGGTCGTGGCCAACCGCACGCTGGAGCGCGCCAGCAACCTGGCCGAGCAGATCGGTGGTGAAGCGATGCGTCTGTCGGAAATGCCTGATGTATTGCACCAGTTTGATATCGTCATTTCGTGTACGGCCAGTTCGTTGCCGATCATTGGCCTGGGTATGGTCGAGCGCGCCTTGAAAGCGCGGCGTCATCGCCCGATGTTCATGGTCGATCTGGCGGTACCCCGGGATATCGAGCCGGAAGTGGCCGCGCTGGATGATGTCTTTCTTTATACCGTGGATGATCTGGCCGGCGTCGTGCAGACCGGAATGGCTTCCCGTCAGGCGGCGGTGGTGGACGCCGAGAGCATCATTGCTGCCCGGATCGGTGAGTATCTGGACTGGCATGCCCGTCGCGTGCATGTGCCGGTGATTCAGTCGTTCCGCGAGAGTGCAGCGCAACTGCGCGCTCACGAGCTGGAGCAGGCGCTGCGTCGTCTGCAGCGGGGTGAGTCGCCCGAATTCGTGCTTGAGCAAATGGCGACCCGCCTGACCAACAAGTTTTTACATGGTCCGATGGCGGCCATGAACCGGGCCGATGCGCAGTCGCGAGAGGCCTTGCAACTCGCCATGCGCCAGTTCATGGCGGCCTGGGAAGGCGACCGTGATGCGATATCGCTGAACCCGAAGTTAAACACGGCACAGAAACCTGAGGATGAAGCGTGACAGTTTGGCTACTGAGTTATGTCGCACTGGGTCTGGCCTCCGGTTTTATTGCGGGTCTGTTTGGTGTTGGCGGCGGATTGACCATCGTGCCGATACTGCTGCTGTTGTTCCAGGCGCAGGGTTTTCCGGTCGATCAGGTCATGCATATTTCGCTCGGTACAGCCATGGCGACGATTGTCGTCACTTCTATTTCGAGCATGCGGGCACATCACCAGCATGGCGCTGTGCGTTGGGATATTTTTCGCGGTATGGCGCCCGGCCTGGTCGCCGGCACGCTGGTCGGTAGTCTTTTTGCCAGCCGTGTGCCAACTCATAGCTTGGCCATTGCTTTTACGGGTATCGTTTACTGGGCATCGTTACAGATGCTGCTGGATTTCAAACCGAAGCCAACGCGGCAGTTGCCGGGTGCCGGCGGTTTGATCGGCGTAGGTGGGCTCATCGGCGGCGTTTCCAGTCTGGTCGCGGCCGGTGGCGGTTTTTTGTCGGTCCCGTTCATGGTGCTGTGTAACATCAATATCCGTCAGGCAGTCGGCACCTCGGCGGCACTCGGCTTTCCCATTGCTGCTGCGGGGGTGATCGGTTATATCGTGGGCGGCTGGAGCGCCGCTGATCTGCCGGGCCCCAATCTGGGCTTCATCTATCTGCCGGCGTTTCTGGGAGTCGTGCTGGCCACGATATTTACGGCGCCCGTGGGCGCCCGTGTGGCGAACCGATTGCCCGTGAAGCAACTCAAGCGGGCTTTTGGTGCGATGTTGGCGTTGCTGGCGACCAAGATGTTGTGGACGCTGATCGGTTGAGTGCAAGATCAATCTGCCCCGGATGCACCGGGACAGGTACAATGTCGGGCTGTTGCGGGTGTGGTGAAATTGGTAAACACAGCAGACTTAAAATCTGCCGGCGAATAGCCTTGCCGGTTCGATTCCGGCCATCCGCACCACTAGACTCGCGACTTTATGAAATCCAGCCTCCAAGAAAAACTGCGCCAACTCGCTGATCGTTTGAAGACGCTGGATCAGCGCCTCAGCGAGCCGGACGTGCACAACGATCTGGATGAATTCCGCCGCATTTCCAAAGAGCGTGCCGAGATCGAGCCCGTGGTCGCACTTTACGCAAGCTATTGCCAGCGCGTTGCCGATCTTGAGGCGGCGGAGGCCATGCTCGCCGACCCGGATATGAAGGGCTTTGCACAGGAAGAGATCGCGGCGGTGAAGGAAGATCTGCCGGGCCTCGAGAACGAGCTGCAAGCCCTGCTCTTGCCGCGTGACCCGAACGACGACAAGAACGTGATCGTTGAAATTCGCGCCGGTACCGGCGGCGATGAATCGGCGCTATTTGCCGGCGATCTCTTTCGCATGTATTCACGTTTTGCCGAGCGGCGTCGCTGGCAGATCGAGCTGATTTCGGCCAGTGAATCAGATCTGGGTGGTTACAAGGAAGTCATCTTCCGCGTGCTCGGCCAGGGGGCGTATTCGGCGTTGAAGTTCGAATCTGGTGGCCATCGGGTGCAGCGGGTTCCCGAGACCGAAACCCAGGGCCGGATTCATACCTCGGCCTGTACCGTAGCCGTCATGCCGGAAGCCGATGCGCTGGAAGCGGTGACGATTAATCCGGCCGATCTGCGCATCGATACCTTTCGTGCTTCGGGCGCCGGTGGCCAGCATATCAACAAGACCGACTCGGCCGTACGGATCACACACTTGCCCACGGGCACGGTCGTCGAATGTCAGGACGGCCGCTCGCAACATCAGAACCGTGATCAGGCGATGCGGGTTCTGGTGGCGCGCATCGAAGACCAGCGCCGCCGCGAACAGCACGCCAAGGAAGCAGCGACTCGCAAGAGCCTGATCGGGAGCGGCGATCGCTCCGAGCGCATACGTACCTACAATTTTCCGCAAGGTCGCCTGACGGATCATCGCATCAACCTCACGCTCTACAAACTCGCCTATCTGATGGACGGCGATCTGGATGAGCTGGTCAAAACGCTGGCGGCCGAGCACCAGGCCGAATTGCTGGCGGCGCTGGCCGAACAGGATTAAATACCGTGAGGCCCGAATCCGTCCGGGCTCGGGGATTGCCCGAAACACCGTTTGAAACGCGCGGAAGCGCCTTGCAATGGGCGCGGCAGTCGGTCGATCGGCTCGATGCTCGCTTGTTGCTGCAGGCCGTTTGCGGGGCGGATGCCGCTGCGCTGCTCGCATACCCGGAAGCCCCCCTGAGTCTTCCTGAAACTGCCGAATTCCGCGCGTTGGTAGCGCGCCGAGCGGCCGGCGAGCCATTGGCCTACCTGACCGGTGAAGCGGGTTTTTACGGAGAACGGCTGGTGGTCTCGCCGGCCGTGCTGGTGCCGCGCCCGGAAACCGAAGATCTGGTGACCTGGGCGCTGCAACTACTCGAAAACTGTCCATCGCCCCGTGTGGCGGATCTGGGCACGGGTAGCGGTGCCATTGCACTGGCGCTGGCTGGCCAACGGTCCGATGCACGGCTACTGGCGGTAGATATCTCGGCAGACGCCCTCGCGGTTGCCGAGCAGAATCGAGAACGCTTGGCCAGAAGCAATGTCGAATTGCGTTGTGACAGCTGGTTGTCGGGGTATTCGACCGATCCGGTCTTTGATCTCATCGTCAGCAATCCACCCTATATTCCCGCGTTGGATCCGCATTTGCAGGGTGACGGGGTGCGTTTTGAGCCACGCGGCGCGCTGACGGATGAGGCCGACGGGCTGGAAGCCTACCGTGCGCTGGCGTTGCAGGCCGTCCCCCGGTTGAAGCTGGGTGGCTGGCTGCTGGTGGAGCATGGGCACGATCAAGCCGAGGCCGTGGCGGCGCTATGGCGTGACGCCGGGCTGGTGGCGGTAAAGAGTCGGCAAGATCTTTCGGGCAATCCGCGCATGACGGCGGGTCGCAAAGCGCTGGGCGGCGGGTATGGTTAAGGGCCCCTTCTGGCGGGCATGGCCGGCCTCGCTGCGGTGGGCGGTGGGTGTATCGTTGGCTGTTCATGTGCTGGTGATACTGCCGCTGAGCATCCTGTTTTACACCCCGATCGCCATGCCGCAGGCGCCGCTGAGTGCGGTGCTCAAGGGGCCGGGGGAGCAGGTACAGGCGGCTACCAAAACCGCGCCTCAGGTAGCGCCCCTGTCGGCGGGCGCCACAAAGCAAAGCGCCGGACGTCGACTAAAGCCGCTGCCCGTCAACGACCATGCCACCGAACAACTCAAGCCCACGCCGGCGCCAGCAACCGCGGGCGTTGCGCAGGGTGATGCCGCAGCTCAATCCAATGCCGCATCGCGCACGGCCACATTGGGTGGCGCCCCCGATACCGCTCGTGACGGCGTGGAAGCCGATGCCCTGCATCGTTACCGGCTGGCTCTGGGCGCTGAGGCGCGCAAGGCGCGACGTTACCCCGAAGTCTCTCGAACGCGCGGCCAGGAAGGCGTTGCCGAGGTCTATGTGGTGCTTGCCAGGGGCGGTGGTCAGCCCGTCGTTCAGCCGGGTAAGAGCAGCGGGATTTCGGCGCTCGACGAGGGCGCCTTGATCATGGCCCGCGCCGCCGTGGAACGGACGCCCGTGCCGCAGGAACTGCAAGGCCGTAATCTTAGGATTCCGCTGCGAATCCGCTTCTCGCTCGATGATTTTTAATATGTGTGGTTTTTTTGCGCCAGGTCAAAGAATCGGGGCTTGAAATTCCGGTTTTGGCCATGATGTGGTGCAGCAAAGTGCTATAATGCATTGATTTCATTCAGGCGGCATATCTTGCAGCCTGAATGCAAGGCGCGCTAAACTGTTAGCACGCCAGCCTGTTTTGCCAATCGAGGAGTGTATCCATGTACAACGGACTGATTGATCTACCCTGGTGGGGTTATATCGTGTACACCCTGATCGTGACCCATATCACGATTGCCGGTGTGACCATCTATCTGCATCGCCATTCGGCGCACCGCGCGCTGGAGCTGCACCCGATCGTGTCGCATTTCTTCCGTTTCTGGCTGTGGCTGACCACCGGTATGGTCACCAAGCAGTGGACGGCCATTCACCGCAAGCACCACGCCAAGTGTGAAACGCCGGAAGATCCGCATAGCCCGCAGATCCTGGGCCTGAAAAAAGTGCTGTGGCAGGGCGCCGAGTTGTATCGTGCCGAAGCCAAGAACGACGAAACCATGAAGCGTTACGGTGCTGGTACGCCGGACGACTGGATGGAGCATCATGTGTACTCGCATTCGGTGGTCGGTGTCTCGATCCTGATGATCATTAATCTCGTGCTATTCGGACCGATCGGTCTGACCATCTGGGCCGTCCAGATGGCCTGGATCCCGTTCTGGGCCGCCGGTGTGGTTAACGGTGTCGCGCACTACTACGGTTATCGCAACTTCACCTGCCCGGATGCATCGACCAACCTGGTGCCCTGGGGTATTCTTATCGGTGGTGAGGAGCTGCATAACAACCACCATGCCTTTGGAACTTCGGCCAAGCTGTCGAACAAGTGGTACGAGTTCGATATCGGCTGGCTCTATATCCGCACGCTGGAAACGCTGGGTCTGGCCAAGGTGAAGAAAGTTGCGCCGCGTCCAAAGCTGGGCGCCGCTGCCGCCGAAGTCAACGAAGAAACGCTGGATGCGGTCATTACCCACCGTTACGACCTGATGACGACCTACGGCAAGGCGATCCGCCACGAGTTTGCCCGTACGCTGGAGCATCACAAGCATGACCACACGGCGGCCGACAAGAAGACGCTGCGTCAGGCATCACGCTGGGTTACGGGTGATCTGGATCAGATTCCGGCCGAACTGCGTCAACCGGTCAACAGCGTGCTGGCCGAAAGCCCTGCGCTGACCAAAATGTGCGCCATGCGCGCGCAGCTGGTTTCGATTTGGGAAAAAACCAACGCATCGCGTGAGCAGCTGGTGCAAAGCCTGCAGGAGTGGTGCAAGCAGGCCGAAGCCTCGGGCGTTCGTGCTCTGGAAGATCTGTCGGTGCGCGTACGTCGCTACGTGGTTTGACGTTCCGCTGCCTCAAAACTAAAAACCGCTGGGTACGCCCGGCGGTTTTTTTATGAGTTCAGAGAAGCATCAAAGACAAGGCCCACCGCGAAGGGTGGGCCTTGTTGCGTTTGGGACGCGCGATTTTGCGTACGCTTGTTACTTCAGCTTGGTTTCCTTGTACGACACGTGCTTGCGTGCTTTAGGGTCGTACTTGGTGATTTCCAGCTTTTCAGGGGTGGTACGCTTGTTTTTGGTCGTGGTGTAGAAGTGACCGGTACCGGCGCTCGATTCGAGCTTGATCTTTTCACGTCCGCCTTTGGCCATGATGTTCTCCTAGAATTCGGTGAGGGGCTTAGACTTCGCCGCGGGCGCGCAGGTCAGCGAGAACGGTCTCGATGCCCTTCTTGTCGATGAGGCGCAGGCCGGCGGTAGATACGCGCAGGCGCACAAAGCGGTTTTCGGTCTCAACCCAGAAACGGCGGTACTGCAGATTCGGCAGGAAGCGACGCTTCGTTTTGTTGTTGGCGTGAGAAACGTTGTTTCCCACCATCGGGCCCTTGCCCGTGACTTGGCAAACGCGTGCCATAGTTGACTCCTGTTATCCCAAACGGAAAGCCGATGATTATAAAGCCGAAACCGGGTAAAAATCAAGACCTGTGTCGATTTTCCCGTTTTAAGGGCGATATGCGCTTATGGAGCGCCGGGCGGCCGGATTTAGCCCAGTTTGCCCCGCTCGTTAAAGGAGTAGGGTTCGGTCAGGCCGGCAACGATGAAATGATCCAGAACCCGCACGTCAACCAGCCCCAGGGCCTCCTGAAGCAAACGGGTCAGATGTTCGTCTGCACCGGAGGGGTCCGCGATGCCGCTGGGGTGGTTATGGGCAAAGATCACGGCGGCCGCGTTGTGGTGCAGGGCGCGGCGAACCACCTCGCGTGGGTAAACGCTGGTTTGGGTCAGGGTGCCTCGGAACAGCTCTTCGCTGGCGATTAGTTGATTGCGCGAATCCAGCCAGAGCGCATGAAAAACTTCGAATTCCCGGTTGGCCAGGCTGAGAGTCAGGTAGCGGCGCACATTATCGACCGACGAGAGGGCCACCCCCTGGCGCATTTCTTCACGCAGCGTGCGACGGGCGAGTTCCAGAACGGCGATCAACTGGGCTGTTTTGGCGGGGCCCAGCCCCAGCTTATCTTTGAGGGCTTTGGATGGCGCTGACAAAAGACCGTAAAGGCCGCCAAAATCCTGAATCAGCGCATGCGCCAGGGCGATGGCATCCTGGCCGGGTAAGCCGGTGCGCAGCAGAATGGCGATCAGCTCGGCATCGGAGAGATATTCCGGACCGCGCTCCAGAAGTTTCTCGCGGGGCCGTTCACTACTGGGGCGGTCGGACAGGGGCATCAGGGTTTCGCTAGGCGGATGGAGAAATGATGGTCGCGCGGGTTGGCGCAACTGATCGTATGGATGCTAAATGTGGATAGAATAGCCCAACGCAAGTGCCCAATCGGGCGTATTTAATAAAAAGGTTTTCTATGTCTGTCAGTGTACAGCCTTCGACGGAACTGGCCGGTAAAAGAATTCTGCTCGGCGTGACCGGCGGGATCGCCGCGTATAAATGCGCAGAACTGGTGCGACTTCTCAAAAAAGCCGGTGCCGACGTGGTGGTGGGAATGACCGATGCCGCCACGCGGTTCGTGACACCGTTGACTTTTCAGGCCCTGTCAGGACATCCGGTGGCGGTGGATGCCTGGAATCCGGATCAGGGCAACGGCATGCATCACATCGATCTGACCCGCACGACGGATCTGATGGTAGTGGCGCCGGCTTCGGCCGATTTTCTGGCCAAGATGGCGCAGGGGCGGGCCGATGATTTGTTATCAACGCTGGTCTTGGCGCGCGACTGCCCCCTGGCGGTGGCGCCCGCCATGAACCGACAGATGTGGTCCAACCCTGCAACGCAGCGTAACGTCACGCAACTGCGGGGGGATGGCGTGGCGATCTGGGGTCCGGCGGTAGGCGAACAGGCCTGCGGCGAAACCGGCGAAGGGCGGATGCTCGAATCCTGTGAGTTGCTGGAATTGATTGTGGCGGCGCTGACCCCGAAGGTGCTGGCCGGGCAGCGCATCGTGATGACGGTAGGGCCGACGTTCGAGCCACTCGATCCGGTACGCGGCATTACCAACCGTTCGTCCGGGCAGATGGGCTACGCCATGGCACGGGCTTTTGCACAGGCGGGCGCCGAAGTCACGCTGGTCAGCGGCCCCGTGAATTTTGCGACACCGATGGGGGTGCGCCGGATGGATGTGTTGACGGCAGCAGAGATGCGTCAGGCCGTGATGGCCGAGATCGCTAACGCGACGGTCTTTGTCGGTGTGGCGGCAGTGGCCGACTACCGGCCGCTCGAAGTGTCCGAACACAAGCTGAAGAAGACGGATTCCGAAGCTGCTCAGCAAAGCCGTACGCTTGAATTAACGACCAACCCCGATATTCTGGCCGAGGTGGCTTCGTTGCCGGCCGCACCGTATTGCGTGGGTTTTGCTGCCGAGAGCCAGAATCTTGACGAGTATGCCGAAGCGAAACGTTTGCGCAAACGTCTGCCGCTGATCATTGGCAATCTGGTAGCGGATGGTCTGGGTACGACAGAGAACCGGGTAACGCTTTATGATGATGCCGGTTCGCATCCGTTGCCGATTCTGCACAAGGTGGATCTGGCCAAGCGACTGGTCGATGAGCTGGCCAGACGTCTCGATGCCGCAAGTTGATTGAGGAAGGAAGCCTTATGCACCGTATTGATGTCCGTATTCTGGATGCCCGTCTGCACGATTCGCCGCCGGTTTACGGCACAGCGGGCGCGGCCGGGCTGGATTTACGCGCTTGCGTCGACGCACCACTGACATTAAAGCCGGGAGAGACGGTGCTGATCCCTTCGGGCATTGCTATTCACCTGGCCGACCCGGGGTTAGCGGCGATGATTCTGCCGCGCTCGGGCCTGGGGCATAAGCATGGCATTGTGCTGGGCAACCTGGTGGGTCTGATTGATTCTGATTATCAGGGGGAGATCAAAGTGTCGTTATGGAATCGCAGCGAGACCGCCTTCGAGATTAATCCGCTCGATCGGATTGCGCAGCTGGTTGTCTTCCCGGTGCTGCAGGTGTCAATGAATATCGTCGAGGCGTTTACCGAGAGCAGTCGCGCCGGGGGTGGATTTGGCAGTACAGGTAAGCAATAAGCAATGACGCTTCCAAAGGTACCCGCACCCGCCCGCCAGGCCACCATGATTTTTATCGTGGTGATGGCGGCTTATACGCTCTCATTTTTCCAGCGGTTTGCGCCGGCTTCCATTGCACAGGATCTGGCACTCGCCTTCGATACGACGGCCGCCTCGCTGGGGGTGCTCGCCGCGACCTATTTTTATGTCTACACGCTCATGCAGGTGCCGACGGGGGTGTTGGTTGATACATTGGGTCCGCGTCGGATCCTCTTGATCGGGGGCGTGGTTTCCTTCATTGGCAGTTTGTGGTTTGGCTTGGCGCCGGATCTTTCGCAGGCGTTGATCGGTCGCACGTTAGTGGGGCTTGGGGTCTCGGTGACGTTTATTGCAATGCTGAAGATTATTGCGCTGAGCTTTGAGGAACATCGCTTTGCCTCGTTAACGGGCCTGGGGGTGTTTGTCGGTAATATCGGTTCGGTGCTGGCCGGTGTACCTCTGGCATTTGCCGCAACAGAAATCGGCTGGCGTTCGGTATTTGTGACGGTGGCTGTCGCGTCACTGGTATTCGGGACGCTGGCCTGGTGGATGATGCGCCATAGTGCCGCCATGGCAGGCATCAAGGTTGACCGGACCATCGTGATTGGTGGATTGTGGTCGGTGCTACGCAATCGCATGACCTGGGCGCCTGCCCTGACCAATCTGGGCATGTGTGGCAGTTATTTCACGTTTGCCGGGTTATGGGCCATGCCCTATCTGGCGCAGGTGCATGGGTATAGCCGCAACATTGCGGCGACACATCTGTCTTTGATGTACGGCGGGTTCGCGGTAGGCTGTCTGGCGCTCGGCATCCTGTCTGATCGTCTGCGTCAACGCAAGACGATATTGATTGCCTCGGCCGTTGTGTACAGCGGCGTCTGGTGCGTCTGGTGGTGGGGCGGAGCGATGGCGGTGCCGACGACAATGGGGCTCTTCTTACTGATGGGGTTCAGTGCTGCAGCCTTCAGTCTGACCTGGGCATGCGCCAAGGAAGTGAATCCGCCACAACTGGCCGGGATGTCGACCTCGATTGCGAACCTGGGCGGGTTTTTTGGCGCCGCGATCATGCAACCGCTGGTCGGCTGGCTGATGGACCAGGTATGGCAGGGCACGATGGCCAACGGCGTTCGCGTCTATAGCCTGTCGGACTTCCGGTTTGGTCTATCCATTGTGATTGCGTTGGCCCTCTTCGGTCTGGTCTCGGCCTTTTTTGTGCGGGAGACCCGTTGCAAGAACCTCTGGGTGGAAGCGCAAAAACTGGATTGAGTCGGACTTGACTGGCTACAAGCCGAAGACCAGTTTTTTCAGGGCGATCACGGCGTTAATGTGCGCCTCCAAGGTCAGATCTATCGGCAACCGGGCCTTGGGATCATCGTTTAGCCGGTTGGCGTGCTGTAAGCGACGGTATTCGCGATAGGCTGTTTGTGCCGATGCGGCCAGGTCTTCAGGGATGAGGCCATGGCCTGCAGCCATACCAAGCAGCGCGATGTTACCCAGATTTTCGGTGAGATCCGGATAGGTGTGGGCGTGAGCAAGGATCAGGAATTGCACGATGAATTCCACATCGATAATGCCGCCCGGATCCTGTTTGATATCAAAGAATCCGGGGGTGACGGCGCCGTGCGCGTCAAACATTTTCTGGCGCATGGCGAGCACTTCGCTGCGCAGGGGCTCGATATCGCGCTTGGCGCAAAGGATGTCTTTGCGAACGGCTTCGAAGCGGGCGCCCAGGACTGCATCGCCGGCGACAAATCGGGCGCGGGTCAGCGCCTGATGTTCCCAGACCCAGGCAGATTTTTCTTCATACTCGCGGAAACCGTCCAGGCTGATGGCCAACATACCGGATTCCCCATTCGGTCGGAGTCGGGTGTCGATTTCATACACGATGCCGGAGGAGGTTTGTGACGATAGCCAGGTGTTAAGCCGTTGTCCTAAACGCATGTAGGTTTGTGCCGCATCCGGGTCGGGGTCGTCAAACAGGTAGACGACATCGAGATCGGAGCCGTAACCCAGTTCTTTGCCGCCGAGTTTGCCGTAACCAATCACGGCAAATTGCGGCGTGTCGGTGTGGCGCCTGGAGAGCTTGTGCCAGACGCGCTGGATGGTGCGATCCAGAATAATGTCGGCCAGCTCGGAGAGGAAGTCGGAAATGCGCTCCAGACTGTGCAAACCCGCCAGATCCTGAACGAGCAGGCGGAATACCTGGGCGTGATGCATTTCCCGCAGGACATTCATTTCCACTTCGGTATCGTCGTGCGCTTCGGCCAGTGCACGATCGAGTTCCGTGCGGTAGGCGGCAAAGTCGGTGGCCGCATCCAGCAGCCGTTGATCCAGGAGTTCATCCAGCACCAGCGGGTGACGGCTCAGAAAGTGTGCGGCCCAGCTGGAGGCGCCGACCAGATCGGCCACCCGTTGTAATGCCATTGGGTACTGCTGCAGCAGCGCAAGATAGGCGCCGCGTCCGGAGATCGATTCCAGAAAATCGAGTCCGCGCAGCAGGGCGGCATCGGGTGCGGGTGTTTTGGTGGCTAGGGTGATCAGGCTGCAGGCGGCCGCATCCAGGCGCTCGCGGTTGCTGGCGGGAAGCTGTTGATAGCGGCTGGATTGGCGGAAGCGGCAGATACGTTCGACCAGTTGCGCCTCTTCACGATAGCCCATCGATTCGAGCAGGCCTCCTGATTCGTCGTCGGCGCAGCTGTTGTGCCACAACGCCTGCACCGGGGCCGCGTCGTCACGTTCGTTGGGATCAGAAAATACGGCCTGGAAATGCTGGCTGACGACGGCGCGATGTGTGTTCAGCGTTTCATAGAGCGCATCCCATGTTACGTAGCCCATACTTTCTGCAAGGAGCGCCCGATCCTCGGGCGAGTCTGGCAGCATGTGGGTCTGCGCGTCGTCCAGATACTGCAGGCGGTGTTCGAGCCGACGGAGAAACACATAGGCCTCGATCAGGGCATCCACGTCCGCCGGCGCGAGTTGGCCGATTTGTGCCAACCGATCGAGCACCAGCAGGGTCGGTCGGATCTGCAGGCTGCTATCGCGGCCGCCGCGAATGAGCTGGAAGACCTGCGCGATAAATTCGATTTCGCGGATGCCGCCCGGTCCCAGTTTGATATGTTCGACGCGGTCCTTGCGAGTGACTTCCTGCCGGATCTGGGCATGCAGTGCCCGCATGGCGTTAATGGCGCCAAAGTCCAGGTATTTCCGGAAGACGAAGGGCCGCGCGACGCTGGTCGTCATCGCCGGTTCGCAAGCGGGATCGGCTTCGTTCATGACCCGGGCCTTGATCC
The DNA here is from genome assembly GCA_018883265.1 of Rhodocyclaceae bacterium. Taxonomy (GTDB): domain Bacteria; phylum Pseudomonadota; class Gammaproteobacteria; order Burkholderiales; family Rhodocyclaceae; genus Fluviibacter. The sequence continues at coordinate 11,751 of VEQK01000023.1, read as the reverse complement.
AGGCGTAGCGTTCCCACTCACGACCCTGGGCAATGAAATAATTTTCGAGCATATCGCTAGAGCAGACGAGGGGGCCGGAATCACCATTCGGGCGCAAGCGCATATCGACCCGAAAGACCTGGCCGTCGGCGGTGCTGTCGTTCAGGCTGGCGATTAGTTTTTTGCCCAGCCGGGTAAAGAAATCATAGTTGTCGATGCGACCACCGCCATCATCGCGGCCCGAGGTTTCACCCTCTTCGGGATAGACGAAGATGTAATCCACATCCGACGACACGTTGAGTTCGCGCCCGCCGAGCTTGCCCATGCCGATGATGGCCAGGTGCAGGGGGTGTCCTGTGCTGCCGGTGGGTTGGCCATAGCGTCTGCAAAGATCCGACTGCAGGGTGTCGAGCGCGAACAGCGTCGTGACATCGGCCAGCGTAGTCATGGTCTCGACAATCTCCGCCAGGGCGGCGCCGTCGGCCAGATCGCGCAGCGCGAGGTGTGCCATGACCCGCTGTCTGAGCTGGCGCAAGGCGCATTGGAGTCTACTTTCATCAAAGTCGGTTTGCGCATGCACCCGCTCCACCAGAAACCGGTGCATGTCGTCAGCGCTAACCGGACGTTGGTCATGGGTTTCAAGCCAGTCCGCAATTTCCGGTCGGGCTTTGAGGAGATGATCCACATAACGACTGTGTCGACGGACAAAGCCTAGCCGCTCAGGCAATGGCTGCTCGGCAACCGGGGTCGGAAAAGTGCATGCGGCTGCAGCAATCGGAGACAGTGGAAACTGGAGGGTCATGGTAAGGCGCACATCGGACTTTTGATGTCCGGGGAGTCTGAATGAGTGGGATCAGCTAAAATTGTGTCACTAAGCGTTCGTTCGGTCTATCCGGTGAACCTTATGCGTTCACCGGTTCCGGTTCATTCTTTGCGGATTTCTCTTGCACCGTTTCTTCACGTTTTCATCCGAGCTGTTCAAGGTGCCACTAGAGGGGCTCCGGGCCCTGTTTGCGAGCCGCCGCTTCCGATTGAGCTTGAAGATTGGCGCGGCATTGCTGACGACGGTGTGCATTACTGTGGCGTGCGCTCTCCAGTTTTGGCTGTTCCCGCGGATCAATGACTACCGCGAGGACCTCGCCAGCCTGGTTGGCCAGAAGTTGGGGGTTACGGTGGATGTCGGTCGCCTGCACGCCGATTGGTCAATCGCTCATCCCCGTTTTGTGCTGAATGATGTGGTGGTTTTTGATGCGTCGAATCGACCCGCCGTGCAACTGAACCAGATTGCCGCGACGCTGTCGTGGTGGGAAATGTTGACGGGAAATGTGGGTTTCAGATCGCTGGATCTCACCGCCACATCCCTTGACTTTCGGCGGGACGTGGCCGGCAAGCTCTTTCTGGCCGGTCTTCCGCTGAGCGGTGACGGTGATTTTCGGGTCGATGCATTGCTCGAGCAGGGTGAGCTGTCCTTTAACAGTCAGCGTTTGACCTGGGCAGATGCGCAACGCAAGGCGCCGATCCTCACGTTGCGCGATGTCAGCGTCCGTTTACGCAGTCGTGACGCCCGACATCGATTGGATGTCGGATTTACGCCGCCGGAGTCATTGGGCAGTCCCTTTACAGGCCGGGTCAAGTGGATTGGCCGCAGTTTTGCCGACTGGACGGGATGGCAGCTCGCCGTAACACTGAAAACCGGGTTTGTGGATCTGGCTGGCTGGCGTCCGTGGATCAATTACCCGGTTGACCTGACGCAGGGCCGGGGCAAGCTGGATATTGCGCTGGAGAGTACGGGGCTTGACCTCAGCCTGCTGGAAGGTCACCTCGCCTTAAAAGATCTGAATGTTCGTCTGGGCGCCGATCTGGAACGCCTGGTGATTCGCGAAGCCAGTGCCGACGTGGAATACAAACGACGCAATGAGGGGCAGCTGACGCAGCTCAAACTGAATGGCCTGACAGTCACCGATAGCCAGGGGCAGGCGGAGCCGGCCGCAGATCTGTTTATTGAGCGTCAGCTACAGGGGACGCCGGACCATGAAAATACCCAGTTTGTGTTTCGTGCAACGCAGCTGGATCTGGCGCGTATTCATGCACTGAGTCGTCATTTGCCCATGCCGGAAGATGTGCGTAAGCGATTGGCCAAGATGCAACCCACGGGCATCCTCAAGGGCGTGATGATCGAAGCCCGTATTCGTGAGGGGCTGTTGTCCGAGTATGACGGCCAGGGGGCTTTTACGAATCTGGGACTACGCTCCGAGGATGGATCACGTTTTGTCCGTGGCTTGAGCGGCAAGATCGATCTGACCCATGAAGCAGGCAAGCTGAATCTCAATAGCACGGGCAGCGTACTAGCTGCGCCGGGGATCTTGCCGATCAATGAAGTGTCGCTAAGTCAGCTCAGTGGCCAGATCAGCTGGCAAAAACGTGACGATGCATTGACCGTCAAGGTGAAATCATTGCAACTGCAAAACGATGATTTGCAGGCGTCGGTGAATGGCAACTGGTCGGGCAAGCTGGGCGCCGAGTTCTCCGAAAGAGATCGCGCCGGCGTGATCGACATGAAGATTCTTTTTGACGAAGCCAAGACGGTGAGTGGCTGGAAGTATGTGCCGCTGAGTGCGTCTGCCGATATTTCGAACTGGATGAAGGGGGCCATCAGTGACGGCACGCTTTCAGATTTCCGCATCGAGATGGCCGGGCCGGTTTGGGATATGCCCTATGGTTCGCCCGAACCGGGCAAGGCGCCGGGCAGTAGCGAGGCGACGGGCGTCGAAGGGAAATTCTATCTGGGTTTCAAGACCAGTGATGTGACCGTCAAGTATGGCGATGGGTATCCGCCGCTCAGGAAGCTGGATGCCACGTTCGCGATGAATCAGAACCGCATTGAGATCACGGCCAATGAGGGTTGGATCAATGATATGCGGTTCTCGTCAATCAAGGCCGTCATGCCGGATGTCAGCGCCTTCGAAAATCATCTGGTGATCACGGGGCAGGCACAGGGGCCCACCGAGAGCGCCCTTCGTTTCCTGAAGGACACGCCGGTCGCCGGCCATATCCATCACTTTGCCGATGCGATGGATGCGCAGGGGAACGGCAAACTGAACCTGATGGTCGACCTCAATATGCTGAATCCCGCAGACGTAAAAATCCAGGGGGAATATGCCTTTCAGGATAACGGCGTTACGATTCTGCCCGGCGCGCCGCCGATCAATGCGCTCAATGGGTCCATTCGTTTCAGTGAGGCGTCGCTGGATAGTTCGGACCTGCAAGGATCATGGTCCGGACAGCCTTTATCGGTGCGCATCGCCACTGATGCAGCGGGGACGCGCATCGAGGCCGCCGGGCGTGCTACGGCTGCGGAATTCCGTCAGCACTACGGATTACCGTTGTTTGATCAACTCTCAGGTCAAACAACGTGGCAAGCGCGTATCGGCATCCGTGGGGGGAAGGCGGAGCTGACGTTGAGCTCTGATCTCAAGGGGCTGACGTCGTCGTTGCCGGAGCCGTTCAACAAGACGGCGGGCACGGTGTTGCCCTTAAACGTCGTTCGGCAGACGCCGCAGGCCCGACGCGGAGAAAATACCGTCGATCAGGTTTGGCGATTGACGCTCGGTAATGCAGCAGGCGCTGTGCTGGGGCTTAACAGCCGGGGCCAGGTGGTGCGGGGCCGTGTGATGCTGGGCGCTGCGTTGCCGTTGGTCATTGCCGATGCTCCCGGGATCCAGCTGGAGTCTCAGAAGCCGGTGAATCTCGATTTCTGGATGAAAGCCCTGGGCCTGAATGTAGGCGTCGCCCAGGGTAAAACCAGGGTAACGCGCGGGCCAATGCTCCTGGCGCCGGTCACCTTGAAGGCGCCTTCGGTGACTGCGTTTGGCCGGAAGTTCCAGGATTTTCGGGCCACAGTCCAACCTTCCCCCGAAAAAACGATGGTGCAGGTGACCAGTCGTGAAATGCATGGCGATATCGACTGGTTCCCGCCCGGCAAGGGCGAGGGTGGGGACCGGGGGTTGCTGCAGGGGCGCTTGAGCCGGTTGGATCTGACGGCGGCTACGGATTCCCGGAACGATTCTTTGCAGGAAAGCCGGTCGGAGATCGAGGGGCTGCCCGATCTCGCGTTTCGCGTGGAGGAGTTGCACTGGCAGGGCGCCCCCTGGGGGCGCCTCAATTTCCGGGCGCGAAATCAGACTTCAGGTACCGGGCAGTCCTGGCGGATTGACCCGTTGCAGCTGGAGGGACCCGACTTGCGGCTGACCGGTCGTTTGAACTGGGTGCTACGAAGCGGCGCTGCAACGGCCAACAATCCGCAGGGCAGCATGACCGCGCTGGATTTCAAGATGCAGAGTCCCCAGGTCGGCAATCTGCTGACCAAGCTGGGCTTCCCGGGGACCGTCAAGCGGGGCACGGCACAACTGGAGGGACAGGTCAGTTGGCCGGCGAATCCCTTCGCATTCAATCCGGGCCGGTTGTCGGGTAATTTCAAGATGACCGCGAAGAACGGGCAGTTCGTCAAAATGGATCCCGGGGCCGGTCGCTTACTCGGGTTACTATCGCTGCAATCGCTGCCGCAGCGGCTGTCACTCGATTTCCGTGACATCTTCAGCGAAGGGTTGGCCTTTGAGACGATCGAGGGTCGCTTCGATATCCGCGATGGCATCATGAAAACCTCGGATCTGGAAATGGATACGCCAGCCGCGCGCGTGTTGATGCGGGGAGAAACAAATCTTGCTGCGCAGACACAGGATGTCGTCGTTCAGGTCCGACCGGCGTTGAGTAATAGCGTGGCACTGGGTGTCACAGTGCTGAATCCGATCGTCGGCGCGGCTACCTTTGTGACACAGAAGGTGTTGGGGGATCCGCTCAGCAAGCTCTTTTCCTACCAGTACCACATCACGGGAACCTGGTCGGATCCGCAGGTCGACAAAGAATCGCTGGCAACCAGCGCCGTCAAAACGGGGAAGGATATTATGAGCGTCCCGGTCGATGCGGCCACCAAGGTCGGTGGCGCCATAAGTTCGGCAGTCACCGGTGGGGATGATGCCAAAACCACGGAAAACAAACCATGACGGCTCCCGCTGAAACCGTTCGGTTGGCGGCGGTGCAAATGGTGTCGACGCCGCGCCTGGAAGACAACGTCGCAACGGTGCGACGACTGGTTGCGGGCGCAGTGGCAGACGGTGCGCGACTGGTGGTGCTGCCGGAGTTCTTTCCCATGATCGGCGCCAGTGATGAGGCGCGCCTGGCGATTCGCGAAACACCGGGCGAGGGGCCTTTGCAATCGCTGATGGCGGAGACTGCGGTCCGCCACGGCGTCTGGCTGGTCGGCGGATCGATTCCCTTGCTGGGCAGTGACTCAGGTCGAGCGCTCAACAGTACCCTGGTCTTTGATCCGCAGGGCCAGCAGGTGAGCCGGTACGACAAGATGCACCTGTTCGGCTTCAAGGCCGGAGCCGAGAGCTATGATGAGTCGCTGAGTATCGAGCCGGGGGATGCGCCCATGGCTTTTGATACGCCATTTGCAAGGGTTGGCCTGTCAATTTGTTATGACCTGAGATTCCCGGAGCTCTTCAGGCAACTCGGCGAGATGGACATTCTGATTCTGCCGGCCGCATTTACGGCGACAACGGGCGAAGCGCACTGGGAGGTATTGTTGCGCGCTCGCGCCATTGAGAACCAGTGTTATGTGATCGCCAGCGCACAGGGCGGCCGACATGAAACAGGACGCAAAACCTGGGGACACAGTATGATCATCGACCCATGGGGTGACATTCTCGGCGTCTTGCCATCGGGCGAAGGTTGGGTCTGTGCCGATTTCAATCGGCAGCGCCTTGAAACGGTTCGCCATCGCCTACCTGCACTGAAACACCGTAGAATCCGATAATGGAAACCATAACCCCAGAAGAACACGACGCATTGCAGCTTGCCGAAAATGTGCTGCTGGAAGCGCATGAATTGAGCGTTCCCCAGGTCGAACATGTGCTGGATCATATTCTTGCCGGGCAGGTTGATGATGCCGATATCTATTTCCAGAAAACCCGTTCCGAGGGGTGGAGCCTTGAAGAAGGTATCGTGAAAGCCGGTAGCTTCAGCATTGACCAGGGCGTGGGTGTTCGTGCGATCAGTGGTGAAAAGACGGCTTTCGCTTATTCCGATGATGTATCTCTGCCATCGCTAAAATCGGCCAGTGCAGCGGTTCGTGAAATTGGTGCATCGGGTGGGCAAAACGGGCAGGCGCAACATGGCGCCGCAAAGGAAACGACATCGGATCGTTACCTGCCGCTGGACCCGATTGCCTCACTAGCGGCGCCTGAGAAAGTTGCGCTGCTGGAAAAACTTGAGCATCTGGCCCGGGCGATCGACCCCCGTGTCAAACAGGTGATGGCGTCTCTTTCCGGTGAGTACGATGTGATCATGGTACAGCGTGCCGATGGCCGGCGCGTGGCCGATGTGCGGCCACTGGTGCGCCTGGGCATTACCGTGATCGTGGAAGAGAACGGTCGCAGGGAGCAGGGGTATGCCGGTGGTGGCGGGCGGACGGATTACGGTTACTTTACCGAAGCGGTGCTGACACGTTATGCCCAGGAGGCCGTGCATCAGGCTGTGGTGAACCTGGGCGCGCGTCCGGCACCGGCCGGTCAGATGCCAGTCGTGCTGGGTCCGGGTTGGCCCGGTATTCTGTTGCATGAGGCCATCGGCCACGGACTCGAAGGCGACTTCAATCGCAAGGGCAGCTCAGCGTTTGCCAACCGGATCGGCGAACGTGTTGCGGCGCCCGGCGTTACGGTGGTGGACGATGGCACTTTGTCCGGGCGCCGTGGCTCGCTCAATGTCGACGATGAGGGGACACCGGCACAGAAAACGGTGCTGATCGAAGACGGAATTCTCAAAGGCTACATCCAAGACACGCACAATGCCAGGCTGATGGGTGTGGCGCCAACCGGCAATGGGCGTCGCGAATCTTATGCCCATCTGCCCTTGCCCCGCATGACCAATACCTACATGTTGCCCGGGCAGCTGGATCCGCAGGAAATCGTGGCCTCCATCGATCGGGGAATTTATGCGGTTAACTTCGGCGGTGGCCAGGTCGACATTACCAACGGTAAATTTGTCTTCTCGATGTCCGAAGCTTACTGGGTCGAGAATGGTCAGATTCAGTATCCGATCAAGGGCGCAACCTTAATCGGCAATGGCCCGGATGCACTGACCCGCGTGAGCATGGTCGGCAATGATCTGGCGCTGGATTCCGGCGTTGGCACTTGCGGCAAGGAAGGCCAGAGTGTGCCGGTCGGGGTCGGCCAGCCGACGCTCCGTATTGACGGTCTGACCATCGGTGGTACCGGCGCTGCCTGAGGAACGGCACTTAAGGCGTTCCGCGCTTTAGCGCTTCTTGCGTGAGCGTTTGAGTTCGGGATTGGTCAATGAGGGTCGTGTGGCGTAACAGAACGCCAGAACGCTGATGAAAAATACGGTTGCGAGAAGGGTCTCCAGCCAGGCCAGCGTCTGGCTAAAGCCGGTATCGCTAGTGGCGCGCACGAGGCCTTCGCAGAGATAGATCAGGATGAGCAGCGACGACCACTGGTAGGCGTAACGTCGGCCTTTGAGCAGGCCCGGTAATGGCAATAGCAGCGGAAATGCCTTGAGCATGAGCCATGAACCGCCCGGTCGAAGCGGCGCCAGCCAGCGTTCCCAGGCGAGTGACAGCACAATCAGGCCGATGCAGGAGGCCACAGCCATCCAGCGTAGCCGGTTGAGATGTGCCTGTGTCGGTAGGGCCGTCGGCGCAGTTGGCGTTGTCGTCATGAGCGGCCGGTCTGGAGCTTGAGGGCAGCTTCGGCAAGACGTTTGCCGAGTGCCCGTGCAAGCACGATCTCGTCTTCAGAAAGTATCGGATCACCGTTCATGCCGGAGACGTGGCTGGCGCCATAAGGGGTGCCGCCTGCCTGCGTGGTCGAGAGCTCGGGATGACTGTACGGAAGCCCCAGTAGCATCATGCCGTGGTGAAACAGCGGCAGCATCATGCTGAGCAGGGTCGTTTCGTTACCGCCGTGCAAACTCCCGGAGGAGGTGAAGACGGCAGCCGGTTTACCGCTGAGCTCTCCGGAGAGCCAGGGTGCGATGGTGCCATCCCAGAAATATTTCAACGGTGCGGCCATGTTGCCGAAGCGCACGGGGCTGCCCAGCGCCAGGCCAGCACAGTTACGCAGGTCTTCAAGTGTTGCGTAAGGTGGGCCCTGAGACGGCACATCGGCCTCGGTCGCTTCACACACGGTACTAACCCGGGGCACGGTGCGTAATAGCGCCTCCGCTCCGGGTACGCTGTCGATGCCACGCGCCACGGCCTGCGCCAGGGCCTCAACGGCGCCTTTGTGACTGTAGTAGAGAACCAGAATCTTGTGCATGCCGTATGATACCTGCGTCGTCTTCGATGCGTTGCCAGCACATGCCTAATCTGATTCATCATTGTCGTCTTGCGACGAGACTGATACGTCTCAAACTGCAGCCGTTGTTCGCGTTACTGGTCCGCATCCGTGCAGACGACCTTGATGTCGTGGCCGCATGGCTGGCCTACACGACGCTACTGTCGCTGGTGCCCTTGGTGGCGCTGGTGCTGGTGATTGCTGCGTTTGCGCCGGGCTTCGTCGAGGTGCATGCGGCCTTCGATCAGTTGCTGGTCAAATACCTGTTGCCGGAAACGGCCGGCAAACTGATTGCCAGTTATACGCTGACCTTTTCTGCCAACGCGACCAAATTCACACTGGCCGGTATCGCATTTCTGCTGGTGGCCGTGTGGGCCATGTTCTGGGCGATCGAACAGGCTTTTAACCGCGTTTGGCGCCTGACGCCGGATCGACGTTTTCTGGTGCGCGTCGGACATTATCTGCTACTGCTGTTGATCGTGCCGATTGTGCTCGGGATGGGTTTTGCCGGCCTGATGTGGGCAGTATCGTTCTCAACGGGATTCTTCAATGAACCGGTCTGGGTGCGCCGCGCGGCTTCCGGCCTGGTGGCTACATTGACATTGACGACCTTTATGGCGTGGCTGAATTTCGTGCTGCCGAACTGCCGTGTCCGAATTTCGCATGCCTTTACTGGTGGGGCTTTCGCCTCTATCGGGATTGCCGCTTTGCAGTCGGGCTTTGGACTTTATCTGCAGAAGTTTCCGTCGTTTACGGCCGTGTATGGGACGTTCTCGATCCTTCCGGTGTTTCTGTTGTGGCTCTACCTCTGCTGGTTGATGGTATTACTGGGTTGCGTGGTTACGGCAGAATTATCCGGATCGTCCGGTCGCCGGCTGCCGTCGACCTCGGTTGGCTTTTAGCTGGAAAAGCCCTCTGTCATAATGCGCAGCGTTGACTGGCATTCCACGGAGTTTTTATGACGACCTGTACGACCGACCTGCGTTCCCGTATTCAAGTACCACGTGAGGAGCGTCTGATTGTTGCGCTGGATTTGTCTGATCCGGCGGAGGCACGGGCATTGGTTGAACGTCTGGGGGATAGCGTCCGTTTCTACAAGGTCGGCATGGAATTGTTCATGGCGGGCGGTTACTTTGAACTGATCGACTGGCTCGGCGAAAAGGGCAAGAAAGTGTTTGTCGATTTGAAGTTTTTCGATGTGCCCGAAACCGTGCGCTCGGCAATCCGAGCACTGGCCAAGCGTAACGTGGCGTTTGCCACCATTCACGGCAACCAGGCGATCATGGAGGCGGCCGGCAAGGAAAAGGGCAAGCTCAAGGTATTGGCCGTGACGGCGTTGACCAGCCTGGATCGGGGTGATCTGGACGACTTGGGTTTCGAGTGTGACGTTAGCCAGTTGGTGCTGTCGCGCGCGCGCCGTTCCCTAGAGGCTGGTTGTGACGGCATTATTTCCTCGGGTCTTGAAGCACCACTGATCCGCAAGGAGCTGGGCGCGCGCATTATGGTGGTGACGCCGGGGATCCGTCCGGTCGAAAATCGTGTGGAAGATGACCAGAAACGCACCGTGGATGTGGCGCAGGCCTTCCGTAATGGGGCCGATTATATTGTCATGGGGCGCCCAATTCGGGGGGCTGCCGACCCCAAAGCCGCAGCAGAGGCCGTCCAGGCCAGTATTGCCACGGTTTTTGACGCCTAAACAGGGACCATGCACGCCGCTCCCAGATAACTGCGCGTAACGATTGGCATTTTCTCGGTAGTTGCTGTACAATCTGCGGTTTTTCTCTGTCCGGAACTGTCCGTATGGTCGTTATTCGTCTTTCTCGTGGTGGCGCAAAGAAGCGCCCGTTCTACACCGTCGTCGTTGCTGATTCGCGCACCCGTCGCGATGGCCGCTTTGTCGAGCGCCTCGGTTTTTACAATCCGGTAGCTTCGGGTTCGGCGGAAGCGCTGCGCCTGGACATGGAGCGCCTGGCCTACTGGAAGAGCGTTGGTGCTCAGGTATCGCCGCGCGTTGCACTGCTGGCTAAGGGCTACGCTGCCAAGCTTGCAGCCTAAGCCGGTGAAGATTGACGACGCAGCGCCCACGCGTTGCGTCGTGCTCGGCCGCATCGGTGCGGCCTACGGCATCAAGGGCTGGTTTCATTTGCACCCCTTTGCCGATGACCCGGAACGTTGGCTCGAGCTGCCAACCTGGTGGGTCTCTCAGAGTGAACCTGATTCGGAAGGCTTGGCGTCTTGGCGCGCAGTTAAGCCTGCAGAGATGCGTGCGCACGGTGACGGCATCGTTGCGCAGCTGATCGAAACGACGGATCGCACGGCCGCAGAATCTCTGCGTGGCTTCTGGGTTGGGGCCCCCCGTGAATTGTTGCCAGAACCCGAATCCGAGGCCTATTACTGGGCCGATCTGGTCGGTTTGCCCGTCATCAATGCCCAGAACGAACCGCTCGGCGTTGTCGATCGCCTGATCGAAACGGGTGCCAATTCGGTATTGATCGTGAAGGATCCGGCGGTTGCCAAGTCGCCGGAACGTCTGATCCCCTTTGTGGGCAACATCGTCAAAGAAATCACACCGGCCACGGCCGAAGCGGCTGGTCGTATTGTGGTTGACTGGGGTCTGGACTGGTAAGCCCGCCCGCTTGCACCTGATTGCACGTTGTGAAATTCGCCGCCGTCACCCTCTTTCCGGAAATGTTCGAGGCGATTACCCGTTTCGGGATCTCCCGCCGTGCTTTTGAAAACCGTATCGCCACACTGGATGTGGTGAATCCACGCGATTTCGCTACGAACGCATACAAAACAATTGATGACCGACCTTTTGGCGGCGGTCCTGGCATGGTCATGATGCCCGAGCCGCTAGAAAAGGCAATCAGTGCTGCCCGCCAGTCGGTGGGTGCGCCATCCCGTGTGATTTACCTCTCGCCGCAGGGCCGGCCGGTGACGGATGCCTTGGTGCGCGAATTGGCCGAACAGCCATCACTGGTGCTGCTCTGCGGGCGCTATGAAGGTGTTGATGAGCGCGTTATTCAGCGTCAGGTCGATCTCGAGGTCTCCATCGGTGATTTTGTGGTTTCCGGCGGCGAACTGCCGGCCATGATGCTGGTGGACGCAATTTTGCGAATACTGCCCGGCGTGCTCAACGATGCCCAGTCGGCCGCAGAGGACTCATTTGCCACGGGTTTGCTCGACTGCCCGCATTACACACGGCCCGAACACTATGAAGGGATGACGGTCCCGGAGGTGCTTTTATCGGGAAATCATGAGAGAATACGCGTTTGGCGTTTGGCCGAGTCCCTCAAACGGACCCGCGATCGGCGCCCGGATCTGCTGGAAGGTCGAGCTTTCAGCAAGGAAGAAATGCAAC
>VEQK01000003.1 GCA_018883265.1 Rhodocyclaceae bacterium | reverse complement strand
CCACCCTTGGCTACCGACTGAAGTTGCTTACCATCAAAATCACGCAGGTGGCTGACCAGCCATTCGTCCACACGATCCGACAGCAGCAGAACCTCGATACCCTTCTTGCGGAAGATTTCCAGATGCGGGCTATTCTTGGCCGACTGGAAGGTGTCTGCCGTGACGTAATAGATCTTGTCCTGGCCCGTCTTCATTCGTGACACGTACTCAGTTAACGACACCTTCTGCTCCGGGTTATCCGTCGTGGTTGTCGCAAAACGCAGGAGTTTGGCGATACGTGCCTGATTGGCGTGATCTTCGCCGATACCTTCTTTGAGCAGCTGACCGAACTGGTTCCAGAAGGTTTCGTATTTTTCGGAATTGTTTTCGGCCAGCTCTTCGAGCAGACCCAGCACGCGCTTGGTACAACCCGAACGGATCTGTTCGATGTCCTTGCTCTCCTGCAGGATCTCGCGCGAGACGTTGAGCGGCAGATCCGCCACATCGACCACACCACGCACAAAACGCAGATAGACCGGCAACAACTGTTCGGCATCGTCCATGATAAAAACGCGCTTCACATACAGCTTGATGCCGTGGCGGGCGTTGCGATCCCACAGGTCGAACGGCGCCTGCGCCGGCACGTACAGTAACTGGGTATATTCGTGACGACCTTCCACCCGGGCGTGCGCCCAGGTCAGCGGCTCCTGATAATCATGCGCCACGTGCTGGTAGAAGGCCTTGTATTCTTCGTCGGTAATCTCATTCTTCGGACGCGCCCACAGTGCGCTGGCCTGGTTAACCGTTTCGTCCTCACCGGTGGCCTTCATGGCCTTGGCCTCTTCGTCCCAGGTCTCTTTGACCATGCGGATCGGCAAGGCAATGTGGTCGGAATATTTGCGCAGAATCTCGCGGATCTTCCAGCCGTTGAGCAGGTCCGCCTGTTCATCACGAAGGTGCAGAGTGACTTCCGTACCACGGCCGGCGTGTTCGATATCGGCCACGGTGTACTCACCCTCGCCGCCCGAGACCCACTCCACGCCTGCCGATGCCGGCGCTCCTGCTTTGCGGCTGCGCACCGTGACCTTGTCGGCCACGATGAACGACGAATAGAAGCCCACACCAAACTGGCCAATCAGGTTGGCATCCTTCTGGGCATCGCCGGTCAGCGACGAGAAAAATTCCTTGGTGCCCGACTTGGCAATGGTGCCCAGATGGGCAATCGCTTCATCCTTGGTCATCCCGATGCCGTTATCGGCGATGGTGATCGTTTTGGCATCTGCATCAATCAGAACGCGAATGCCGAGTTCGGGATCGTTTTCAAACAGCGCGGGGGTCGCAAGAGCCTCGTAGCGCAGTTTGTCGCAGGCGTCCGAGGCGTTGGAGACCAGTTCGCGCAGGAAAATTTCCTTGTTGGAATACAGCGAATGGATCATCAGCTGCAACAGCTGTTTGACTTCGGCCTGAAATGCCTTGGTTTCGGTATGTGTGGTCATAAGTATTTGAACCAGAAGAGTTGAACACGGGTTGTCCCTTCAGTTGAGGGCAACAGCCGAATTTTCAAGCGTTAAACCCCGGGGTCAAAGCCCGGCACAGCCAGCGTAACGTACGAGACCTCGAGGATTTCCAGCTCCCGTGCCCCCTGGGGGCTCATGAACCGGGCCACATCGCCCTCGCGCAGCCTGATCAGCGCCCGGGCCAGGGGCGACACCCAGCTGATCCAGCCCTTGGCCGGATCGGCTTCGTCGATCCCGACGATGCTGTAGGTCGCCTCTTCTCCGGCCTCGTCGCAGACAACCACGGTTGCCCCGAAGAAAATCTGCGCCTGGTGCTGCTGCTGGCCCGGATCAACGACATGGGCGTCCTCCAGCCGTTTCATCAGAAAACGGATCCGCCGGTCAATTTCCCGCAGCCGCCTCTTGCCATAGATGTAGTCGCCATTTTCCGAACGGTCGCCGTTCGAGGCAGCCCACGACACGATTTCGACGATTTTGGGGCGTTCGGTCTTGACCAGATATTCCAGTTCGTCGCGCAGACGACTATGACCACCCGGCGTCATGTAATGACGTTGTTCGTTACTCATCGTGTCACAAAAAATTAATCATTAAGACATCAAAAGCTATTGCCACGCGCATCGTTGCGGCGCAACATTACGCTTGTCGTTTTACGCAGTTCGAGAACATACCATGTCTGATAGCCCACTCAACAACAGTCTTGCCGGCCTTAAAGGTCTGGTCGTTGGTATCGCCAACCAGCACAGCATCGCCTGGGGGTGTGCCGAAGCCTTCAAAGCCGCTGGTGCGGATCTCGCTATCACTTACCTGAACGCCAAGGCCGAACCACACGTTCGTCCGCTGGCCGAAGCCGTGGAAGCAAGCCTGGTATTGCCCATGGATGTGGAAAATGACGACGAAGTCGAGGCGACCTTCAGGGCGGTGGAGGCACGTTGGGGCAAACTCGATTTCCTCCTGCACTCGATCGCTTTTGCGCCGCTGCAGGATCTCCATGGCCGGGTGCTGGATTCTTCACGCGAGGGCTTTAGTCGCGCCATGGACATTTCCTGTCACAGCCTGATCCGGCTGGCGCGACTGGCGGCCCCCCTGATGAAGGAGGGTGGCGCCATCATGACCATGAGTTACGAGGGCGCCAACCGGGTCGCTCCCCACTACGGCATTATGGGCATGGCAAAGGCCTCGCTTGAAGCCGCGACGCGGGCGCTGGCCGCCGAACTCGGCCCTAACCGTATTTCAGTCAACGCCATATCCCCGGGCCCTATTGCTACCCGCGCCGCTTCCGGCATTCAGGATTTCGACAGCCTCATGCAGGATACAATGGATCATGCGCCATTACACCGACTGGTGACCATCGAAGAAGTCGGCGCCCTGGCAACCCTGCTGGCCAGCCCATCAGGCCGTGCGATTACTGGCGATATCATCGTCATCGACGCTGGCCGTCACATCATGCTCTAACTATCAGGCTCATCGCTATGACGCACGCTTCACGCACCGCACATTCGGGTAGGCAATCCGTCTCAACCGATCTGGTTGAAAACCGGCCGTTTTCGGAACTGAAGATTGGCGATAGCGCTACGGTAACGCGAACGATCACGCTGGATGACCTGAAACTGTTTGCTGCAGCTACAGGCGACGCCAACCCGTCTATGATCGACCCGCAGTTTGCCGACAACAGCATCTATCGCGAGGTCGTGGCCAATGGCATGTGGTCGGGCGCCATGCTTGTTAACCTGCTGGGTTGTCAGCTCCCGGGTCTGGGCACCATTCTGGTTGATCAGAATCTGCGTTTCCTGAGGCCGATCATGGTCGGCGACACAGCCACCTTCAAGGTGACGGTTGAGCGCAAGTACGAACGGACACAGCACGTACTTTTTGATGCCGAGGTCATTCTGGAAAGCGGACTTCGCGCAATTACCGGTACGCTGGAAGTTCTGGCCCCCAAGGAAAAAATCATCCGTCCCCGGGTCAGCATTCCCGAGGTCATTCTCTCCAATCGTGATGAACGGCTTCAGTCCTTTATCAACCAGGCCAAGGGCCTGCCGCCAGTCGTCACCGCCGTTGTTCATCCCTGTGACGCCGAGTCATTGCGTGGCGCGGTTCTGGCAGCGCAAAATGGTCTGATCGAACCGATCCTGGTCGGCCCATCCACCCGCCTGCTCAAGTGTGCCGCCGAGGCAGGTCTCGATATCAGCCCTTACCGGATTGTCGATACGGCCTACAGCCAGGAATCCGCCCGCATTGCTGTCGAGATCGTCAACAATGGCGAAGCGGAAGCGCTCATGAAGGGAAGCCTGCATACCGACGAACTCATGAGTGCCGTGGTCAGCCGTGCAAACGGCCTGCGCACCGCGCGCCGTCTGTCGCATGTATTCCGCATGGAAGTCGAAACTTACGCCAAGCCCTTGTTGATCACGGACGCCGCCATCAACATTGAGCCCGACCTCGAGGCCAAAGCCGATATCGTCCAGAACGCCATCGATCTGGCGCATGTGCTTGGCATCGCCGAACCGCGCGTTGCCATCCTGTCTGCTGTCGAGACGGTAAATCCTAAAATCAAGTCTACCCTGGATGCTGCCGCACTCTGCAAAATGGCCGATCGCCGGCAGATCACCGGTGGTGTACTCGATGGCCCATTGGCCTTTGACAACGCCATCTCGGCAGACGCCGCCCGTAGCAAAGGCATCAAGTCCCCGGTATCCGGTATTGCGGATATTCTGGTGGTTCCCGACCTCGAATCGGGCAATATGCTGGCCAAGCAGCTCGAATATCTGGCCAGCGCAGTCCCGGCCGGTATTGTGCTTGGCGCCCGGGTGCCGATCATCCTGACCTCGCGTGCCGATAACGCGGAGAGTCGGATGGCCTCCTGTGTCATCGCCGTCATGGTTGCCGAGGCGAACCGCAAAAAACAACGGGCGGCACAAACCCCGGCAGATTGACTCACCCCGGCAAAAACGGGGTCTAGTCGTTACCGTCTTCGGCCGGCCAGTTTTTGATGAAGTTCTTGAGCATCCGGTTCTCGAAGCCCTGCTCTTCAAGAACGGCCTTGGCAACATCCATGAACGACACCACGCCCATCAACACCTTGCCATCCATCACCGGCACATAGCGCTGGTGATGGCTGACCAGCAGTTCGCGCACGGCTTCAATCGGCATATCCGGACGGGCAACCACCGGGTTCGTGACCTTGAAATCTGCGACGGTCTGAGCCGAGAGATCGCCTTTGGTCTTGCCAACCGCCTGCAAGACCTCGCGGAAAGTGATCAGACCCGTCATTACGCCACCGTCCATCACGACCAGCGAACCGGCATCATGTTCGGTCAGCGCGGCCACAGCTTCACCCAGGCTGGCGCCCGAGTGCGTGGTGTAGAGCACGTTGCCCTTGAGTTTGAGTATTTCTTTGACCAGCATAAAACGTCCTGCGAATAATCCTGAAAGTTGAAACTAGCGTTGCAGATCTGCCAATTTGCCGCTCTGCCCGTTAAAGCTATCGGCATCCGGCAATGGATCCTTGCGCTCGGAAATCACCGGCCACTGTTTGGCCAGCTCGGCGTTCAGCGCAGTAAAAGCTTCCTGGCCTGCGGGTACATCGTCCTCGGCATAAATCGCCTCGGCCGGACATTCGGCCACACACAATGTGCAATCGATGCACTCATCCGGGTCAATCACCAGAAAATTCGGGCCTTCGTGGAAGCAATCCACCGGGCACACATCGACACAATCGGTGTATTTGCACTTGATGCAGTTATCTGTAACAACGTACGTCATGGCTTTCCTCAGACAGGGACAAACAGGGCTGTCAGCGACAACTTGCCCATTATGCCGTCTTGCGGCAAACTGCGCACGTCTGTCTTGTATCGTTTCCGATAAACAGGCATAGTATTCTTTCCTTTTATGACCCATTTCCCTAGAGGCAATGCGCTATGAGCGAACATATTGTCCACGTTACTGACAGCGCCTTCGCTGCCGACGTTCTCCAATCAGCCACTCCCGTCCTGCTCGACTTCTGGGCTGAATGGTGTGGCCCTTGCAAGATGATCGCCCCGATCCTGGACGATATCGCCAAGGAATACGCCGGCAAACTCAAAGTCGCCAAGATCAACATCGACGAGAACCAGCAAACACCGGCACAGTTCGGCGTTCGCGGTATTCCCACTCTGATGCTCTTCAAAGGGGGGGCTGTTGAAGCGACGAAAGTAGGGGCTCTGTCCAAATCGCAACTGGTTGCCTTCCTCGATAGCCACCTGTAATATCCGCGGGGTGGATAAACGCCACCCCGTATAGATCCTTGTAGTCTTGCAACACCCCTGACCGGAGCAACTCCGGGCAGTCCGGGGTACCAGCCCCCGGAATCAAGGGCGATCGCCAGTCGATGCTAGATTGGCCCACTGATCGCCAGAAGTCTCTGGCTTACAACCTCCCAAGCACACTCACCATTCGGGTATGCGCCTTCATGCTGTGCCCTTGGCGGGTTTACGCCACCTTCCCCCCGATATTTCCGTTTTGCCATCATGCATCTCTCCGAACTCAAATCGAAGCACGTCAGCCAGCTAATTGATCTGGCCACCGAAGCAGGGATCGAACACGCGAATCGCCTGCGCAAACAGGAATTGATTTTCGCGATTCTTAAAGAACATGCCAAAACGGGTGAAACCATTTTCGGCGATGGCTGTCTTGAAGTCATGCAGGAAGGGTACGGTTTTCTGCGTGCGGCAGAGTCCTCGTATCTGGCCAGCTCGGATGACATTTACGTCTCCCCTTCCCAGATGCGTCGCTATAACCTGCGGAACGGCGACACGATTGACGGTGAAATCCGCATGCCACGCGAGGGGGAACGCTACTTTGCACTGACCAAGGTGGATCGCATCAATGGTGAAGCGCCGGATGCCTGCAAGAACAAGATCCTGTTTGAAAACCTGACGCCCTTGCACCCGAACGAGCCGCTGCGCCTGGAACGAGATAGCAAGACCGAAGAGAACCTCACGTCCCGCATCATCGACATGGTCGCCCCGATCGGCAAGGGCCAGCGTGGTCTGCTGGTTGCCTCACCGAAATCCGGCAAGACCGTGATGCTGCAGAACATCGCACATGCTATTACAGCTAGCCACCCGGATGTCGTCCTGATCGTACTGCTGATCGATGAACGCCCGGAAGAAGTGACTGAAATGCAGCGCTCCGTCCGGGGCGAAGTGATTGCCTCGACCTTTGACGAACCGCCGGTGCGCCACGTGCAAGTGGCTGAAATGGTCATCGAAAAGGCCAAGCGCCTGGTTGAGCACAAGAAGGACGTGGTCATCCTGCTCGACTCCATCACCCGCCTCGCCCGCGCCTACAATACCGTGCAACCGGCTTCCGGCAAGGTGCTGTCCGGCGGCGTCGATGCCAACGCCCTGCAGAAACCGAAGCGCTTCTTCGGTGCCGCCCGTAACATCGAGGAAGGCGGCTCACTGACCATCATCGCCACGGCGCTGATCGACACGGGCAGCCGTATGGATGACGTGATCTACGAAGAATTCAAGGGCACCGGCAACATGGAGATCCATCTAGATCGCAAAATGTCGGAAAAGCGTCTGTATCCGTCGATCAACGTCAATCGTTCGGGCACCCGCCGCGAAGAGCTGCTCATTCCGCAGGAAATCCTGCAGAAGATCTGGGTCCTACGCAAACTGCTCTACCCGATGGACGACATCGAGGCGATGGAATTCCTGCTTGACAAGGTCCGTTCGACCAAGAACAACGCCGAATTCTTCGATGCGATGCGTCGGGGCTAACGGGCCAAGCGAAAATTCGTTGCAATGGCTTGAAAAATCAGCGATAATCGAAAAGCTTAACGGGATCCGGCCACAACCGCCGGATCGGCACGCAACTCCCTAAGGAATTTCCAATGAAGTCTGGTATCCACCCCGAATACAAAGAAATCGAAGTCACCTGCTCCTGCGGTGAGAAGTTCACGACCAAGTCGACCATGAACAAGGCGCTGCACGTTGAAGTGTGCTCGAACTGTCACCCGTTCTACACGGGCAAACAGAAGATCGTCGATACCGCCGGTCGCGTTGAGAAGTTCCGCCAGAAATTCGGTGGTCTGCGCAAGTCGGCCTAAGTTCCGGACTTGGCAGCACAACAGGGGCAGCTCAGGCTGCCCTTTGTTTTTTGTATGATGTGCAAATCATGTCGTTTCTAGATCTTCGCCCGACACCTCCATCCGCACAGGCGGACGCTCCCGTCCGCTGGAGTACCTATTCGCGTCAACCATTGCTGATGAGTTGGCCGATCGCACTATGCCTTGCGGCTATTCTGCTGCTATCCGGTTTGCTGGGCCGCGATCCGTGGCGCGGCGATGATGCAGAGCAGTTTGGCATTATCGCCGGACTGCTTGCCGGCGGCTCATGGCTTACGCCTATGTTCCAGGGAGAAGTCTGGAACCAGTCACCGCTCTATTACTGGGTTAATGCGCTAATCGCCTGGCCCTTCAGTTTCTTTCTACCGCTTCCGGATGCTGCCCGTATAGGCAACCTGTTCTGGGTTGGCCTTGCTGTGTTCGCACTTTACGAAGCCGCGCACAACATGCTGAGCGTCGACGATGCGCATGTACTGCCGTTTCTGATGCTGGGCGCACCCGGGCTGATGCTCACCGCCCACGAAACACAACCCGACCTCGCCATCATGGCGGGCTATGCGGTTTTTTTCTGGGGAGTCAGCCGTCTGGCCTTCGAACGCGTCATTCCCGGTTCCCCCCTGGTTGCCTTAGGTTTGGGGATCACCATTCTGGCTGGCGGACTCCCGCCCGGCTTACCGCTGATCGTCGCCCTCCTCGGCCTTTTTCTCATCAAGCCCCGCTTAAGACTCAACACCCTTATCGGCTTGCTTCTCGGTCTCCTGATTGGCCTCTCGTGGTTTATTCATGCGGCCGCGTTTGCCGATACGCAGGCCAGCAACCTGGCCGATGCGCTCTTTCAGGCTATCTGGCCAGTTTCCGACATACGTTCACTGAACGACACACCCGCCTATCTGCTTGCATTTATCAAACTCCTGGCCTGGACCACCTGGCCGGCATGGCCAATCGCGCTCTGGACACTGTGGCGTCGTCGCCTCACCTTCTGGCATCGGGAAAACCTGATTCCGCTGACCGTGCTATTAATCGCTCTGGCCATCCAGATTGCCACGAACGCCACGCGACCCTCCAAGGCGCTGATTATGCTGGTACCCATCGTCTTCCTGGCTACTGCTTCGGTCACACACTTACGCCGTGGGGCGGCTAATCTGCTGGATGCATTTACCCTCACCCTCTTCACACTTACCGCTGGGTTTGTCTGGCTGGGCTGGGTCGCCATGCACTTTGGCTGGCCCGAACCCCTAACGCAGACAGTCACCCGCCTTGAACCCGGTTTCAAAGCGGTACTCAGCATCATTCCACCGGCACTGGCTTTTTTGCTGACCATAGGCTGGTTTGTGCTGATGCGCAACATTCCGCGCTCACCAGTTCGGGGCATTCAACACTGGTTTACGGGTATCACCCTCGTCTGGGCATTGGTCGTCGCGCTCTGGCTCCCCTGGATCGACCACGGCATGAGCTACACCCGCATGAGTCAGCAACTGGCCCGGCAACTCGATGCGCCCGGTTGCATTGCCACTTATCAGGTCAGTGACGACGCTCGTGCCGCACTCAGCTATCAGCTCGGCCGAGATCTGCCGCGCACCCGGATCGGTGCATCGAAATCCTGCGCCTGGCTCCTGGTGGAAACCCCGGGCCACCGTCCCGAATTCCAGCTACCCCGTGGCTGGGAAACGGGTACGGCCACTAAAGTCTGGAGCGGCCACCGCCGCGGCAATCGGGCCGAACGATACACGCTTTATAGCCGGGCCAAGACACCTTCCGGCGAGTAGGTTCGAGGCCGTTTATGCCGCTTCGTTTACCTTACGCCAGGCTATGCATTATTTCGCATTGAAACTGGGTGAATTGCGACATAATTCGGCATATTTTCCAAGTAAATGCGTACAGATGGATTTATTCAAGCCCGTTTCTTCATTTGTCGGCATTTTTATCATGATGATCGGTGCGACCCTTTGGCTGCGCCGGCAAAAAATTCTGACAACTGCGCACACGCCGATCATCTCCAAGATGATCATGGATCTTGTTTATCCTGCGTTGATTTTTTCGATGATCGCCCAGTGCGACCTCCACTGGCGTTACATACTCTCTGCGTTTTCCATCAATGTTGCCCTGCTGACCGTAGGCATTTTCATGGGCTTTATCGGCAAATACTTGTTTCGCTTTGACAACGCTAGCTTGATGGCCTTTATTCTGGCCGGCACCTTCAGCGGTACGTCATTGTTAGGAACTGCATTGCTAAAAGTGGTCTACCAGGATCATCCCGAAGTCATCTCCATGGGGATCGTCATCGCGCAATTCAGCCATGGCCTGCTCGTCAATACCGTCGGTGTTTTTATTGGTATTCACTACGGATCCCAGGAACAAAGCACACCGTTATCACATCAGATCAAGGTGTTCCTGTTAAGCAAACCGGTGCTAGCACTGGCTGCCGGTTTAGCCTGGAACCTTTTGCAGCTTCCGACAACGGGGTACCTCCCTGTAACCTTGTTTAGCGGTTTGACCATGATTGGGTCTGCGCTGCCATTTTTATCAGCGATGGCGACGGGACTTGCTTTTGAACCTCTGAGGATAAAAGGAATGGCCGCGGCTATGCTGGCAATCGCGTTTGCTCAACTGCTTGCAGAACCAATGATCTCTAACAAAGTGGCGAACCTGCTTGAATTACCTTTGCTGGATCGACAGGTCGGGCTTCTGCTTTCTGCCTTGCCGGCTTCACCGCTCGCCGTCGTCATCTGTTCCCGCTATGGCGGGAACGTTCACCTGGCGAGTACTTTGGTTTTATTCACCTGTCTCGTCAGCATCGTCTCTTTACCTGTTGCCGCTATCTTTGCTCAATAGTCCCATTTCGCAACCTGCCGGCAAGTGTGACAAGAAGAATCCCACACCCCAAACAGGTTACTCAGCCCGCAGGAAATTCTGGCGGTAAAAACGAAGTTCCTCGATCGATTCATGGATATCGGCTAACGCCGTATGGGCGCCGGTCTTATTGACCTTGGCCGACAAATCCGGGCGCCAGCGTTTGCACAGCTCCTTAACCGTACTGACATCCAGGTTGCGGTAATGAAACCAGGTTTCCAGTCCGAGCATATAACGTGCCATGAAACGCCGATCCTGACAGATCGAATTGCCGCACATCGGGCTTACGCCCTTCGGCACCCATTGGCGCATGAATTCAATCGCGGCGGCTTCGACAGCTTGCATATCCATGAGTGATTCTCGCACGCGCTGCGTCAGGCCTGACGCACCATGTGTCTTGGTATTCCAGTCATCCATGGCTGCCAGCACCGCATCGGGCTGGTGCACGGCCCAGGCCGAAGATTCGGCCACCACATTCAGCTCCCCATCGGTCACCACCATGGCCAGTTCCAGAATCGTGTCTGAATCCGGGTTCAAACCCGTCATTTCCATATCCAGCCAAACCAGCCGTCGTTGATCTACTGCCATGCTGCACACCCTTCTGCGTAATGCCTTAAGATATGCAACATTGTGTCACAAGCTTTAATTTCCCTCCGGTCTCATGTCTGATATTTCCATCGCCTTCATCGCACTCATCGCCGTTAACTTCGGCATCAAACTCTGGCTCAACTTTCGTCAGGCCAGCCATGTTGCGCGGCACTGCGCCCTTGTTCCCGTGGCCTTCAACGATGCCATCACGCTCGAAGCCCATCAGAAAGCGGCCGCCTATACGCTCGCCAAAACCCGTCTTGCCAATGTGGGGCTGGTGATCGACACCAGCTGGTTGCTGCTACTTTCGCTTGGTGGCGGCATCAATCTCATCTATGTCGCTGCAGCCGGCCTGACGGGGCAGCCCACCGGTCTGCTCACCGGTCTTTGTTTTCTTCTGGCGCTGGGCGTACTTTCCAGCATCGTTGATCTGCCACTTAGCCTCTATAAACAATTCGTCCTGGAAGAACGCTTCGGCTTTAACCGCATGACTCCGGGCCTGTTTATCACGGACCTGCTGCGCAACGCACTCGTCAGCCTGGTCATTGCCCTGCCCCTGCTCTCACTCATTCTCTGGTTACTGGATCTGGCAACGCCACTCAGCTGGCTCTGGGCCTGGATGGGCTGGATGGCATTTAACGCACTGTTACTGTTTATCTACCCCGTAGTGATTGCCCCGCTGTTTAACAAATTCACCCCTATGCCTGAGAGTGAACACAAGCAGAAACTGGATGCACTTCTCTCCCGCTGCGGGTTCAGCGCCGCCGGCCTGTTTGTGATGGATGGCTCCAGGCGCTCGGCGCATGCCAACGCCTACTTCACCGGCTTTGGTAACAATCGGCGTATCGTGCTCTTTGATACATTGATTAGCCAGCTCTCACCCGAACAGCTGGAAGCCGTGCTCGCGCACGAAATCGGTCACTACCAGCGCAAGCATCTGCAAAAGCGTCTCGTACTCATGGCCGGCGTATCGCTAGTCTTATTGTGGACACTCTTCCAGCTACTGAATGCGCCCTGGTTCTACGCCGATCTGGGCGTGGACTATGCCAATCCGGCCACCGCTCTGGCGCTGTTCAGCCTGACCATGCCGCTTTGCCTGTTGCCGCTCACGCCCCTGAGCAACGCCCTATCGCGCAAACATGAGTACGAGGCAGATGCCTACGCCGCCGAACACAGTAATGCACAGCAACTCATCGCCGCCCTGGTCACCATGTATCGAGAAAACGCCGCCACGCTCACCCCCGATGCGATGTACTCCCTATTCCACGACTCGCACCCACCCGCAGCCTTGCGCGTGCAACACCTGGCGCAGCTGCAGGCATGAGCACGACCGCCTTCACCGCCCGCGTCATCGCGAGCCATGGTCGCCACTATGTGGCACGAGATAACGATGGCAAACTCTGGCACTGCATCGCACGCGGCAAAAAGCGCGAAGTTGCTGTCAACGACCTGGTGCGTGTCACCGACCTGGGCAACTCGGGCGATGTCAGCCAGCCACAGGCGGTGATTGAAGAGATCGACGCGCGCAAAAACCTCTTCAAACGATCCGACCAGTTCAAAGAAAAGGCCATTACCGCCAACGTCGATCAGGTCTGGTTCGTGGTAGCGACCGAACCCTCCTTCGACCCCGAGCTGCTCTCGCGCTGTCAGGTGGCATGCGCGGCGGAAGATATCGACTTCAGCACCATCCTGAACAAGGCTGACCTGAGCGATCTGTTACCACGTGCTGAAGCCCTACTCGACCCCTTTGTACAGATTGGTATTCCGGTTATCCGCACCTCCACGCTGGATGGCCGTGGCCTCGACCGTTTGCGCGACCAGCTCGCTGGCAAATCCACCGCACTCACCGGCCAATCCGGCATGGGCAAATCATCGCTGATCAATGCGCTGGTGCCAGACGCCCAGGCCACCATCGGTGACATCTCCCGCTATCTGGATACGGGCCGCCATACAACGACCACCGTACAAGCCTATCAGGCGGGTGTCGACACCACGATCATTGACGTGCCGGGCCTACAGGTTTTCGGGTTATCGCACCTGAGCGACGAGCAGATCCTGCTCGCCTTCCCGGAGTTTCGCCCCTACCTGGGTGACTGCCGCTTCCGCGACTGCCGGCATGATCAGGATCCGGGCTGCGCGCTGCAGGCGGCGGTGAGTGCCGGCAATGCGACCTCCCCGCGCCTTGCATTGCTGCGCCGACTGCTGATCGACATCAAAACTCCGGCGTGAAAAAACCGCCCCTAGTTTCCCAGGAGCGGTTGCTGTTTCAAACGCTGGCTGATTAGCAGCGTTCGAAGATTACAGCGATACCCTGACCGCCACCGATACACATGGTGACAAGCGCATACTTACCGCCAATACGTTGCAGTTCGTAGACCGCCTTGGTGGCGATGAACGCACCTGAACAACCCACCGGGTGACCCAGGGCAATCGCACCACCATTCGGGTTAGTTTTAGCCGGATCCAGGCCCAGCACCTTCATCACCGACAACGCCTGTGCTGCAAAGGCTTCGTTCGATTCGATGACGTCCATCTGATCCAGTTTCAGGCCGGCCTTCTTCAGCGCCAGCTGCGTTGCCGGGATCGGACCCTCGCCCATTTCGTGGTTCGGCACACCGGCAACGGCGTAGGACACGATACGCGCCATTGGCTTGTGACCCGCCTTGGCAGCCACCGCGGCATCCGCCAGCACGAAAAACGCGGCGCCATCGTTGATGCCCGAAGCGTTACCGGCCGTCACGGTACCGTTTTCTTTCTTGAACGCCGGCTTCATCTTGGCCAGCGCTTCCAGGGTTGTACCCGCCTTGACGTGTTCGTCGGTGTCAAACACGACTTCGCCCTTTTTCGTCTGTTTGACGACCGGCATGATCTGCGACTTGAAATGACCAGCGGCGATTGCGGCGGCGGCACGGCGCTGAGATTCGACGGCGAAGGCATCCTGTGCTTCACGGGTGATGCCATGCTTGGCAGCCAGGTTTTCAGCGGTTACGCCCATGTGGCCAACGCCAAACGGGTCGGTCAGCACGGCCACCATGCTATCAATTGCTTTCGAGTCACCCATACGGGCGCCCCAGCGCATGGCTGGCAGCATATAAGTCGCCTTTGACATGACTTCCACACCGCCACCGATGGCGTAATCCGAGTCACCCAGCAGAATGTTCTGTGCCGAGGTCACGATGCCCTGTAGACCCGAGGCGCACAGGCGGCTCACTTGCATGGCGACAGAGTCCATCGGCAGACCAGCCTGAATCGAGGCAACGCGCGACACGTAGGCAAAGCGCGAGTCGGTCGGCATCACCGTGCCGACGGTCACGTAGTTAATTTCCTTGGGGTCGACACCTGAGCGGCCGACCGCTTCCTTCATGACGGCGCCAGCCAGTTCTGACGGCTCCATATCCGACAGAGAGCCACCAAAGGTGCCAATAGCCGAACGGACTGCACTCAGTACAACAACGTCTTTGCTCATTCTTATGTCTCCCAACTACGGTTTTATTGATGAATCAAACGCCCACCCAGGCGGCGAGCCCAACAACTGCGAGTAGTATTACCCACAAAATCAAAGCGCGCCAGACCAATCCGATGGCTGACGGCAAAACAGCCGGGGTTGCCTCTTCGCCGACCCCGATTTCCGGGCGGTCTGACACAACCTCATCTTCAATGACGGGGGATTCGCTCAACGGCCCCCCGAGTTTCACACCCAGCGCACCGGCGCCCGCAGCAACGATCACACCCGCGGTGTGGTCGCGCCACGTGCCGGCCTGTTCTCGCCAGCAGTTTATGGCGTCTTCGAAATTACCCACAATGGCAAAGGCCACGGCGGTCATCCGTGCGGGCAACCAATCCACCAGGGCAAAGGCCTGACGGGCAAAGGCGCCGAACTGGCGACGTTTGACCTGGACTTCTTCGGCGGCGTGCTCGCCCACGACTTCATCATCCTTGCGATCACTCCCATTCCAGTGCGTGGCCAGGAACGCGCTCAGGCGATAAAACACGGCGCCGACCGGGCCAAAGACCACGAACCATGCCAGCACCCCAAACACATGGCGGTGTGATGCCAACACCCCGGTCTCGATCGCCAAACGGGCGATCTCGTCCGAACTTGCGTTATCCGGGCACTCGCTATTCCAGGCTTTCATGGCCTTGCGGGCAGCCGGTACGTCATCTGCTTGTAGCGCCTCGTTGACTTCGGTGAAGGAGTGGCTGAACTGACGGAAGCCCAGGGTCAGATAAAGCACGACGACACTAAAAGCAAGACCCAACAGTACATTGATATTTGAAAGAGCCAGATCCAATACGGTGGACAGCACGACGCCACCACCCACAATGAGCAACCAGGCCAGAAAACCATGCTGACGATTACCTGAATCAAATACCCGCTCGACCCAGTCCGCAAGACGCGACAGGGGCTCCCCGACAAATCGGGCATACGGCAGAGGACGCACCTGCTCAATCAGCAGCGCAAGAATCAGTACAACCAGCTTCATAAATCGATAAACCTGTCAGTGCTTGAACATGGACCGGTATCCGCGCGTCTGACCCACGGGCGAAGCCGGTCTTTTGTTCACGATATCACAATTCATCACGTGTTTATTGCCTTGACGGGTACCCCGTGAATAATTCTTGAAAGCTGTGCCAGCATGCCCGCAGTCGCCCCCCAGATATAGCGCCCAGACCAGGGGACGGCCAGGAAGCTCCGCCAGGCACCGCGGTAAAACCGGGTTTCCTGCCGGAAGTTGCTTGGGTCCAGCAGGAAATCCAGCGGCGCATCAAAAATATCAGCCACCTCACCCGGATCCGGTGTCAGGGCGGCACCCTCGGCAACAAACGCCAGCATCGGCGAAACATTAAAGCCTGTGCCTGTGTGATAGCGCGGCATTTCTCCGAAAATATCAACTGCAGACCTGTCCAGGCCAATTTCCTCTTCGGCTTCACGCAATGCGGCCTCCAGCGGCGTTTCGCCGGGCTTGAGCCCACCACCGGGAAAGCTGATCTGTCCGGCGTGGTCACGCAGGTGGTCGGTGCGCTGGGTCAGCAAAAGACGCAATATGCCCTGCTCCGCCCCCAGAACAGGCACCAGCACGGCCGCCGGTCGACGACCGGTTTGCAGGCGCTCACGGATTTCGGGCGGAATCGGCTCATCCACCACCTCCGTCACCTGCCCCTGTACCGGGTCACCCCCGGGGGGCAATGCTGCAAAGGCCGCTCTCAGTTGGGCCGGCGTTATGGCCATGATTAAAAAAGGCGCCCTCGGGCGCCCTGGTCTGATCCGTTACTCACGGAAGTTGCCAAACTGCAGCGGCAGATCCTTGATGCCGTCTTTGACGAGGGCAATCGCATCCTGCAGGATATCGCGCTTGGCGCCGGTGACCCGCACCGCCTCGCCCTGGATCGAGGCTTGTACTTTCAGCTTCGAATCCTTGAGCATGGCTACGATCCTCTTGGAATGGGTCTGCTCGATACCGACGCGCACCTTCAGATCCTGCTTGACCTTGTTGCCACTGACCTTCTGGACCGAGCCATGCTCCAGACAACGGACATCAATGCCCTTACCGGTCATCTCCGGCAACAGAATCCCCTGCATCTGATCGAGCTGGAAATCGTTATCGGCATGCAGCACGATTGTCTTGTCCTTCTCGTTCAGCTCGGCCTTGGCATCCGAACCCTTGAAGTCATAGCGATTGGCGATTTTGCGGTTGGCGACATCGACAGCGTTCTTGAGCGACACCATGTCGACTTCGGAGGTGATATCAAAACTGGGCATGGCGATTATCCGAAGTGGCAAACGTAGTGATACGGTTCGTCGCAGGCGATTTCGAATGACGAGTTGCCCGGCACATCAAAGGACTGCCCGGCACCATAGGTTTTCCAGTCTGATTCGCCTTTCAGGCGAACGCGGCAGGTACCGCCCACGCCTTCCATCACTTCCGGGGCGCCGGTATTGAATGTCAGCGACGACGGCAGAATGACGCCAACGGTCTTTTTGGTGCCGTCGGCGAATTGAATCGTGTGGCTGACACACTTGCCGTCGAAATAGACATTGGCGGCTTTCACCACGGAAACATTATCGTATTGCGCCATTTAGATCCCCCATAGTTTCTGGATGATGCCTTTGGCCATGTAACCCACCATGCCAAAAGCGAGTACAAAAAACAGAATGGCGGTACCCAGTTTGCCCGCCTTCGATTTGATGGCGATCTCGGCAATGATGAACAGCATGAAGAGGATAAAAGCTGCAACACCATAGGTCGACATGAAGTCTGTGAGTTGCTCTTCAGTAAAGCCGAACAGGGTACCTTCCATGATTTACGCCTTCTTACGGGCGACCGCTTTGGTTGCTGGCTTTTTTGCAGCAGGTCTCTTCGTGGCCGGCTTTTTAGCCGCCGACTTGGCGGCTACCTTTTCAGCTTTGCGACCATCGCGGTTGGCACCAATGCGCATGCGCAGCGCATTTAGTTTGATGAAGCCGGCCGCGTCCTTCTGATCGTAGGCACCCGCGTCGTCTTCAAAGGTGGCGATCGTCGGATCGAACAGCGAATCCTGCTTCGAATCACGCCCAACGACGATCACATTACCCTTGTAGAGTTTCAGACGCACCGAGCCGTTCACATGTTCCTGCGTGTGATCGATCAGCGTTTGCAGCGCCTTCCGCTCCGGGCTCCACCAGTAGCCGTTATAAATCAGGCTAGCGTAACGCGGCATCAGGTCATCCTTAAGATGCGCCACTTCACGATCCAGCGTGATCGATTCGATGGCGCGGTGCGCCCTGAGCAGAATCGTACCGCCCGGTGTTTCGTAACAGCCGCGCGACTTCATGCCAACGTAACGGTTTTCAACCAGATCCAGACGGCCGATGCCATGCTTGCCGCCCAGCTCGTTGAGCTTGGCCAGAATGTCGTGTGGCTTCATCTTCTTGCCATTGATGGCAACCGGATCACCCTTCACATAGTCGATGTCGATGTACTCGGCCTTGTTCGGCGCCTTCTCGGGCGAAACGGTCCAGCGCCACATCGATTCTTCGGCTTCGGCGGCCGGGTCTTCCAGATGGCGACCTTCAAAGGAAATATGCAGCAGGTTGGCATCCATCGAATACGGCGAGCCACCCTTCTTGTGCTTCATGTCGATAGGAATGCCATGCGATTCAGCATACTTCATCAGCTTCTCACGCGAGAGCAGGTCCCATTCGCGCCACGGCGCAATCACCTTAACGCCCGGCTTCAGGGCATAGGCGCCCAGCTCGAAACGCACCTGGTCATTACCCTTGCCGGTGGCGCCATGACAAATGGCGTCGGCGCCGGTCTTGTTAACGATTTCGATCAGGCGCTTGGCGATCAGCGGGCGGGCGATCGAGGTACCGAGCAGGTATTCACCTTCGTAAATGGTGTTGGCGCGGAACATCGGGAAGACAAAATCGCGCACGAACTCTTCGCGCAGATCATCGATGAAGATGTTCTTCGGTTTGATACCCAGCTTCAGCGCCTTGGCGCGTGCCGGCTCCAGTTCTTCCCCCTGACCCAGGTCCGCCGTAAAGGTGACAACCTCACAGCCATAACTGTCCTGTAACCACTTCAGAATCACCGATGTGTCTAATCCGCCCGAATAGGCCAGTACCACTTTCTTGATATCGCTCATTGCTAGTTTCCGCTCAAGTTAAAACCACTTCATCAAACCGGTGATGCCTGATCAACAGATCAGTCGACCCGACCCAGCATCAGAAATTCCATGAGTGCTTTCTGAACGTGCAGACGGTTTTCCGCCTCCTCCCAAACCACACTCTGTGGCCCATCGATCACGCTGGCCGTGACCTCTTCACCACGATGCGCCGGAAGACAGTGCATGAAAAGCGCATCAGGATTGGCGATACGCATCATGTCGTCATCCACCTGCCAGTCGGCAAAGGCTTTGAGTCGTGCTTCGTTTTCCGCCTCGAAACCCATGGATGTCCAGACATCCGTCGTCACCAGATCGGCGCCACGCGCTGCATCCATTGGATCGGCGAAAACTTCGTAATGACCTTGATCGTTACCGACCAGCGCCGTGTCGAGTTCATAGCCCGGCGGCGTGGAAACGTTGACTTTAAAGTCCAGAATACGCGCTGCCTGCAACCAGGTGTTACAGACATTATTGGCATCCCCGACCCAGGCGACCGTTTTACCGCGCAAGTCGCCACGATGCTCGTGAAACGTGTAAATATCTGCCATGATCTGGCAGGGATGATATTCGTTGGTCAGCCCATTGATGACCGGCACCCGCGAATAGGTCGAGAAGCGCTCGACGATGCTCTGCTCAAAGGTGCGGATCATGACGATGTCACTCATGCGCGAAATGACCTGCGCGGCGTCTTCAACCGGTTCACCCCGACCCAGTTGCGAATCACGGGTATTCAGATAAATCGCGGCGCCACCCAACTGTTGCATCCCCGCCTCGAATGACAGGCGTGTTCGTGTGCTTGCCTTTTCAAAGATCATAACCAGCGTGCGGTCGACGAGCGGCCAGTATTGCTGGTAGGACTTGAAGCGTTCCTTGATCCAGCGCGTACGCGCGAAGAGATACTCGTACTCTTCACGATTGAAGTCGCTGAACTGCAGGTAATGTCTGAGGGCCATATTACTTTCCCAAGAACCGGGTGATGACTTCAGAAAGACGTTCGACGAGCGTGTCCACATCGGCCTGACTGATGATCAATGACGGGAGCAAACGCACCACCGTATCCGAAGTCACATTGATCAGCAATCCGGCGTCACGCGCCAGGCCAACCAACTCGCCACAGGGACGATCCAGTTCGATACCGATCATGAGGCCGCGACCGCGAATATCCACGACTTCCGGAAACTCACCAATGCGGGCGCGCAGTCCATCACGGATTGCGCGACCCATCTTATCGGCGTTATCCAGCAGTTTGTCACGTTCAAGGACATCGATGGTCGTCTTTGCGGCACGCATCGCCAGGGGATTGCCACCGAACGTGGAGCCGTGGTTGCCCGGACCAAACAGACCCGCCGCACGGCCACCGGCCATGCAGGCGCCGACCGGGACGCCCGAACCCAGGCCCTTGGCCAGCGACACCACATCCGGGCGGATCCCTGAATGCTGGAAACCGAACCACTTACCCGTGCGGCCGATACCGCACTGCACTTCATCGGTCATCAGGAGCCACCCCTGCTCATCGCAGAGCGTCCGCAGATCACGCTGAAACGCATCATCGGCCAGATGGATACCACCCTCGCCCTGAATCATCTCGAGTAACACGGCGACCACATTCTTGTTGTGCTCACCGACCTGACGGATCGCTTCGATATCGCTGTAGGGAACACGGACAAAACCGCTCACCAGAGGTTCGAAGCCGGCCTGGGTCTTGCGGTTACCCGTCGCAGAAAGCGTCGCCATGGTACGACCATGAAACGCATGCTCCATGACGATGATCGCCGGATTATCAATACCCAGGCGATGGCCATAAAAACGTGCCAGCTTGATGGCGGCTTCGTTGGCTTCACAACCGGAGTTGCAAAAAAAGACTTCATCCAGCCCCGACAGACTGACCAGCTTATCGGCAAGCTCTTCCTGTAGCGGAATCCGGTAAAGGTTGGATGTGTGCAACAACTGGCCTGCCTGCTGGCTTAATGCACGCACCAGATCCGGATGATTGTGACCGAGTGTGTTGACGGCGATGCCAGACAGCGCGTCGAGGTAACGCTTACCTTCGGTATCCACCACCCAGCTCCCCTCTCCGTGAGAAAAAGCCACCGGCTGACGGGCATAGGTGTTCATCACATGCGTCATAGACTCACTCGATCCAACCAGAAACGCAAAACAACACAATGAAAAGCGGCGAAGTGATCAGCAACCGATCAATTGCAATCGGCCGTTGAACCCCGCCGCAACGCACAAATTAAATAATAGCGCCAATTTTATGGCAAAACGGGCGCCTAATCCACTCCGTGAACACTCCCGCAACCGACCAAAAATCGATAGAATGTCGCTCATGAACACCCCAGTAGCGACAGACGACGTCAAAAGCGAAAGCGATCTGTCTCATAGTCTCGTCATCGTTGGCCGAACCCACGATGGCCAAAAATTCCGACCCTCTGACTGGGCCGAACGTCTCTGTGGTGTCATGTCCGCTTTTGGTAGCGAAAAACGGATGAAGTATTCGCCCTACGTCAGCCCGGGCGAATGGGAGGGTGACAAATGTGTGTTCATCGATGGAACGCTCTATGACAAGTCACCCATCGCTTACCGATTCCTTGCAAACTTTGCAAAAGACAACGATTTAATGCTGATTGACGGCGTTTGCAGCCTCGAGGTCTGCAATATCGACGACGTTCTGGCAGAAACGGTCGTTTACCCGGCGCACGTTCCGGCCCGCTGAACGCGGCAGCCGGGTCAAATCCGGCAAAAACCGACCCGAGAGACGAAAAAAAGCACCCGAAGGTGCTTTTTCTGGTTCGCGCGACGCGAATCAGGCTGCCATAGCCTTGATCTGAGCCGACAGACGGCTCTTGTGACGCGACGACTTGTTCTTGTGCACGATACGCTTGTCAGCGATGCTATCGATCACGCTCACTGCAGTGGCGAAAACAGCCTGTGCAGCGGTCTTGTCGCCAGCCTCGATTGCACGGCGCACGCTCTTGATGGCGGTGCGGAATTCCGAACGCTGGCTGCCGTTGTGGGCGCGCAGCTTCATTGCCTGACGGGCACGTTTGCGGGCTTGGGCGCTATTGGCCATGAAACATCCTTCTGGGGGAATCTGGAAAACTCGTGACTATACCGGAGACCGCAAATTTCTGCAAGCCATCGTACAATCCGACTTTATGAGTCTGCTTCGCGCCGTGGCCACCGTCAGTGGTTTTACCTTGATCTCCCGGATTCTGGGCTTTGTCCGGGATTTCGTGATTGCCCGGAGTTTTGGCGCCGATGCGGCAACGGATGCCTTTTTTGTTGCCTTCAAGCTGCCCAACCTGCTGCGCCGGATGTTTGCCGAGGGCGCCTTCTCACAGGCCTTCGTGCCCCTGCTCGGGGAGTATCGCAAACAACAGGGACCCGAAGAGACCCGCCGGCTGATCGACCGGACCGGCAGCGTCCTGGGCGCCACGGTGCTGTTGGTGGCCCTGCTGGGTATCTGGGGAGCGCCCGCCATCGTCACCATCTCGGCGCCCGGTTTTCTGGAAACCCCGGATAAATTCGACTTGGCCGTCACCCTGACGCGGATTACCTTTCTTTATATCTTCTTCATGTCGATGGTGGCCTTTGCCGCCGGTATCCTGAACACCTGGGGCAAATTCTCGGTACCAGCCTTTACGCCTGTGCTGCTCAACGTTAGCCTGATACTTATGGCGCTATTTGCCCAGGGGTGGTTTGAGCCGCCAGTCAAAGCGTTGGCCTGGGGTGTCATCATCGGCGGCATCCTGCAGCTTGGGTTGCAATTCCACGCGCTCCGCAAGATCGGCCTGTTACCACGATTCAGCCTAAACCTGATGCAATGCTGGCAGGACCCGGGCGTACGCCGCATCGGCCTGCTGATGGTGCCGGCCCTGCTGGGCGTTTCGGTCAGTCAGATCAGCCTACTGCTCAATACCGTTTTTGCGTCATTTCTGGAAAGCGGCAGTATTTCGTGGCTTTATTATGCCGACCGGCTCATGGAGTTTCCCGCCGGGATGCTGGGCGTCGCGATCGGCACGGTGATTCTGCCCAGTCTGACCCGACATCACCACAGTGGCGACCATGCGGCCTATTCCAGTCTGCTAGACTGGGGATTGCGACTCTGTTTCCTGCTGACGCTACCTGCTGCTCTCGGTTTGGCTATTCTGGCCGTGCCCCTGGTTTCCACCTTGTTCATGCATGGCGCCTTTACCGCCCATGACGTCCATGAAACCAGCCAGGCACTCATCGCCTATTCAGTCGGACTCAGCGGCCTGATTCTGGTCAAAGTACTGGCGCCCGGCTTTTATGCCCGGCAGAACCTGAAGACCCCGGTCCGCATCGCCATCATGGCGCTGATTGCAACCCAACTCATGAACCTGGTTTTTATCGGTCCGCTCAAGCAGGCGGGTCTGGCGCTTTCCATCGGACTAGCCGCCTGCCTCAATGCGGGCCTGCTCTATCGTGGCCTCCGGCAGGCAGCGATCTACCAGCCGCTACCGGGCTGGTGGGCATTCATGATCAAACTGGGGATTGCCCTCGCCGTCATGTCGGCCGTACTGCTGGCCGGGTATCAGAACGATGCCTTCTGGCTGGAAAGCGCCCTATCCGACCGCGCACTGCATCTGGGCGTATTGATCCCCGGCGCCGGGCTGATATATGTCGTCATACTCTTTTTGCTCGGTTTTCGGCCAAAGGACTTCCGCAAACTCTGAACCCGGTGCAGAATCTCCCGATAGACCCACGGCCGACAGAGCCGCCTACCCATTGGTCACGAGGAGATAATCCGTGAAGCTAAGCAGCCAGAACATCCGGGACAGCGAGACAATCCCGGGCGAATTCGCCTTCTGCATACCGAATGATAAGACCCGCGTCTGCCTCGGGAAGAACCTGAGCCCCCATCTGAGCTGGTCGGACGCCCCCGCGGGTGCACAATCATTCGCAATTATCTGTGTTGACCCCGATGTGCCGTCAGTCGGCGACAACGTGAACGTGGAAGACCGCGAGGTTGATCATGACTTACCCCGCGCCGACTTCTACCACTGGGTGCTGATTGATCTGCCGGTCAGCGTCAAAGCCGTCGAAACCGGTCAGTTCTCAAGCGAAGTCACCCCAAGCGGTAAAGCCGGTCCGGGAGCACCTCTGGGCGCCCGCCAAGGTATTAATGACTATACCGTCTGGTTTGCCGGCGACCCCGACATGCGTGGTGATTACTACGGCTACGACGGCCCCTGCCCGCCGTGGAATGATCTGAGGGTGCATCGCTATGTCTTTACGGTCTACGCCCTTGACACGGCAAAACTGCCGATCGATGGCAAATTCACCGGAGCACAGGCACTCGAGGCCATGAAGGGTCATATCCTGGGGCAGGCATCGATCACGGGAACGTATACGCTTAACGCCGCGTTGCGCGTCTGATTGCCCGTGAAAATGGGGCTTGCCGAGAAACTCCGTGTTGGCAGACGTGGTTTCAGCATCGATAGTCAAACCGCAGCCGTCACCCCGGGTGCGCTCTCTGAAAAAGCAGCGATTTCAGCTACCGAAAAAATCGCCAGAAAGATTCGTGCGCTGCAATTGCGACTTTATGCCGAGGGCCGGCAATCCCTGCTGATCGTCTTGCAGGGACTGGACGCGGCCGGCAAGGACGGTACGATCAAACACGTTCTGGGCATGATGAACCCGCAAGGATGCACGGTTACAGGGTTCAAACAGCCCACACCCCTGGAATTGCGGCACGACTTTCTCTGGCGCATCCACCCGCACGTACCGGGCAAAGGCGAGATCGCTATTTTCAACCGCTCTCATTATGAAGATGTACTGATCACGCGCGTGCACGAGCTTTGCCCCAAGTCGCAGATCAATCTGCGCTATGAACAGATCAACCAGTTCGAATCCCTGCTCAGCACCCAGGCCAGCACACGAATCATCAAATTTTTTCTGCACATCAGTCGCGAAGAACAGCTCGCCCGGTTTGCCGCACGTCTGGACGATCCAGCCAAAAACTGGAAAATCAGCGATGCCGACTACGCCGAGAGACAGCACTGGGATGCCTACCGCGAAGCTTACGAGTTTGCGCTCAGGAAAACTTCCACGCCAGACTCGCCCTGGTTTGTGATCCCATCAGACAACAAGTGGTATCGCAATTTCGCTGTCGCCAATATTGTTCTTGAAACTCTGGAAGCCATGGCGCCGCGGATTCCCAAACCATCCGTCAATCTCGACACCGTACGTCAGGAGTTTCACAATGCCGTGTTGCAGGAAATTCGTATGGGGCGTGTCAAATCACTGGCCAAAGCCATGGATAAGGTCGTCAAATCACGCGATCAGCAGTTACAGCTGGCTGATCTGACCCTGGCGGAAATTCACGCCATCGGCCGAGAGGCCCGGAAACGCGGCAAAAAATCCTGAACCCGGACCTGCCGAGGACTGTCGAATGACACAATCGGCACGCCGTGTAAGGCCTGACGTACAATAGGAGCTCCGAAACTCCCTGGACGCCCAATGGACGTTGCCATACTGGTCGCTCTGATCGCAGTGAATGCGCTCTTTGCTATGGCTGAAGTTGCACTGCTCACTGCCAAACGCAGCAAACTACAGCGAATGGTCGATGCCGGAGATCATCGCGCTGCTGCAGCACTGGAACTGGGAGAGGATCCCAACCGTTTTCTTTCGACGGTACAGGTAGGCATTACCACCATTGGCATTCTGAACGGCGTGGTCGCTGAATCGGCGCTCGCTGCGCCCGTGGCGCTCTGGCTCGAACGCACGGGTGTTAGTCCGGACACCTCCGGCATATTGGCCTCGACGCTCATCGTCGTGATCATCACCTACCTCACCATCGTACTCGGCGAGCTGGTCCCCAAACGCATTGGCCAATCGAATCCGGAGCCGATCGCCCGCATCGTTGCCCGACCCATGCTGGCGCTGGCGAAGATTGCCCGACCCCTCGTCCTACTGCTCTCCGGTTCAACAAAGCTGCTGCTTCGCCTTGCCGGCATCCGTCAGTCCGGCGCACCGGTTGTCACCGAAGAGGAGATCCATGCGCTCCTCGAAGAAGGCTCGGATGCCGGTATCATCGAAGAGAACGAACGCCAGATGGTGCGCAACGTCTTCCGGCTGGATGATCGCCAGATCACTTCACTCATGGTGCCGCGTGGCGACATCATCAGTCTTGATCTTGAAGAGCCTCTCAACGAAAACCTGCAACGTATCCAGGCATCCGAACATTCGCGCTTTCCGGTCTGCATCGGCGGATTCGATGAGGTCGTTGGCATCATCAACGCCAAAGTGCTACTGGCCCAGACATTGCGCGGCGAAACACCCGATTTCAAGACCGATCTGCAACCCGCCGTCTTTGTCCCTGAATCGCTGACCGGCATGGAACTTCTGGAGCACTTCAAATCTTCCGGAGTGCAAATGGCTTTTGTCATCGATGAATACGGTGAGATTCAGGGCCTGATCACGCTGCAAGACCTGATCGAAGCGATTGCCGGTGAATTCAAGCCGGATGACCATGAGGACGCCTGGGCGATCCAGCGTCAAGACGGCACCTGGCTGCTAGACGGCATCATTCCCGTGCCCGAGCTCAAGGATACCCTGGGACTGGACACCGTGCCCGAGGAAGACAAGGGCCGCTACAACACGCTCTCGGGCATGCTGATGCTGCTGATGGGGCGTATCCCCAGGGCCGGAGAACGTGTGGAGTGGGAAAACTGGCGCTTTGAAATTGTTGATATGGATGGCAAGCGTATCGACAAAGTCCTCGCTTCTCAACAAGACCTGGCATCAATCCCCGTATCATCCGACTCTTAGGCACAGTCATTACTGCATGATGGGCGTGTTTATTAATTTGGACTTAAGCCTTGTGCTTTAAGCTGCAAACATGTTCACTAACGACCTGATTCTTTCGGCACGCCTGCTGATGGCACGGCACACGGCAAAACGTGGGTTTCATGCCGCGTGGATGGCGGTGTTGGTGTTGTGGGTCTCTTCGAGTGTTCAGGCCGGGCCGTCGCTCAATCTTGATGAGCTGATCAACATCGGCCTCAATGAGAACGCCTA
Source organism: Rhodocyclaceae bacterium (assembly GCA_018883265.1). Taxonomy (GTDB): domain Bacteria; phylum Pseudomonadota; class Gammaproteobacteria; order Burkholderiales; family Rhodocyclaceae; genus Fluviibacter. The sequence continues at coordinate 62,973 of VEQK01000003.1, read as the reverse complement.
TGTGCTGGCCTCCAGAGAACAGGTGGTCGCCGCCAAGGGCGATGCAACAACCGCGCGCGCCTATCCGAACCCTGAAGTCGGTGGGCAGCTCGGACGAAGCAAGGAGAGAAACACCCTGACTCCGGCCTCGGGCCAGGTCTACAACATCGCGCTCGCACAACCCATCGAAATCCCGATGGTTCGCTCGTCAAGAATCGATGCTGCCGATGAAATCGTCAAGGCGACGGAAGCCAATCGTCAGAGCTTCGAAGACGACACGGTGGCACGTATCAAACTTGCTTACTATGAATTGCTGCGCCGTGAAGCCGAATCGGCAGCAGCGGAAGAGGACCTGACGCTCACCCTGCAAATTCGGGACAGAATTGCCTTGCGTCATCAGGTCGGGGAATCGCCTCGGTTTGACCTGATCCGGGCGGACACAGAAATGCTGAACGCCCGGAAAAATTCTGACGCGGCCAGATTGCGGGTCGAACAGTCCCGGGCCAATCTCAGACTCGCCGTTGGTCACCCACTTCCGGAGGGTTGGTCTGTCAAAGGAAGTCTTCCCAACAAGATCACCCTGCCGCCCAAGGAAAAGCTCAAAGCCGAGCTGCTGGCGCGCAATCCGGTGCTGATGAAAACCGAGGCCGAGCAGCGGGCTGCAGAGCACAGGCTGAGCATGGAAAAATCCATGCGGTTACCGAAGATCTCACTGATTGCCGAACGGGAAGTCGACCCGACACAACAATACGCGCGCGGTGGTCTGGTCATGACCATCCCGATCTGGGATCTGCGCAGCGGGCAGATTTCCAAGGCGAGAGCTGAGGCCAGCAGCGCACGATATCAGCTGAACGCGCAACGCCTGAGCTTCTCTGAATCATTGGAAGCCACTTACCAGCTGTATCAGATTGCGAGCAACCAGGTTCGGGTCCTGGAGTCCGAATTGCTCTCGCAGGCCGCGGCAGCGCAACGTATCGCCGAATCAGCCTATCGCTACGGAGAACGCGGCATTCTGGAGTGGCTGGATGCGCAGAGAACCTATCGCGCTGCGCGTAATGAACTGATTGCGGCGCGCTTTGATCTGGCGACGGTGGCTGTCGAGATTGACCGGCTTAGATCAATCTCGAACCAGAATCAGCCAGTCACACCTACCGGACAGAATCCGCAACTTCCCGATCTCTAAAAGTTCACGCGCATGACGTCTCCAGAAATCCCGAAAAAGTTTGCTTCGCGACTCAGCGACCTGGTTCGACAGCTCGATCGACTGATCCAGCTGTCAATGACCGCTGCAAAACCGCTGTTCGATGAAATCAAGCGAATTTATCATCAGGAGAAGATCCATCTTGCGCAAATCCTCGCACCCCAGCGTGCCAAGTGGATCGACCCGCTCTGGAACAATCTCCGCCCACTCATAATACCGATCGTCACTTTTCTGTGGACGAGAACCAGAGACTGGATTTTGCGCCCGCTGACTGCTGGCGTAGAGCGCGTTGCCCCAACTCAGGTTGCGAAGTGGCAGGCGCTTCCCCAAGCCAAACGACGTAGGATATTGAGTTCGGCTGTGGCTATGACAATTTTACTGGTCATCATCATGCCGGATAGCCACAAGACCTCAGAGGATCAAGCGGTCAACGATCCGGATATTATTCAATTAACCACGGATCCGACCGATCTAGACAATCCTCACTGGGCGCTCAATGTACTCCCCGTGCAGGTGTTGCCATTTTCAGAAACCCTTCGTGTCAGCGGCAAAGTTGGGTTTGACGAACAACGTGTGGCCAGAATCGGTGCGACCGTCACCGGCCGCGTCACCGAAATCCTGGCCATGCCCGGTCAAGAGGTCGACCAGGGAACGGTACTAGGACGGATCAACTCGACGGAATTGGGACAAGCACAACTGGCGTTCCTGAAGGCCAGAGCCGCAAATGAACTGGCCGCCCGCGCTTTTGATCGCGCCAAGATCCTCTACAAAGAAGATGTGATCGCCAAGGCAGATCTGCAACGTCGTCAGAGCGAAGCGGAGACAACGGCCGCCGAACGCCAAGCGATGGCTGATCAACTAAGAGTGCTGGGTATGCTCCCGGAACAGATCGAAGGACTCGGCAAAACCGGCAACGTTAACTCTATCTCGGCAGTGACCTCCAGTGTTTCCGGCACGGTCGTTGAACGCAAGATTGTTCTTGGCCAGGTGGTACAACCTGCAGACGCACTATTCACGGTTGCTGACTTATCGGAAGTCTGGGTTACCGCCCAGGTACCTGAGCAGGAGGCCTCGCTCCTCGCCGTCGGGCAACCCATGCAGATTGAGATCCCGGCCCTCGCCCATCAGAAATTTGAAGGGCAGTTGGTCTATGTCGGTGAGCTGGTCAGCAATGAAACCAGAACCGTGCCGGCTCGCACCGTGCTGACCAACCCGGACCGGATGATCAAACCCGGAATGCTGGCCACCTTGCTGATATCCGGCAAACCGGCAGAGGTGCCTGTGATTCCTGCCGCCGCCGTTGTCCGTGAAGATGGCTACGATCACGTATTTATTGCACTGGGAGACAACCAGTACAAACTGACTGTCGTAAAACTCGGTCCTGAAAGCAATGGCGTCAGACCGGTGCTGTCCGGGCTGGATCCCGGAACACTCATCGTTACGCAGCAGGCCTATCATCTGAATACCGAACGTAAAAAGCGGCTATCGGGTGGTTAAAGCATGATTCAACCGATCGTTCGCGCTGCACTCGCCCAGCGTATCGTCGTTGTGGTCTTGGCTGTGGCGCTGTTTATTGCCGGGCTTCTGGCGATCAACCGGCTATCCGTTGACGCATTTCCAGATGTCACCAATGTCCAGGTGCAGGTTGCTGCCGAAGTTCCGGGTCGTTCCCCCGAAGAAGTCGAGCGCTTTGTCACAGTACCGATAGAAATTGCCATGACGGGCCTTCCCGGTTTGACCGAAATGCGCTCGCTCAACCGGAATGGGATTGCCGTGATCACGCTCGTGTTCACCGACAAAACGGATATCTATTTCGCCAGGCAGATGGTCCTTGAGAGACTGATCGAGGTCATGGGACGCATGCCCCCCGGGGTCACGCCGGTACTTGGCCCTGTATCCACCGGCCTTGGGGAAGTCTACCAGTACACCATCGAGCACCCGGCAGATGGCAAGCGCACACTGAGTGTCGAAGAGTTAACAGAGCGTCGCATTGTTCAGGACTGGATTGTACGGCCCATGTTGCGCAGCGTTCCGGGGGTTGCCGAAATTAACACTCAGGGGGGCTATGCGCGTGAGTATCAGGTTTTGGCCAATCCGGAACGACTGCATCACTACAACCTGAGCGTACAGGATGTCTACAACGCGCTTGCCAGAAACAATGCAAATACCGGTGGCGGTCAGATGCCCGTGTACGAGGAGCGTTATCTCATCCGCGGCGTCGGTCTCATCCGGGACATCGAAGACATCGGTAATATCGTACTCAAGGAGGTGAGTGGCACCCCCGTCTTCGTTCGAAATATTGCCTCGGTTCGGATGGGCACCGAGGTACGACAAGGCGCTGTGATCAAAAATGGCGTGACTGAGTCGGTCGCTGGCATCATCCAGATGCAGCGCGGCGAAAACGCGCGACGCGTCGTGAGTGCCATTAAAACCAAAGTAGCAGACATCAACCAGCGTCGACTTCTTCCTGAAGGGCTACAGATCGTCCCTTTCTATGATCGTACCGACCTGGTGGACGCCGCGCTTTTCAACATCGCCAAAGTGCTACTGGAGGGCATACTACTCGTCATCATCGTGCTCTACGTCTATCTTGGGGACGTCCGGTCATCGGTCATTGTGGCGGGCACCCTACTGCTAACACCGCTGCTGACGTTTATGGTGATGAACCATTACGGGCTTTCGGCTAATCTGATGTCTCTGGGCGGTCTGGCCATTGCGATAGGCATCATGGTTGATGGCTCGGTGGTGGTGGTCGAAAATACCTTTGCACGACTCGGGCAGAGAGTGGATGAAGGCGTCTCCCGTCTACGTATCATCCTCGATGCCACATCCGAAGTCGGCAAACCGGTTTTATTTGGCGTAGGCATCATCATCCTGGTTTTTATGCCGCTCCTTTCCCTAGAAGGGATGGAAGGCAAGATGTTCGGCCCGCTGGCGATCACCATCGCGATCGCACTCACCTTGTCGCTGATTCTTTCGTTTACCCTGTCGCCGGCACTGTGCTCCTACATCCTCAAAGGCGGGGCAGATCATGACACGGCATTTGTCGCGAAGATCAAGGCGCCTTATCTAAAAGCGCTGGCCTGGTCGGTAAAAAACCCGCAGCGGGTACTCTTCTATGCGGGAATCGCCCTGTTGCTCAGCCTTCTCTCTTTCCCCTTCCTGGGAAAATCTTTCATTCCTATCATGAAAGAGGGCGCCATTACGCCGGTGATCGTGAGAGCAGCTAATATCTCGCTCGACGAATCCATCCGGATGGAGTTCGAGGCAATGAAACGGATTGCTGCAATACCGGGCGTGAAGTCTGCCGTTTCCCGGCTTGGTCGCGGCGAGTCGCCAGCCGATCCGGGGCAACCTAACGAGTCTGACCCGATTGTGTCGCTCAAGCCCAGTAACCAGCGGGATCTTGATCAGTCACAGATCGAAGATCAGGTTCGAGATGCACTCAAAATACTGCCCGGGGTCGAGACGGCGATCTCACAGCCGATTGCAGCACGTGTGGATGAAATGGTCTCCGGAGTGCGATCGCAGGTGGCGATCAAGATATTTGGTAATGACATTCAGGAACTGAGGAAACTGGGAAACCAGATCGGACGCGTTCTGTCAGGGATCGAGGGTTCAACAGATCTGCGTATCGAACAGGTGACCGGCCAGAATTACCTCACGTTCTATATCGACCGCGAGGCCATTGCGCGCTATGGACTGAACGTCGAGGATGTTAACAATGTGATCGAGATCGCCAATGGGGGGCGTGAAGCCACGCAGGTCTATGACGGAGAACGCCGGTTCCCGCTCGTGCTTCGCTATCCGAAGGTCTATCGGGACCATCCGGAAGCCTTTGAAAACATCATTCTCAAAGGCCCGGGAGGGGCACTCATACCGCTCAATGATATCGCCAAGGTCGAGGTCATTGATGGTCCCTCTCAAATATCCCGGGAATCCGGAAAACGCCGACTGGTCGTAGGGGTTAATGTACAAGGTCGGGATCTTGGCGGCTTCGTCAGTGAGGCACAACGCCGCATTGCGCAACAGGTCAACATTCCCCAGGGCTATACCCTGGAATGGGGTGGTCAGTTCGAAAACATGGAACGGGCCATGGCACGGCTAATGATCATCGTACCTCTGACCATTGCGGCTATTTTCTTTCTTTTGTTTATCCTGTTTAACTCTATCCGGATGGCCGCACTCATCATCCTCGTACTGCCGTTCGCCTCAATTGGGGGCATATTCGGACTGCTGATATCCGGCGAATACCTTTCCGTTCCCGCCGCCGTTGGCTTTATCAACCTCTGGGGGATCGCTGTCCTTAATGGGGTCGTACTCGTCTCGTTCATTCGACAATTGCGGGATGAAGGTTGGGCGACCCAGGATGCTGTATTTGAGGGGTGCGAACATCGATTCCGCCCCGTGATGATGACTGCGAGTGTTGCCCTCCTGGCGCTGGTGCCAATGATTTTTTCGACCGGACCAGGTTCCGAAGTCACCCGACCTCTGGCCGTCGTTGTGATTTCCGGTTTGCTGTCGTCGACGGCGCTGACCCTACTTGTCCTGCCGGTGTTGTATCCTTACTTCGAAGACAAAACGGTAGAAGCCTGAGACATGCCCAGACCATGAAAGAAATCAAAGCAATCGTTCGGCCCAACAAATTGGCCCAGATACGCAAGGCCCTGATGAGCCTGGACGGTTTTCCGGGGATGACAATCAGTCAAGCGGAAGGCTGCACAGCACCGTCACGGCATGGACCAGTGACTTCCATCAAAGATGAGTTGACCGATTTCACCAAAAAAGTACGTCTCGAAATCGTGTGCCCCGACGAAATTTCCGATCTGATTGTGGCCTGTATTACGGATATTGCACAAACAGGCCACCTGGGTGATGGCATCGTATGGGTCACCGAGGTTCAACGGGCAGTATTCGTCCACAAAACCACGCCCGGTGGCGTGTCAGAGCCAAGACGCCCATAACAGACCACCACCCATGTATCCAGGTTTAGGCGTCTGGTTCGCAGCCACGCGCCCGGCTTTCCTTTCCGTCACGTTTGTCGGCGTACTTCTTGGGATCGCCAGCACCATTCATGACCAGACATTCAGGTCGATACCGCTAGCGATGGTGGCTCTGTTCTTTGCGCTGATTGCCCACGCCGGCGCAAATGTCATCAATGATTATTACGACGCATTAAGCGGCTGCGATGACACCAACACTGAACGTATCACCCCCTTCACCGGTGGCAGTCGATTTATTCAAGACGGGCTATTGACCCAACACCAGACAAAGCTTTTCGGCTATGGTCTGTTAGCCAGCGTTATCCCTGCCGGATTCTTTCTACTGACCCAGAGTGGTTTAGATCTTCTGTGGATCGGGCTCGCCGGTCTGATGAGCGGTTGGGCATACTCTGCCCCACCGCTCAAGTTGCAAAGCCGGGGATTGGGCGAAATTGCAATCATGTTCGCCTGGGTGATGGTGACCCTTGGCAGCGCATTCGTACAAAGCCACAACCTATCCACGACAACGATTGTTGCGGCACTCGCCTACGCGCCCCTCGTGGCCAACGTACTCTTCGTCAATCAGATCCCGGATCGAAACGCCGATGCTTATGCCGGCAAGAAAACATTGATCGTTCGACACGGGGCATCGATTGCTTTGAGCGGCAGCCTGCTGCTTTATCTCGGTTCTGTAGGCATACTGGCCATCGGGGTTGTTCAAGGCTACCTGCCTGGCGCCTGTTTATTCGCCGGCATTGCCGCCATTCCCGCAATCCGGTCCCTGCGCGCCATGTACCAATCCCCCACGGACCCGATGATGCTCAGGGCGGCCATTCCAATGGCCATCCTGAGCTGCCTCCTCTTCGGATCCGCATTGACCCTGGGGCTGCTCCTGTAAATCAGAGAAGATTCAGCGGCACCTTGAGATAGGACACGCCGTTAGCTTCGGATGGCGGCAGATGTCCTGCGCGAATATTGACCTGGACTGACGGAATAATCAGTACCGGCATCTCCAGCTTACTGTCACGTTTCTGACGCATTTCGACGTAAGTGGCTTCATCAATGCCATCGTGGACATGGATATTTCTCTGCCGCTCTGCCGCAACCGTGGTTTCGAAGATCGGGTCACGGCCCGGGGGCGGATAGTCATGGCACATAAAAAGCCGCGTCTCCGGCGGCAGGCTCAGTAACTTCCTGATGGACCTGTAGAGCATCGAGGCATCGCCTCCCGGAAAATCACAGCGGGCCGTTCCCACGTCGGGCATGGCAATCGTATCACCCACAAAGACGGCATCACCGATTTTGTAACCAACACAGGCTGGCGTATGCCCCGGCAAATACATCACTTCTGCTTCCAGGTCGCCGAAATTAAACGATTCCCGATCCGCAAACAAATGATCAAACTGTGAGCCATCGGTTGCAAATTCCGGCTCAAGATTAAAGATCTTTTTGAAGACCTCCTGAACTGTCCGGATATGTTCACCAATACCGACTTTTCCGCCCAACTTCGTGCGTAGATACTGGGCCGCGGTCAGGTGATCTGCGTGGGCATGCGTTTCAAGAATCCATGCCAGCTTGAGACCCAACGAGGTCACATATTCGATCACCTGATCGGCAGAGCGCGTGGCTGTGCGGCCCGACTTCGGGTCATAATCAAGCACCGGATCAACAATCGCGCAGGCTGTGCCCTGGCCCTGGTGCACAACATAGGTTACGGTCCAGGTAGCTTGATCAAAGAAGGGAACAACAATTGGCGTCTGCGTGGTTGCCATGGCGGTCACCCGTGGGTTACGATTTACAACATTATAATCTGTAGCCGCCATGGATTCCATTCAACTGATACCGATTGCACTCGGACTGATATCCGGAAGCATCCTCGGCCTGACAGGTGCCGGGGGTGCCATTATTGCCGTTCCGGCACTGGTCTTTGGCTTGGGACTTCCCCTGGCTCAGGCATCGCCGATCGCGCTGATTGCTGTCGCCATTTCCGCAGGCATTGGTGCATCGATGGGATATCGCCAGGGAATCCTGCGCTATAAGGCGGCCCTGGTGATGTCCACCTTCGGTCTTTGTTTATCCCCTGCGGGCATTTTTCTGGCCCAGCACATTCCCAATGCGCCGTTGACCGGGATTTTTTCACTTGTCCTGCTCTATGTGTCGATCAATCTTTTCAGACAGGCACACCGAGAGATGCATGGTTTATTACCAGACGATGCCAGTGCTTCGCCGTGCATGCTGGATCAGACACGGGGAAAACTCAACTGGACACTGCCCTGTTTCAAAGCCATGGTTTTTTCCGGCATGCTTGCCGGTTTTATGTCCGGGCTGCTGGGTGTGGGCGGCGGCTTCATCATCGTCCCTGCACTCAAGAAGTTCACTGACCTCCCAATGAATTCGATTGTCACAACGTCGCTTGGCGTCATGACGATTGTCGCGCTCGGTAGCGTAGCGGCGGTCAGCCTCGAGAGAGAACTGGCCTGGGAGATCGCATGGCCATTCGCCCTGGGTACAGTGACAGGACTCCTATTGTTAAGAAGGCTGGGTGAAAAGATCCGTGGTCCCCGCCTGCAACAGACTTTTGCGGTCTTTGCGTTTGGCGTGGCGCTCAGCATGATGCTCAACGCGTTTCATTACTTCTGACACCTGTCAAGGGCGTGGGCTATTCCGCCATTGATAACGCCTTATTCTGTAGCGATCGCTGCGGGGCCAATATGGCGATGCGCAACCGGTTTTAGGAAAATCATCCAGAGGCCGAGGGCCAAGAGATGGCACTACCAGAAAAGTCCGAATACACTTTCACAGATAATGGTTTTAAGTGTTATAAAATATTTTGGATGGTTCCGTAAAAGAACCAGCACAAAAAACATGAGGAGACAGCCATGAAAAAGATCGTCACCAGCATTATTCTTGCCGCCCTTGCCTTCGCTGCTTACGCCCAGAATGCGGCGCCCGAAAAACTGCGCATCATTGGCGAAAGTAAGGAATTCGTGATCCAGACCAAAAATGGTCCTTACACCATTACCCGAACGATGACCTCTTGCGCCAAAAACGCCGGCTGGCTCCAGCCGCTGATCCCGCAGAAGGGCGTTACCCCGATTACCGAAATCGAAATGCTCGAAGGCATGAATGACAAGGATGTGCTGATCGTTGACATGCGCGAGCCAAACGACCGCGTCAAGGGCACCATCCCGAACTCCTACCATATCCCTTACACTGAAGTCGCCAACCGCATGGATGAACTGGGTTGCGTCAAAAAGGGCGTCAAATGGGATTGCAGCAAGGCCAAGAAAGTCTATGCGTTCTGTAATGGCCCTGTCTGCCCGCAAAGCCCGACAGCGATCGCTGCGATGACGCGCGATGGCTTCCCGGTCAACAAGATCTATTACTACCGTGGCGGGATGCTTGACTGGGCCGCCCTGGGTTTCCCGATTGTCGAAGGCGACTTCTGATCAGCCGGGTTTACCGACAAAAGCGGGCTTCGGCTCGCTTTTTTATTGTCAGGGCGCGAATGCGCCTTTGCCGGATAACCATTTTTCAAGATTTGCCAACGGCAGGTAGCCCTGCACGATCCGGCCATCAGCACCGATGGTCGTTGGCGTGAGGTAGATATCCTGCTGTTTTGCAAACCGGACATTGGCCGAAACCGGATTGGCACAGCGAACAGATGCGATATTACGCTCCCGGTTCTGCATGGTCGCCGTCAGTGCTTCAAGCCGTTGTTCATCCGTATCCCCGGCGCACCAGACAGCGACCGATGCCCTGCTCCGGTTCGGATCCAGCGGAATCAGGAATCGATAGATCGTGACGTTTTCGACCTGCGCCAGCGTTTTCTCGTACTTCCGGCAGTACCCGCATTCGGGCTCCGTAAACACGGCAATCACTCGGGATCCGTCGCCACGGACCTCTTTGATCGCGTCAGCGAGCCGTAAGGCGCTCCAGTTGAAATGAAGACTATCAAAGCCCTTGTCCTCAGCGGTTACGGCCAACACCGTCGTGTGCTGCGACAAGACGAGCATCAACACGACCAATCTGCAGAAATGTAAAAGTGAGTTCATAAACGAATTATTGCACCGCACGATGCCCGCAAGTAGCCGATTCAGTATAGTTCCACATAAACTATATCCCACTTAAACAAATTTACGTGGTTACAAGGAGTTGCAATGGCTGAACATGAGGAACTGACCCCGGTTGAAACACCGGAAGGCTTGAAGCAGCCGGGTCGAATTCAGAAAGCGCCCGAAAACTTTTTGACACCGACCGAGATTGAGTCTGTCACTCAAGGACGCCGCAACTTTCTTCGAGGATCGCTATTTGCAGCGGTCGCAGCAATGACCGGTCGCCATGCCTTCGCTCAGGGCAGCGATGCCGTCAATGCCGCCAGCGGTGACCCGTACATTCTGCAACCGCAAACCTGGGCGACCACGCTGGGTAAAGGCGTTGCCACCGCGCCCTATGGCCTGCCCTCCAAGTACGAGGCAGACGTTATCCGCCGCCAAAGCCCGGGCCTGACGCAGACCACGCAATCCAGCGTGTCGTTCTCGCCGCTACAAAGCATGTTCGGCATCATCACCGCTTCGGGCCTGCACTTCGAACGCCACCACCAGGGCTGGTACGACATTGACCCGACGCAGCACCGCCTGATGGTCAACGGCTCAAGCCCCGAGTTCGTGAAGAAACCCAAGGTTTACACGATGGACGACATCATGCGCATGCCGTTCGTTTCGCGCATTCACTTCATCGAGTGTGGCGCTAACACCGGGATGGAATGGGGTAACGTCGCCGTTCCAACCGTTCAGTACACCCACGGCATGCTGTCGTGTAGCGAATTCACCGGTGTGCCGCTCCGCCTAATTCTGGAAGACTGTGGCGCCAATATGAGCAAGAAGTTCGTGCTGGCCGAAGGCGCCGATGGTTCGGCCATGACCCGCACCATACCCATGGAAATGGTATTGAACGACGAGGTGCTCGTCGCCTACGGCATGAACGGCGAAATGATGCGACCGGAAAACGGTTACCCGCTTCGCCTCGTTGTGCCCGGTGTTCAGGGGGTGTCGTGGGTCAAATGGCTGCGCCGTATCGAAGTGGGTGATCAACCCTACGGCACCAAGGATGAAGCGGTTCACTACATCGATCTGATGCCGGATGGCCAGCACCGCCAGTACACCTCGGTCCAGGAATGCAAGTCGGTGATCTGTACCCCATCGGGTGGCCAGAAGTTGCTCGAAAAAGGTTACTACACGATTTCGGGGCTTGCCTGGTCGGGCCGCGGCAAAGTCAGGCAGGTCGACGTTTCTACCGACGGCGGCATCAACTGGAAACGCGCCAAGCTGGAAACGCCGGTCCAATCCAAGGCGCTTACCCGCTTCAGCCTGCCCTGGAACTGGGATGGCAAGGCGGTGATTCTGCAGTCACGTGCCGTTGATGACACCGGCTATGTCCAGCCGACGTATGGCCAGCTGCGTGCCGTTCGTGGTACCCGTTCGATCTATCACAACAACGCCATCCAGTCGTGGGGCGTTGCAGAAAACGGAGATGTGAGCAATGTTCAAGTTCTCTAAATCGTTCATGCCTGCGATTACGTTGGCACTTCTACCGTTTGCTACCACCACCCCATCGATTGCTGCCGATAAGTACACGGGTGTTGGTCGTGCGGCCACACCGGCTGAAATTCAGGCGTGGGATATCGACGTTCGCCCTGACTTCAAGGGCCTTCCCAAGGGATCGGGCAGTGTCGAACAGGGCCAGGTGATCTGGGAAAACAAATGTGCCAGCTGTCACGGTACCTTTGGCGAAAGCAATACGGTTTTCACGCCGCTGGTCGGCGGCACCACCAAGGATGATGTCAAGACCGGCAACGTCGCCAATCTCAAGCGCGCCGACTACCCGGGCCGCACCACCATGATGAAGGTGGCTTCGCTATCGACACTGTGGGACTACATCCACCGCGCCATGCCCTGGAACGCCCCCAAAACGCTGAGCGATGACGAGGTCTATGCGGTCGTTGCCTATCTGCTCAATCTGTCCGAGATCGTTCCGGACGACTTCACGCTCAGCGACAGCAACATCAGGGAGGTGCAGAAGCTGATGCCGAACCGCAATGGCATGTCGCTTAAGCACGCGATGTGGCCCGGCAAATCCGGCCTGGTCACGGCAACCCCGCCCGACACGAAGAATACGGCGTGCATGAGCAATTGCAAGCCTGCCGCCAAGGTGAGTTCGACCCTGCCGGATTATGCGAAAACCTCGCACGGCGAGCTGGCTCCCCAGACCCGACCGTTTGGTCAGACGCGTGGCCAGGGTGCTGCAGCAGGATCTTCTGCCAAACCGGCCCATAACCCGGACTATGCTCTGGCTGAGAAGTCGGGCTGCCTGGCCTGCCACGGCATCAATCAGAAGATTGTCGGGCCCGGTTTCAACGAAGTGGCCGACAAGTACAAAGGCCAGGACGCCGCTGCCAAGCTTGCCACCAAGGTCAAGAATGGTGGCGTCGGCGTCTGGGGTTCCATACCCATGCCCGCGCAAACAGACCTGAAAGATTCGGACGCACAGACACTGGTCAAGTGGATCCTGTCCGGTGCGCCGACGCAGTAACTTTTTTATCCGCAGTAACCCATAGGAGATTGGAATGAACAGCAACACCCAACGTTTTGACCGTCGTCAGATTCTGAAAGCGGCTGGCGGTTTCGGCCTGATGGCCTTTGGCGCATCCGTGTCGCCGATGGCCTTCGCTGCATGGAATAAAGCAGCTTTCGAAGCCAAGGCCATGAGTGATGTCTATAGCGCCCTGGGCGCAGGTTCGCCGAGCAACAGCAGTGATGTCCAGATCATGGCATCGGATATCGCCGAAAACGGCGCGGTGGTGCCGATCCAGGCCGTCAGCAAACTAGCCAACACCGAACAGATCTCGATCCTGGTTGAAAAGAACCCGAGCGCCCTCGCCGCCCTGTTCAATCTGACCTCGGACACCCTGCCGGAAGTGACGACCCGTATCAAGATGGGTCAGACCTCGAACGTGACGGTACTCGTCAAGGCCGGTGGCAAGTACTTCACCGCCACCAAGGAAATCAAGGTCACGCTCGGCGGCTGCGGCGGCTAAACGTCCCGCGACCCATTCCGAACACTTAAAATTACTGGAGATTAGACATGGCAAATCCGATGAAGATCCGCGCCGCGAGCAAAGATGGCGTGACTGAAATCAAGGTACTGATGAACCACGAAATGGAAACCGGTCAGCGCAAGGATTCGTCCGGCGCCGTGATTCCTGCCTGGTTTATCAATGAAGTCAAGGTTGAGCTGGCCGGCAAGACTGTGCTGACCGCCGAATGGGGCCCCTCGGTCTCGAAGAACCCGTATCTGGCTTTCAAGGTCAAGGGTGGCAAGGCCGGCGACAAGGTTGTCTGCAGCTGGACCGACAACAAGGGTGACAAACGGTCGGACGAAGCAACCATTTCGTAAGCCGCGTTATCAACTCGACCGCATACCCGGATCACAAAAAACAACGAGGGGACAAATCATGCAACCCAAGCATATGAAGGCCACGCTGCTTGCCGCAGCGTCTGTCTTTGCTGCCAGTGCCCTGGCACAACAAGACAGCACGACCGCCGGTATTGAGGCTTATCGTGAAGCGTTACAGGACGGCAACCCCGCCGACCTGTACGTCGATTCGGGCGCCGAAATCTGGAAGAAGAAGGCCGGTCCCAAGAACGCCTCTCTGGAAAAATGTGATCTGGGCCTGGGCGCCGGCAAGGTCAAGGGTGCCTATGCCCAGCTCCCCCGCTACTTCAAGGACACCAACAAGGTCCAGGATCTGGAGTCCCGCCTGCTCACCTGCATGGAAAAGTTGCAGGGCGTGGATACCAGCGAGATCGTGAAGGCTTCTTTCACGTCGCCCAAGAAAGCGGATCTGGTGGCCTTGTCGGCCTACGTGTCCTCCGAGTCGAAGGGTATGAAGGTCAAGGTATCGATGTCGCACCCAAAAGAAAAAGAGATGTACGATATGGGCCGTCGCCTCTTCTACTATCAGGCTGGCCCGTATGACTTTGCCTGTGCCACCTGCCACGGTCAGGAAGGCAAGCGGATCCGCCTGCAGGATCTGCCTTACATCCCCAGCGCCGAGGGCGCTGCCAAGGGTTGGACGACCTGGCCCGCCTATCGCGTGAGCTCAGGCCAGATGTGGAGCATGCAGTGGCGAATCAATGACTGCTTCCGCCAGCAGCGCTTCCCCGAGCCGATCTATGCCTCGGACGTCACCGTGGCGATTTCGTCGTTCATGGCAGGCAATTCGAATGGCTACCCGATGCAAACCCCCGGTATCAAGCGCTAAGGAGACCGAGATGATGACTTTCAACAAGAAGACAACCGTCGCTCTCTCCCTGGCCACGGCAACGATGGTTTCTGGCGCCGCTTTTGCAGCGCCGCCGGCCCTCCCCAAAGATGGCTCCTGGGGCCCGGGTGCCGGCGATGCCAATTTTGACGCCATGATGCAAAGCGGTTACCAGACCAAGGGGATCGCCAACATAGACCGTCTGAAGCAGGACCCTACCCAGAAGCTTTGTTCGAATCCGGTCGCGGCGCAGAGTGAAAAGAATGCGGCGCTGCGCGAAAAGCTACGGGCGGAAAATGAAGCAAGCATCAAATATCCGGCTGACGGCAAGATGATGGGTGACTGGAAGAATGGCGAGAAGATTGCCCAGAGCGGCAAGGGCCTGACTTGGTCCGACAAGGCGGGTGAAGCCAATGGGGGCAACTGCTACAACTGCCACCAGATTACCAAAGAGGAGCTGTCTTATGGCACGATCGGACCCAGCCTGTATAACTACGGCAAGCTCCGTGGCAACTCGGAAGAGATTGTGAAATACACCTGGGGCAAAATATATAACGCCAAGGCCACCAATCTCTGCTCGCTGATGCCACGTGCCGGTTCTATGGGCATCCTGACCGAAGCCCAGATCCGGGATCTTGTTGCGCTGCTGCTGGATCCGGAATCTCCGGTCAACAAGTAATCTCAATCCAGAAACGCGGAGATCACCCTCATGGATCGTCGTTCTTTCCTGCAGCTGCTGGCTGCAGCCGCTGCATCGGGCATGGCACTGCCAACCCGTGAAGCCCAGGCCCAGAGTGCTGCGGCCAGCTATTACGAGGCGCCGGCCTTCGGCAATGTGTCTTTTCTGCACATTACCGACTGCCATGCCCAGTTGAACCCGATCTATTTCCGTGAACCGAATGTCAATCTCGGTATCGGCAGCATGCGCGGTCAGGTTCCACATCTGGTCGGTGATCATTTGCTCAGCCATTTCAACTTCAAAGCCAATACGCTGGATGCCCATGCCTTCACGTATCTGGATTTCGAGAAACTGGCTAAGGTTTATGGCAAGGTAGGCGGCTTTGCACACCTTGCCACCCTGGTTAAAAAAATTCGCGCCAATCGTCCGGGCGCCCTGCTCCTTGATGGCGGCGATACCTGGCAAGGCTCTGGTACATCGCTGTGGACCGACGCCCAGGATATGGTGGACGCCGCCAAGCTACTCGGTGTCGACATCATGACGCTGCACTGGGAATGTACCTATGGCGCGGATCGGGTCATGGAAATTTCTAACAAGGATTTCGTCGGCCACATCGATATCGTCGCCCAGAATATCAAGACTGCCGATTTCGGTGACCAGGTTTTCAAACCCTATGTGATCCGTGACGTTAACGGCACCAAGGTCGCCGTGATTGGCCAGGCCTTTCCGTATACCCCGATTGCCAACCCGCGTTATTTCGTCCCCGACTGGACCTTCGGCATCCAGGAAGAAAACATGCAGGCCATGGTCGACGAAGCCCGTGGCAAGGGCGCCAAGGTCGTTGTAGTGATTTCGCACAACGGCATGGACGTAGATCTCAAGATGGCCTCCCGCGTCCGCGGCATTGACGCCATCTTTGGCGGTCACACCCACGACGGTGTGCCCAAGCCAACTCTGGTCGATAATCCCGGCGGCAAGACCCTGGTCATGAACGCCGGATCCAACGGCAAGTACCTGGGTGTTCTGGACCTGGACGTTCGCGACGGCCGCATCGCCGACTACCGCTATCGCCTGATGCCGATCTTCTCCAATCTGCTCCCAGCAGATCCGGCGATGGATGCGCTCATCAAAAAGGTGCGCGCGCCGTACATCGAGAAGCTGGATGAAAAGCTGGCGGTTTCCGAAGGCCTACTCTACCGCCGCGGCAATTTCAACGGCAGCTTTGACCAACTTATCCTCAACGCACTGATGCAGGAGAAGAACGCCGAGATGGCCTTCTCCCCCGGCTTCCGCTGGGGAACGACCGTGCTCCCCGGTGAATCCGTCACCATGGAAAACGTGCTCGATCAGACCGCCATTACCTACCCCTACGTCACGGTATCGAATCTGACCGGGGCACAGATCAAGGAAATCATGGAGGACGTCTGTGACAACCTCTTCAACCCGGATCCGTATTACCAGCAGGGCGGCGATATGGTGCGCGTTGGCGGCATGCAGTACACCTGCGATCCGACCGCCAAGGCCGGCAAGCGCATCACCAATATGCGACTGAACGGCAAGCTGATTGATGCCGGCAGAAAATACAAGGTCGCCGGCTGGGCGCCTGTCGCAGAAGAATCACGCGGTATGGCCGGCGAACCGATCTGGGATGTCGTTGCCCGTAACCTCCGCAACAAGAAGATCATCAAGCCTGTCCAGATTAACCAGCCACAGCTTAAGGGTATTGCCGGCAATCCCGGGGTCGAGGACTATAATAAGTTCTGATTTTCCGGAGAACCTCCTATGTCTTTTACGCTCACCCGGGCCAGACAGCTGGCTGTTGCCCTGATCATGGCTTCGCTCACGTCTCTGGCGCTGGCTGCCGACAAGGTTGTCTACCACATAGATGACAGCGCCTTGCAGGCGACGCGCACGCTGCGCAGCCTCAGAAACCATCTGGATGTTGCACCGAAGACGCAGATCACGGTTGTGGCGCTCGGCGATGGTGTCGAGTTTCTGATGGATGGCGCAAGCGATACCAAAAACAATCTGGAATACGCATCACTCATCTCGGATCTAAAAACCCGAGGCGTCAATTTCGAGGTGTGTGAGCTGACGATTGAAAAAAAGAATATCGACAAGTCCAAGTTCGTCCTTGAAGCGACATTCACTAAGTCGGGCGTGGTCCGCATTACCGAGCTGCAGAACCAGAAACGATACGCCTACATCAAGCCATGAATTTCGAAGCATTGTTGACCCAATTCGGCGAAGAGTATGTGTTGCTGTTGGGTGGCCTGACCATCGGCTTCAT
This sequence comes from Rhodocyclaceae bacterium, assembly GCA_018883265.1. GTDB lineage: Bacteria > Pseudomonadota > Gammaproteobacteria > Burkholderiales > Rhodocyclaceae > Fluviibacter. The sequence goes on along the minus strand of VEQK01000003.1, from coordinate 45,519 downwards.
TTTTGGCTTTGCGGCACAACAGTCACGTTTCTGCCTCCGTGCCGCCACCATGGAAGTTGCTCATGGCAAACCGGCTGACCGGCTGGCCATCTGGCTCGTGACATTTTCAATTGCCCTGATTGGCACCCAACTCCTGGCACTAGGTGGATATTTCGAAACCGCCGGACTACGCCAGTTCAACAATCGTGGTTCGCTTTCCGGTGCCATTATCGGTGGTTTGATCTTTGGCATCGGCATGGCGCTGAGCCGCGCCTGTTCCGGGCGTATCTTGGTGCTTTCCGGCAGTGGCAATTTGCGCGCCCTGATGACGGGGCTCGTCTTTGCTGTTGCAGCACAAGCCTCACTGGAAGGGTTGCTGTCGCCGCTTCGCAATGAGATCGGCAGCTGGTGGACCATCGATGGGCCATCCCGCAATCTGATCGGCCTGACCGGTATGGGCCACGAGGGCGCCCTGCTCTTCAGCTTTGCCTGGCTCGCACTTGGCATCTACATGGTGCGTAAACATGCCGTGAGTGCCTATACCGTCATTCTTGGCTGCATCGTCGGCACCATGATCGCCGCCGCCTGGTGGTTCAATTTTGGTGTCGCCAGCAACTCCTTTGAAGTCATTCCTGTCCACTCGCTGAGTTTTGCCTCACCGACCTCGGATACGCTTATGTACTTCATGAGCCCCCCCGGTGGCGCCCTGTCTTTTGATCTGGGCCTGATTCCGGGGGTGCTTCTGGGTGCCATGACTGCCGCCATCAGCAGTCGCACGTTCAAGCTTGAAGGATTTCACGAACCGCGCACCATGATCCGCTACATGATTGGTGGTTGCTTCATGGGCTTTGGCGCGATTCTGGCAGGGGGTTGTGCCATCGGCGCCGGGGTTTCTGGCGCATCGGTTTTTGCCATTACTGCCTGGCTGACGCTCTGGTCAATCTGGATCGGCGCGGTGCTGACGGATCTGATCGTCGATCGCTGGCTCTTCAAGACCCCCATCAACTGAGGATGAGTCCATGGAAAAGAAGTCTCGCCTGACCCGGCGCACCTTTCTTCTCGGCATGCTTTCAACAGGCTATGCGCTGGCGGCCGACCCGGTTGCCGATAACATCGTTCGCACCGGCAGCAATGGTCTGACCACGGGCCAGGTCGAAATCCCGGTTCGCGACGGCAAGATTCCCGCCTATTTCGCCCGGCCGGCCAAGCCGGGACGTTACCCCGTTATTCTGGTCATTCACGAAGCTTTTGGTGTGCATGAACACATTCAGGATGTCTGCCGCCGTTACGCCCATGCCGGTTATGTTGCTGTTGCGCCCGAGCTCTTTGTGCGCCACGGTAACACCGCAGGCTATACCGATGTGAACCAGATCTTTCAGAACATCATCTCCAGGGTTTCGGATGAACAGGTCAACCAGGATCTGGATGCCACCCTGACCTATGCCCGTAAACAGCTAAATGGTCATAAGACGCTGGCCGGTGCCGTGGGCTATTGCTGGGGTGGCCGTGCTGTCTGGGAGTATGCGTACCATAATCCCAAGCTGACTGCCGGTTTGGCCTACTACGGCCGCGTCGAGGGCATGGTCTCAGATGAGCGCCCGCTCGACCCCGTTGATTTCGGCTCCGAGCTTAAAGTGCCCGTGCTGGGTCTCTATGCAGAAAAAGATACCGGCATCAGCCTGGAGTCCGTTGCCCGGATGCAGGCAGAACTCAAAAAATCCAGCAGCGGCTCCGAGATTGTTGTTCTGCCCGGGGTCGGCCATGCCTTTAATGCGGACTACCGCGCCAACTACAACAAGGCTGCCGCCGATAAAGCCTGGGCACTCGGCTTGGCCTGGTTCCGCAAGCACGGTATGCCGGGCGTCTAGACCTGCCTCAGTTTCGCGCCTGATAACGCCGACCCACCATGTTCCTCGACCCCAACGGCCGCTCTTTCCAGTATTTGCGACTTTCCATCACGGACGTCTGCAATTACCGCTGCAGCTACTGCCTGCCTAATGGGTACGTTGAAGAAGCGCCCAGACAATTCCTGACGCCGGATGAAATTCGGAATCTGGTCACAGGTTTTGCCGGCCTCGGCTTGTGGAAAGTTCGTCTGACCGGCGGCGAACCTACCGTGCGTAAGGATTTTTCCCGGATCGCCGCAACGATTTCAGCCATACCGGGCATACGTAAAGTCGCCACAACGACCAATGGGTACCAGCTTGAAAAGCAAGCGCAGCTCTGGCGTGATGCCGGGATAGACGCTATCAACGTCAGCATCGACTCACTGAACCGGGCCAACTTCCATCGCATCACGGGTATGGACCACCTTCCCCGTGTGCTTGCCGGTATCGACGCTGCAGAGCGCGCCGGTTTCAACGACATCAAAATCAACACCGTTCTCCTGAAGGGGCTCAATGATCATGAGCTCGGCGATTTTCTGGCCTTTGTCCGCAATCGCAACATCTCGCTACGCTTTATTGAACTCATGGAGACCGGCGATAACCAGGCCTATTTCAAGAAACACCATCTCAGCGCAAATGTCGTTATCGATGCTTTGCAATCTCTAGGCTGGTCGCCAATGCCGCGAGCTCCGGGCGCCGGACCGGCCCAGGTTTTCTCGCATCCTAACCATGCCGGGAAGATCGGGATCATTGCACCTTACGCAAAAGATTTCTGCACCAGCTGCAACCGCCTGCGGGTCACGGCCCGGGGCGATCTGCGACTATGTCTGTTTGGCGAAAGCGGCCACAATCTCAGATCACTGCTGCAATCACCGGATCAAATCCCCGAGCTGCAACACACCATCACATCTCTGCTCCAGCAGAAATCTGCAACGCATCTTCTCCACTTTCACAAATCCGGCGCCACGAAAAATCTGTCAGCGCTGGGTGGTTGATTTCTATGACCCAGGCGTTTTCAATGATCGACGTGGGCAACAAGCCCGCCACTAACCGTATTGCCGTTGCCACAGGCCTCATATACGTTGGCCCATCTGCCTTTACCCTGATCCGTGACCGCCAGCTTCCCAAGGGGGATGTGCTAATGCTTGCCGAGATCGCAGGAATCCAAGGGGCCAAGGGCGCCAGTCAGCTGATGCCCCTGTGTCATCCGATGGGGCTGGATCACGTTCGCGTAATCACCGAGCTGAACGAAAATGATTTCAGCATCCGTGTCTATTGCACCACCAGAACAACAGCAAAAACGGGCGTTGAAATGGAAGCCCTAGCGGGCGTCAATGCTGCCCTACTCACGATATGGGATCTGACCAAAATGGTCGAAGCCGATCTTCGCATCAGCGATATAAGGCTGCTGGCCAAAGTAGGCGGTAAATCAGGTTGCTGGATCAACCCTGATTCAGCGCTGGTGCCTGAATGGGTTCGATCGCTGGTACTGCCTCCCGCCGTCCCCTTACTAGCGGACATCGGAGTTGAAGTCATTGTACTGAGCGACCGAGCTTCAACGGGTGTTTACGAAGACAAGTCCGGGCCTGTGGCTCGCCAACTACTCGAGGCCGTTGGTGCCAGAGTCAATGCCGTATCGGTCATCCCTGACGAACCTGCCCTGCTCCAGGCAAAAATACGGTCTATCAAGAGCGAAGGGAAAACTCGCCTCATCATCACCTCCGGTGGCACCGGCGTCTCAGGCCGTGACAGCACGCCGGAGAGTGTCGCCGAAATCGCCGACAGGCTGATCCCGGGAATTGGTGAGTTGCTGCGCAGCTCTGGAGCAGCGTTTACTCCCTTGAGCTGGAGCAGTCGCTCGATTGGCGCGACGCTCGGCAATATCCTGATTATTACGTTACCAGGCAACCCGAAAGCCGTTAAAGAGGGGATTGATGTACTGCTGCCATTGATCAAGCATTTGCTGACCATTATGCAAGGGATCGAATCATGATTTCCTATGCTGAGGCAATCTGCATTCTTCGTGCTTCGGCAAGCACCGGCCCGACCGAGCTGATTGACACATGCAATGCTGTTAACCGTATCATGGCCGACGATTTCCACGCGCCCTTCGGACTGCCGCGCTTCAATAATTCCGGTATGGATGGTTTTGCGCTACGTGCCGTAGATACGATCAGTGCGTCAATATCCACTCCGGTCAGTTTGCCGGTGCTGCGCGCACAAGCAGCTGGCGATCCAGCCGGCAAAGGGGTTGCCGGGAATGCTGTTCAAATCATGACCGGGGGCGCAATTCCCGACGGCATGGACAGCGTGGTTCCGATCGAATCCGTGACAACAACCATTGATGCAAGCGGTAATGTCACGCACATCCGACTTACGAGCCCTGTGCCCATTCATGACTCTATTCGTTTTGCCGGAGACGACTTCGCTGACGGTCAATGCCTGATCAAAGGCGGCACCCGTTTGCAACCTGCCCATATCGCGATTCTTTACGCAACTGGCACCATCCGGATCAAGGTCATTGCCCCACCGATGGTCAGCATTCTGACGACCGGCAAGGAAGTTTCCGACACTTACCAGAAACCTCTGGGCTCAACGCAGGTTTACGATTCCAACACTCCCTATCTGATATCCGCACTCGGCACCGCCGGCATTCCGTCGTCTTATGCCGGTCACGTCGGCGATGATGAAGCACGATTCCGAACTTTACTGACCGAGGCCGCTCCGGCACAGATCCTCGTCAGCTCCGGGGCTGTTTCCAAGGGCAAATGGGATTTCATCCCTTCAGTGCTCCGGGATATTGGCGCGGAAATTCTGTTTCACCGGGTTTCGATCAAACCCGGAAAGCCGGTTCTCTTCGCCCGACTGCCAAATAATCGCTATTTCTTTGGTCTGCCGGGCAACCCCATATCCACCGTCATTGGTCTCAGATTTTTCCTGATGCCATTATTGCGCCAGATCCTGGGAATGTCTGAAGAAACGCCCGAATGGGCACAACTGGCTGCGCCCTACGACAAGACCGGTGACCTACGCCTTTTCTTGAAATCGCACGTCACCACAGACCCGACCGGTCGATCAGTAATTGACCTGTTACAGGGACAGGAATCATTCAAGATCTCGCCATTCCTCAACACCAATGCATGGGCGATACTTGACGAAACCCCACGTTCATATAACAAAGGTCAGGCAGTCATGTATTACCCTAACGACCTTTTGCGCTGATACAGGCGCGCCACAAAACCGCTTTGCCAAACTAAGCCGTAGCAATCATCTTGGTGCCGGCAAGTAGCAGAACAATTGACAGAATCTGCCGGATCAGGTGGTAGCCGAGTCTTCGACTCCCTAGCTCCGATCCGATATAGCCCCCTGCCAACACAGCGATGCCCCAGAGATAGAAATACTGCGGCAATGTCTGATTCGTCCGCATCACGCCGGCCAGACCTGCCATCGAATTAACGAGAATGAATGCCGCAGAAATGCCAGAGATCACTCTGACCTGCGCCCATTTAAAAAACAGCAGAAGTGGACTAAGAAAAATACCGCCGCCAACACCCGTTATCCCTGACAAGAATCCCAGTAGCCCGCCCGTCATCAAGAGCACAGGGGCTTTCACCGGCACCACCTCGTAGTCACGTTTCTGTCGGGCATCAAACCAGATCTTGATGGCCGAAATTACGAGCACCATGCCGATAACCGGCTTGAAAACAGATGCCGGCATCGTTAACGAGCCGCCCAGATAGGCTGCAGGTATCGAGGCGGCACTCGCAATAAGGAATAGACGCTTATCAAAAGCTCCGGCCTTGAGGAATTTGTAGGTCGCGAGGGTTGCCACCAGCACATTGAGCGTCAAGGCGGCCGGCCGCATCTGTTCGGGAGCTACCTGAAGCAGAGCCATCACGGCGAGATAGCCCGAGGCACCCGCATGGCCCACCGATGAATACAGCAGCGCTGCCGCAAACAGGAGTGGAAGCACGATGTAAAGGGAAATTTCTTGCATTCGGGGACTTTTGCGGCAATATTATAGAGTATTGTATAGCATCCACAGCAGCACCTATCTGCAGGCCGTATCACACCGCAAAACCTTTGCGAATCGAATAGTGCACCTAGCGATTATTGCGGTAGAGTACGAATAACAAGGAGGTCGGATATGAATCTGGTACGCACAACATTTTGCATCGCCATGCTCGCCATACCCCTTTCAATTCATGCCCAGAGCAATGCGCCCCGTATGGATGAACCGTCTGTGCTGCGCCCCGCCGGCTACAAAGCCCGTTACCCTGCGAGCAAGCCAGCCATTGATCGCGGCAGACAGCTTTTCAATGACACCCAGCTTTCCACCAATGGCCGTGCCTGTGCTTCCTGTCATGTAGATGCGAGTAGCTTTGGCGCAGGGTTCAAACAGCCCTACCCCCATGCAGCGATGAATAGTAAAGCACGGTTCGGGGTTGACACGATGAATCTGGATGAAGTGATCCAGGTCTGCATGAAAGGCCCGATGCGTAGCGTTCCCCTGGAATGGGGTTCGCCGGAACTGACCGATATGACGACCTACCTGCTCAAGGTTCAGTCCAGTGGCACGATGTAGTTTTGAGAAATCAAGGTGAGGAACCCCTTCTGAGTTAAGTGATCTGACTGCGGGGACGTGTTAACGGTAGACTCTTTAATGAATTGCTACAACCCTTCAATCAAAATTTTAAGCCGATTGGACGGATACATCATTTAAGATTGTGTCCGTCCGGGTTGCAAATTATCGACCGCGTATTTCAGACTGACCGCGAGCAATCCGATTCAGCGCAGCAACTAAACGATCAACTTCCTCGCAGGTGTTATACAAAGCAAGGGTTGGTCGTACAGTACTCTCCAGGCCAAACCGTCGCAGAATCGGCTGTGCACAATGGTGCCCCGTACGGACGGCAATACCCTCGCGGTTGAGCGCCACACCCACGTCCTGATTGCTGTAGCCAGCCAGCGTTAGAGAGAGCACGCTGGCCTTCTCTTTGGCCGTACCAATCAACTTCAGACCCGGCACACGAAGGAGTTCCTGCGTGGCATAGCCCAATAGATCATGTTCGTACTTGGCGATGTTTTCAATACCCAGTCGTTGCACATAATCCAGCGCTGCCCCCAGGCCCACCGCATCGGCAATATTGCCGGTACCTGCCTCGAAACGAGTTGGTGCATCGTGATACAGCGTGCGCTCAAAGGTCACATCGCTGATCATGTTGCCACCACCCTGCCAAGGGGGAAGCTGGTTCAACAGATCGAGCTTGCCGTAAACGGCACCAATACCGGTTGGGCCGAAGACCTTGTGCCCGGAGAAGACAAAGAAATCGGCATCGATCGGCTGCACGTTGGCACGCAGGTGGGCGACGGATTGTGCGCCATCCACTAGGACTTTCGCTCCGCGACGATGTGCGATATCAATGATTTCTGGGATGGGCGTTACGGTACCTAAGGCATTGGAGACCTGCGTCACCGCGACGAGCTTGGTCCGGTCATTCACCAGCTTCTGATATTCGTCCAAAATAATCTGGCCGCTATCATCGACTGGAATCACGCGAATCTTGGCACCAACCGAACGCGCCAGCATCTGCCAGGGAACGATGTTGGCATGGTGCTCCAGCAGCGACACCACGATTTCATCCCCCTCGCCGATGAACTGCCGGCCAAAGGTATTAGCGATCAAATTAATGCCCTCTGTCGCCCCTCGCACGAAAATGATTTCATCCTTGGATTGCGCACCGAGGAACTTGGCGACCTTATCACGTGCCCCTTCGTAGGCATCCGTCGAACGTGCCGCCAATTCATGAGCCGCCCGGTGAATGTTGGAGTTCTCGTGCTTATAGAAGTAAGAGATCCGGTCAATCACCTGATTGGGCTTCTGGGTGGTCGCGCCATTGTCGAACCAGACCAGTTGATTGCCATTGACCCGCTCCTGAAGAATCGGAAAGTCGCGCCGGACGGCATTGACATCAAACTGCGGATGCGCCGACGGTGCAATCTCCTTATAAGCAAGCGTTTCCGATTGGGTGAACTCGACTGGCGCTGCTGAGCTATCCAAAAAATAAAAGGTCTGTCCCGATGCATTAGCTTCTTGCGCTTCGGGTTGACGACCGGTATTAGCGATCTCCTTCAGAAGCGCTGTGACCTGGGCCTGCCCCGGAAAGGTCTGAGACTGGGAGGTCACCAGATTCTCAAGAGGCACCGGCTTTACACCGCCTGGCGCATCTGGAAACTCCGTCGCATGACCAAAGAAATAGAACGGCGTTCTAGCCACAGCTCCATTAGCAATGGAATTTCTCGGATCCGTTGCACCTACCTTCGGTAAAGATGCCGAGTATCCCTGCGGCAAAGCTAAAGAGGGTTCATGCGGTTGAGTAAGTTCCGTGATGGGCGCCCCCGATCCTTTGGGCTGAGGCGTGGTCGCAGCAATCTTCAAGTCCGGTTCAAGGACTGGCGTCCTACCCGATCCAAGATTAATCACTGGATCATGCGGAATAGGCACATCTTCACCGGGTAGACTTCGAAAGAACGCATTGGCCAAATCGCCGAGTTTAGTGATGTCTACAAGTTGCGGCTGGGTGGAGATCTCAGGTGCAATCGCTGTCACACCCGGAAGATCGCCACTCAAAGCAACAAATGGATCACTTGTAGGTGTTAGGGTACTCATGGTACTTGTCGACCTCCACGTCTTCCAGAACAGCCAGGGCATCCGGCGTATGCACCGCCAGCGAGCAATACAGCGAAATCAGGTACGAGGCGATCGCATTGCGGCTGATCCCCATAAAGCGCACCGACAGGCCCGGGCTTTGCTCACCGGCAACCCCCGGCTGATAGAGACCGACGACACCCTGCCGCTTATCACCAACCCGCAGCAGCAGGATCTTGGTCTTACCATCTTCGAGCGGGACCTTGTCCGACGGCACCAGCGGAATGCCTCGCCAGGTAAGGAACTGCGAACCAAACAGACTGACGGTGGGCGGTGGCACGCCACGGCGTGTGCACTCACGGCCGAAGGCGGCAATCGCCAGCGGGTGCGTCAGGAAGAATGCGGGCTCTTTCCAAACCTTGGCCAGCAGATCGTCCAGATCATCCGGGGTGGGTGCGCCTGTCAGCGTGGAAATACGCTGCTCATCGGCGACACTGGACAGCAATCCATAGTCGGCGTTATTGATCAGTTCACTTTCTTGACGCTCTTTAATGGTTTCGATCGTCAATCGAAGCTGTTCCTTGATCTGGTCATATGGGCTGCTGTACAGATCAGAAACACGAGTGTGAACATCCAGAACGGTCGTCACCGCATTTAGGAAGTACTCTCGCGGCTGCTCTTCATAGTCAACGAAGGTCTGCGGTAGCTCGGATTCATCGCGCTTGGCGCAGGTAACGTTGACGTTACCCGGGTTTTTAACCTGGTTCAGGCGATAGATACCCGCTTCAACCGGCAACCATTGCAGGAAATGTACCAGCCAGCGCGGTGTGATGATGGGTAGTTGTGCCGGTGTTTTTGTGGCATTCGCGAGCTGCCGTGCGGCGGCGTCATTCAAAGCCAGTTGTGGTTCATGAGTTACGGTCATTTCAATAGCTCCTTGTTAAAAACTAGATACTTGGACCATCTGAATCTCCAGATGCACGAATTTGAGCCTGCGCAATATTGCTGCCGGGTGGAACACTGTGGGTTAACCAAACGTTGCCGCCAATTACCGAGCCTCGCCCAATAGTTACTCGGCCAAGAATGGTTGCACCTGCATAGATAACGACGTCATCTTCTACAAATGGGTGACGTGGTTGACCTTTTTCTAGGGCACCATCAACCCCTTTAGGGAAACGCTTTGCGCCTAATGTAACGTTTTGATAAATCCGAACACGCTTACCGATTACTGATGTTTCCCCGATAACAACACCGCTTCCATGATCGATGAAGAAGCTCTCATCAATGGCTGCTCCAGGGTGTATGTCGATACCTGTCTCGCCATGAGCAATTTCAGCAATCACGCGAGCGAGCAAAGGGGCTCCGAGCGTATAAAGTAGGTTTGCTATTCGGTGGTGAATAATTGCCAAAATTCCCGGGTAACAGAGCAGTACTTCATCAACGCTGCGAGCTGCTGGATCTCCCTGGTATGCGGCAATGATGTCGCTATCCAAAATACGTCTTAGTCTGGGTAATTCGTCAGCAAATCCTTGGACAATGTCGTACGCTAAGCCTTCTAAATTTGATGAGGCCTCACCTGTCTGGCTTGCTCGGTGAGTTAGTTCGAGCCTTACCTGGGTAATTAATGCGTTAAGAGCCGCATCCAGGGTATGGCCCACATAGAAGTCCTCACTTTCTTCACGAAGATCTGCCGGGCCAAGTCGCAATGGTGACCTACGCCCAATTTCGAGACATTTCTAAACTGGAATCCTGCTGCTATCGGCATGATTGTGATGCAATGACATGAACTCCTTGGGTTTCAGATTGCCGAGTGAACTGTGTGGTCTGTGCTCATTGTAATCCACTCTCCATGCTTCGATAATCCTTTTGGCTTCAGCCATGTTTTGAAATTCATTGACGTTCAAACATTCGTCTCGCAAACGACCATTGAAAGACTCGCACAACCCATTGTCTGTGGGCTTTCCCGGTCGGGTGAAGTCCAATTGCACCTTGTTCTGCCAAGCCCATTCGTCTAGTGCCCGAGAGGTGAATTCGGTACCGTGATCCATGGTAATGGACAGGGGTAATCTTTCCTTGCTGGCAACACGATTCAAGGCTTCAACAACGCTGTGACCGTTAAGGCGAAAGCCTACCTCTAACAACACACTCTGACGACTCCAGTTATCAATGACGGTCAGTATCCTAAAGGCCTGTCCGTTGCTCAGCTGATCATGTACAAAGTCCATGCTCCACCGCTGCCCGTTACTGGTCGGAATCGGTGCCGGACCACGATGCAAGCTCAGACGCTTCTTCCTGCGTGGCCGCATTCTGACCTGCAAGCCTTCCAGGCGATAAAGACGATACACCCGCTTATGATTGATCTTCCAACCTTCTCGCCGCAGCATGATATGGATCCTCTGACAGCCAAATCTTGGGCGGCTCTGGGCAATCTCCCGAATGCGCATCCTGAGTGCCGTTTGGTCCTCTGCTGTGCTCTTTCGGTACCAGTTGCTTCTTGCAAAGTTGGCCAGCCGACACGCCCGATCAACGCCTACTTGGAACATATCCTTGATCCAATGGGCTATTTCCCGGCGGCGCGCCGGCTTTAAACTTTTTTTCGGATAACTTCCTGGAGAATATTCTTGTCCAGAGTCAGGTCAGCTACCAAGCGCTTCAGTCGGGCATTCTCATCTTCGAGTTGGCGCAGTCGCCTTACCTCGCTAGCGCTAAGCTCCCCATACTTCTTCTTCCAGATGTAAAAGGTAGCTACGCTGATTCCCGTGCCGCGGCATACATCCTCAACGGGGGTTCCTGCTTCAGCCTGCCTCAAAACGTAGGCAATCTGTTCTTCCGTGTACTTCGACTTCTTCATCGCTTTTGCTCCTCTTTGTAAAAGAGCCAAAAGCAACATTACTCTAGTTTTGATCTGTATTCATTTATTGGGAGGGGGTCAGTCGATTCAGAAAATTCCACTCATTCGTGCCTTACTTCAGGGGGAGACTACAAGACCACTGGCAAACGCTTCTTGAAGAAAAGCTATCGAACGCGCGTCGAGTCAACCAGACCGATTGGGATAGCCCAAAGATAATTCCTTGGGCAAGGAATGTTCAAAACGCAATCCTCGAGGCAGAATCGCCAGTCATTTTGATCGCTCACAGTTTTGGAGTTTTAGCTTGTGTAATAGGTGCAAGCCGCATTACGGACAAAGTTGCAGGTGCCCTTTATGTTGCCCCTGCAGATCCTGTTAAATTTACCTCCGCAGGTCAAATCCTAAGTGAAGCGGCGCAGAACTGGGACACCGGACTCTATAACCTAGTCCCCAAAGATCGACTTGGATATCCTGCGATTGTCGCGGCAAGTCAGGATGACCCTTATATGGCATTCAAACGTGCGGCATGGTGGGCAACAAAATGGCAATCCCGATTTATTTCTCTCGGCTTCGCAGGTCATGTCAACCCCAACTCCGGCTATGGTGATTGGCCGGAGGGTGAAAAGTTACATCAAGAGTTGATTGAGACAGCTAATCAAGACCGGTTACCACAATCAAATAGCTTTAACTGGGGATAAAAAATGTTAGAAAATTTCGAGGAAAAAGGGTACGAAGGGTACGATTACCCTTTATCAGACCGAGAACAGAAGTTTCTCAACATTCTCGCTGTTGTTTTCGCTTTTCTAGGCTTTTTGGTACTGCTGTCTACCTGGCTTGGATGGTATTAATTACAGTAGTTTATTGTTCGTTAGAGCCTTGATTTCAGCCTCGGAATATTTGGGGGAGCACAACTCTATAAAACGATGTGTAAAGCCTCGAAGATAATGGCCCTTGCGTACACCAATTACAGTTGTGTTCACATTAAACAAGTTAGCTGCTTCAAGAAGCACTAACCCATTGTCACGAACTGCTGAGTAGGCCATTGAAGCGATAATGCCAATACCAAGCCCAAGTTCAACATAAGCCTTGATCACATCGGCGTCCAGTGCCGACATGATGATATCGGGTGTCAGACCATCGTTGGCGAACGACTTGTCGATCTGACCCCGACCGGTAAACCCTTCGTGATAGGTGATGATCGGATAATCGGCGATCTGAGCCAGTGTCAGATTCTTCTGGTGCTCAAGTGGATGACCCTTCGGCACGATGACGGCGTGTTGCCACTGATAGTAGGGAAAGGTCACTATCTGATCGGCGCCTTCAAGCGCTTCGGTGGCGATACCGATGTCAGCCTGCCCGGTTTGCAAGAACGTTACAATCTCTTCCGGGCTTCCCTGATGCAGCACCAGATGCACTTTCGGGAACGCATCCTTGAACTGCTTTACGACCTGCGGTAACACATAGCGCGCTTGCGTGTGGGTGGTCGCCACAACCAGCTGCCCTACGTCCTTTTGCGTAAACTGGTCGGCGAGTTGCTTGATATTCTGCGCATCCAGCAACAGACGCTCGACGATGCCAATCAACTCCTTACCGGGCTCGGTCAATCCGGTCAGGCGTTTACCTTTGCGATTGAACAGCTCGACACCGAGCTCGTCCTCCAGATCCTTGATGTGCTTACTGACACCAGGCTGCGACGTAAACAAGGCTTCAGCAACCTCTGTCAGATTAAAATTTTGTCTAACAGTTTCCCTGACAATTCGGAGCTGCTGAAAGTTCATGCAACTTCTTCCTCATGCTCAAAGACACTAAGCCGTTTGGGTACCAGAATAACATGCTCACCCTCCTTCACATTGAGGCCGGCCACTTCGGCTCTAGTTAACTCGACCTCATAGTTTTGTTGCTTTTTATGATCATTAATATCGACGCCGATCAGTTCAACCCGCGCCGTTGCACCAAACTTCAGAACCCGCTCGATAACGGCATGGACACCTTTTGCATCCGGACTCTTAGAAATCGATAGCTCATGCGGTCGCGCAAAGGCAACAACAGAAGAACCATTGGCTACAGACGAGCCACCATGCTCCAGTTGATGCGGCCCAACATGCACAACATCCCCTTCAACACGACCATGGAACAGATTAACGGATCCAAGGAAGCTGTACACAAAAGGTGTTGCTGGTCGGTCATAAACCTCGTCGGGCGTACCTACCTGTTCTACGTGCCCCTGATTCATTAAAACAACCTCGTCGGCCACTTCCAATGCTTCTTCTTGATCATGTGTTACGAAGATCGACGTCACATGAATCTCGTCATGCAAACGACGTAGCCAGCGACGGAGCTCCTTACGTACCTTGGCATCAAGCGCTCCAAAAGGCTCGTCAAGCAGTAAGACTTTGGGTTCTACCGCAAGGGCACGCGCCAAGGCGATTCGCTGTCTCTGACCACCCGACAACTGAGAAGGGAAACGGTCAGCCAGCCAATCTAGTTGCACGAGCTTTAGAAGGTTTAGAACTTTTTCCTTGATTTGGGCCTCGCCTGGACGTTCCCGGCGTGGTTTAACACGCAGTCCAAATGCCACATTTTCGAAGACCGTCATATGTTTGAAGAGTGCGTAGTGCTGGAATACAAACCCGACCTGCCGCTCTCTCACATGACTATTGGATGCATCTTGACCCTCGAGAATTACCTGACCGGAATCCGCCGATTCCAGACCGGCAATAATTCGCAGCAATGTGGTCTTACCGCAACCTGAGGGTCCCAATAAGGCAACCAGCTTGCCTGTCGGAAAGTTCAGACTGACATCATCAAGCGCCTTGAATTCACCAAAGAGCTTGTTAATGTTTTTGACTTCGATACCCATAATCAGTCTTCCTTATGTTGTGCATTGACCTGAGCGGCCTTCCACTCGACATAGGTCTTAATTAGCAGCGTTAAAAGTGCTAGTACTGCCAGAAGCGACGCCACGGCGAAAGCGGCTGCAAAGTTGTATTCGTTGTAGAGAATCTCGACATGGAGGGGGAGACTGTTGGTTTCACCGCGGATATGCCCAGAGACGACAGATACTGCCCCAAACTCACCCATGGCTCGGGCGTTACAGAGTACAACGCCGTAAATAACACCCCACAGAATGTTAGGTAGCGTGACGTAGCGAAAAACCTGCCACCCACGAGCACCCAGTACGATAGCGGCCTCCTCTTCCTCTTTGCCCTGTGCTTCCATTAGAGGAATCAGTTCGCGTGCGACAAAAGGGAAAGTAACAAATATCGTCGCCAGAAGAATGCCAGGAACTGCAAAAATGATTTTTATGTCGTTATCCAGAAACCAGGACCCGAACCAACCCTGAGCGCCGAAGACCAATACAAAGATCAGGCCAGCAATCACGGGGGAAACCGAGAACGGTAGATCAATTAGCGTGATCAGAAAGCGCTTGCCAGGGAAATTGAATTTTGTGATCGCCCAGGCGGCAGAGACGCCAAATACCAGATTCAGCGGGACTGAGACCAGCGCCGTAATAAGCGTCAATTTGATTGCCGACATTGCATCTGGCTCAACCAAGGCTGCCAGGTAGGCATCAACCCCCTTACGGAATGCTTCGACAAATACAGCCCCCAGCGGCAGCAACAGGAAGATTGTGAAATAGAACAGTCCGGTTCCAATGATCAGCCGGCGTACCCAGGGTGATTCAGTCGTTGCGTTATTAATGCGCTGATTACCCCGAATTGATTTAGCGCCCAGCGCTGTAGCAATTCCCCCGGCCATTAGATTTCCCTCCCGGTTCGCTTGGCGGTCCACGCCTGTAGACTGTTAACAATCAGTAACAGGATGAATGACAGGAATAGCATAACGACCGCAATTGATGTTGCTCCCGAGTAGTCGTACTGCTCGAGCTTGGTAATAATCATGAGCGGTGCTATCTCAGATACCATAGGCAGATTGCCAGCGATAAAGATGACCGAACCATATTCACCAACCGCACGGGCAAATGCCAATGCAAACCCGGTAAGCAATGCCGGCAGAATGATTGGCAGGACAACTTTGAAAACGGCCTGTGCTCGGTTAGCTCCCAGGCTGGCCGCCGCCTCTTCAATTTCCTTATCGAGATCTTCTAGTACCGGTTGAACGGTGCGAACAACAAACGGCAAACCAATAAAGATCAGTGCAATCATGATCCCTGTTGGGGTGAATGCAATCTTCAAACCCAGAGGTTCGAGATACTGACCAATCCAGCCGTTTTTTGCGTAAATCGCCGTAAGTGCAATGCCGGCGACCGCTGTTGGTAGCGCAAATGGCAGATCGACTAGCGTATCGACAATCTTCTTTCCCGGAAACTCATAACGCACAAGAGCCCAAGCGAGAATGAGGCCAAAAAATCCATTGACGCTTGCAGCAATCAATGATGCGCCGAAGCTTAGTTTAAGTGATGCAACCACGCGCGGCTCAGAAATCACCGCCCAGAATTGAGCAAAGCTCAAGTCTGTCGTCTTCCAGACAACCGCCGAGAGCGGAATCAGAACAATCAGACCCAGATAAGCCAGCGTAAAACCCAGGGTTACGCCGAACCCTGGGATGACACTTTGTTTGACCAGAGGTCTTGTCATTTCTTCACCACAATCTGATCATAGATACCGCCATCAGCAAACTGTTCTTTCTGAACCTTTTCCCAGCCTCCAAGCAACTTCTCAACCGAGAATGTGTTCACTTTAGGGAAGGTCTTGGCATACTTCTTCAGTACCGCGGCATTACGCGGGCGCAGGTAGTGTTTGGCGATAATCTCCTGGCCTTCCGGTGTCCACAGGTACTCCAGATAAGCCGTTGCAACCTTTCGCGTCCCCTTCTTGTCGACGACCTTATCAACAACCGTTACAGGCGCCGGCGCGTCAATTGACAGACTGGGATAAACGATATCGAACTGATCGCCACCCACTTCTTTATCCAGCAAAATCGCCTCGTTTTCGAAGGTCACGAGTACGTCACCCACATTACGTTGCGTAAAGGTGGTGGTCGCACCTCGACCGCCGCCATCCAGAACAGGTACGTTCTTGAAGAGCGCCTTGACGAATTCTTTCGCGCTATCTTCCGATTTGTAATTCTTGATGGCAAAACCCCAGGCTGCCAGATAGGTATACCGACCATTACCTGATGTCTTTGGATTCGGAACGATCACTTCAACGCCCTGGCGAACAAGATCCGGCCAATCCTTGATGTTTTTCGGATTACCTTTACGGACAAGAAAGACACTGGTGGTTGTATAGGGCGCAGCATCGTTGGGCAAGCGCTTTTCCCAATCTGCCTTAACCAGCCCGCTTTGAACGAGCTTCTGGATATCTGGCACCTGGTTCATGGTGACAACATCGGCTTCTAGGCCTGCGATCACGGCACCGACCTGCTTGCTTGATCCACCATGCGACTGGTTGATGGTTACCGCCGGATTACCCTTGGCCTGCCAGTTGGCAACGAACGCCGGGTTGATGTCCTTGTACAACTCACGTGAAACGTCATAGGAGACATTGAGAATTGAGGTTTGAGCGGACGCGCCCGTTGAGGCGCCAACGGCCAAAACAGCAAACGCAACGCTAACGATATAACGGATTTTTTGAGCGGCCATGATCAAACTCCTAATGTTGGAAATCGCAGTTTAGGGCAATCTTTATGTTGCTTATAGACGTAAATTTGAATTCTATATACCGGATTCGATATATAGATCGGCGTAAAAAAACCGGGCAGCCGCCTGCCCGGTGGTTCATAAGGCCAGTTATTTCTTGGCAATGATCTGGTCAAAGACACCGCCATCGCCAAAATAGGTCTTCTGGGCTTTATCCCAACCGCCAAAAACCTGGTCAATCGTGAAGAGTTTGACCTTGGCGAAATTCCCGCTGTATTTAGCGGCAATTTCCTTATTACGAGGGCGGTAATAATGCCGCGCCGCAATTTCCTGACCGATGGGTGTATATAGATACTCCAGATAGGCCTGAGCGACCTTTCGCGTACCGCGCTTTTCGACGACCTTGTCGACCACCGCTACTGACGGTTCCGCAAGAATGGATAATGAAGGCGTCACGATATCGAACTTATCAGGACCCAACTCCTTAATCGACAGATAAGCCTCGTTTTCCCATGAGATCAGAACATCACCAATCGCGCGTTCCGTAAAGGTCGTCAGTGAGCCGCGGGCACCCGAGTCCAGAACCTTGACGTTTTTGTAGATATTGGTCACCAGCTCACGAGCCTTCTGGTCGTTACCGCCCGGCTGCTTGAGGGCGTATCCCCAAGCTGCCAGAAAGTTCCAACGTGCGCCACCAGAAGTTTTTGGGTTGGGCGTCACGACTTCGATACCGGGCTTGGCCAGATCATTCCAATCCTTGATGTTCTTCGGATTACCTTTACGCACCAGGAAGACAATGGTCGACGTGTAAGGAGCGGAGTTGTCCGGCAAACGCTTGATCCAATCCGGTGCAATCAACCCCTTCTGGGCGATGGCGTCCACATCATAAGCAAGCGCCAAGGTCACCACATCGGCTTGGAGGCCATCAATGACGGCACGAGCCTGTTTACCAGAGCCACCATGGGAGGCCTTAATGTTCAGCGTCTCGCCAGTCTGCTTCTTCCAGTGGTTGGCAAAAACCGCATTGAAGTCTTTATAGAGTTCGCGGGTCGGATCATATGAGACGTTCAGAAAATCAGTATCGGCTTTAACGCCAAAGCTAATGATCGCGACTGCAAAGCCGAGAACGGCCAAACGCAGTGATTTACGGGCAGATGCCATGATGAGTTCTCCATCAGAAGTTGTTTTGATGGAGCCATGTTGCAGCACAACAGTTTATGCTGTGAACGAAATAAATCTTCTTAGCTTATACCGCCAACGCTTATAAGGCGTTCATGACAATAGCGGCGCGACCTTTGGCCATTCGACCCAGGGATAGTCAGGCAGACCATCGGTCCATGACAAACTGATTTCACCGACGATTAGCGGCCGCAGATAAGCAAGGGCATCCGAGCGCAGGGTGAAGTTTTCGGTGTCAATCCAGTCCAGCGGCAATCGACGCTCGCAGTTGGCGATATCCTGCAAAACCACCGCACCGCAATGCCAGCGATAGGGGCTGTCGGACTCACGGACCACGGTAACCATCAGCCCAGTCTGACCAGATTGACTCAACACCACGGCATGACGCGCAACAGCCTCTGCTTGCGCGATATCGGTGGCACTGGCCAGATGCCGTGCCGCCCGTTGCATGTAATCAGGAATCGCCACATGCACCTTGACCCCAAGCTGGGTCCTCAACAGTTCGCCAATGGCAAACCCGGCTCCGCCAAGTTGCTCATGGCCATATTGGCTTGCTGCATTCTGCAGTGCGTAGAATCGTCCGTCCTGGGTGCGAATGCCTTCGGACACCACGCACACCACGGCGTTGCCGTTATCAAACCGCTGGCGAACCGTTGCGACAAAATGTGCCGGATCGAAGACGGCTTCGGGAAGCAGGATGAGCGGTGCAGCGATCGCCGACGGCAACCGGGCGACAGCACCGCAGCTGGCAAGCCAACCCGTGTGCCGGCCCATCACTTCCATGATGAAGACACTCGGTTTAGTCGCCATCGCGCAATGATCGCGCGCGGCTTCCATCAACGACACTGACAGATATTTCAAGGCCGAACCAAAACCCGGCGAGGCGTCGGTACCTTCCAGATCGTTATCGATTGTTTTTGGCAAACCGATGACCCGCAGATCCAGTTTGAACCGTTCTCCGAGTTCGACCAGTTTGGCAGCCGTATCCATAGAACCGTTGCCGCCATTCACGTAGACCGTGCCGATCTGATGTTTAACCAGGACATCCCTGACCCGTAACCACTGTTCAGGATTTTCATCATGAGGCGCCAGCAGCGTTCTACCCGACCCCAAGCCACCACCGGGAATCTGACTCAGCACACAACGCATCGGTTCCGGCAATGCAGACGCATCCACCAGTCGCTCGTTGATTACCCCTGACAAGCCGTGCTCGGCGGCCAATAACCTACCTGAGCCATTTTGGCGATGGGCTTGAATCAGGGCCGCAGCAGTCGCCCCAATAACGGCGGTCACACCACCCGACTGGAAATACAGTGCGTTATTCATACCACATTAAAACAGATCGGGCGCCTGATTGGCAGAGCCAACGAGGCGCCCGACGATGTACGACTGACGGATTAGCTCAGCGCGCCGAATACGCGTGCGGTAATCTCATCAACACCACCCACACCGGCCACCTTCTTGACCTTGGGCGCCTTGGCATCCCCGGCGTTCTGCCAGCTGGTGTAGAAAGTCACTAGCGGTTTGGTCTGGCTGTGGTAGATATCGAGACGCTTGCGGACCGTTTCTTCCTTGTCGTCGTCACGCTGAATCAGATCCTCGCCGGTGGCATCATCCTTGCCGGCCACTTTAGGCGGGTTATACTGAACGTGGTAGGTACGACCCGAGGCTAGGTGCACACGGCGGCCGGCCATGCGGTCGATGATGTCCTGATCCGGCACATCGATTTCCAGCACGAAATCCAGCGGCACACCCGCCTCTTTCATGGCTTCAGCCTGAGGAATCGTGCGCGGAAAGCCGTCGAAAAGATAACCGTTCTTGCAGTCAGCTTCTTTCAGACGCTCTTTGACCATACCGATGATCACGGCATCCGGCACGAGACCGCCCGAATCCATATGCTTTTTGGCTTCCAGGCCCAGCGGCGTACCGGCCTTGACCTGGGCACGGAGCATGTCACCCGTTGAAATCTGGGGAATACCGAACTTTTCACAGATATATTGGGCCTGGGTGCCCTTACCAGCGCCAGGGGCGCCCAACAGAATCAGCTTCATCGATATCCTCAATCAGAAATGGAATGGAATTGTATGTGGGTAGTGTGAAACACCCAGCTTGCAAAAAACTTACGGTAATTACAAAGCCGGGTCAATGCGCAGTGCAGCGAAGCTCTCGGCAAAGACCTGCTGCGCCCTTGCCGCATCCTCAGGCGTATCGACGCCGGCCGGCGGCAGCGTCTCGGTCACGGCCACACTGACGCGGTACCCGTGCCACAACGCCCGCAGCTGTTCCAGCGCTTCGACCGATTCCAGCGGGCTGGCCGTGAGGCTGGCGTAGTCGCGCAAAAAACGGCGCCGATAGGCATAGAGCCCAATGTGACGGTAACAGGCAAACTCGCCTCCGGCCAGCGCATTCGGAAAGCGCCCCTGCTGCCAGTCGGCAGCAAAATCATCACGGGCAAAAGGAATCGGCGCCCGGGAAAAATACAGGGCATCGGCATTCGCCTTCATGACCACCTTGCAAACATTCGGATTGAAAAACTCGGCTGGGTCATGGATCGCATGCGCCAGGGTAGCCATGTCGGCACCCGAATCGACCAGTTGATGGGCGGCCTGATCGATCAACGCCGGTGGCAGGAAGGGTTCATCGCCCTGCACATTGACCACAACGGTTTCATCGGCCCAGCCAAAATGATCACAAACCTCGGCGATGCGGTCGGTACCGCTTGGATGGTCCTCACGGGTCATACAGACATCAAAGCCGGCAGCACGAACGGCATCGCGCACGTCACGGCTATCGGTGGCAACCACAATCGTATCGGCGCCTGAACGCTGGGCACGTTCACAAACACGAACCACCATTGGCTTGCCACCCAGATCGAGCAAAGGTTTATTGGGCAGCCGTGTCGACTTGAGCCGGGCCGGAATGACGACTCGAAAGGTCACGTAACTCACGACCGACCCTGATCAACCCGGGTTGCCTGCAAGACAACGCGCTTCGTCCTGCATCATGATGGGGATTCCATCGCGCACCGGATAGGCCAACTGACATGGGCTACAGGTCAATTCCTGGGCAGTCTTGTCATAGACGAGTTTGCCCTTGCACACGGGGCAAACCAGAATTTCCAGTAAACGGGGATCCATTTCAGCACGCTCCATCATGGGCGCCTGCGGCACGCTTCAACCATTCATCCAATGGCAAAGTCGGTGCAACCTGCGCGATGACCGGTACGACAAACCAGTTGTCGCGACCGGCCGAAAACTCGTGGCATTTTACTGCATCCTTCTCCGTCATCAGTACAGCTACCGATGAAATCGGGATATCTGTCCTCTGGAAGTCGTGATGATCTGGGAATGGCAATTCATGAACCCGGATACCCTGATCGCGCAACATCTGGAAAAAACGCTCGGGATGCCCGATGCCGGCCACTGCATGCACAGTCTGCCCGGCAAACGAGGCCAGCGATTGCCGACGATCCCGGTCGTTGATGGCATAGACCTCGCTCGTCGCCAGCGTCATGGCGTAGGAGGGCACATCAGTGCCCGGGCATTCCGGTGCCCGGATCAGCCCCCCCTGCCAGACCAGCGCTTTGACGCGCGGGTCGCACAGGCGTGCGGCCCCTTCACGCAAGGGCCCGGCGGGCAACAACCGGCCGTTGCCAAATCCTCGGCGATCAAAGACGACAATCTCGATATCCCGATCCAGCGCATAGTGCTGCAAACCATCATCGGCAATAAGCACATCGACTGAGGGGTTCGCTGCCAGCAACGTTCTGGCGGCATCAACACGCTTTTCCCCCACCACCACGGGGAAACCATCTGCCGCATAAAGCAAAGGTTCATCTCCCACATGGCGCGGGCTATCCCCGATACCAACGGCACGCACCCCCGGGGCCTGCCGGCCATAGCCACGGCTAATGATGCCCGGCCGCCAGCCGGCATCACGTAACTGCCCCGCCAGCGCACGAGTGAGGGGGGTTTTACCGGCGCCTCCCACGATCAGATTGCCAACCACGACCACCGGTACCGGCAGACGGGTCTTACTGAGGAATCCCCAGCCATAGAATCGCCGACGAATGGCGGTCACCACGGCGTACAGCCAGGAAAGCACCGTCAGCAGTCCACATTGCAGAGCCCCCAGCCGGACACGGCCATACCAGCTGGCCTCAATGTCTTTGGGGCTGAGAATCATGAACCGTTGCGCGTTGCGAAAGAAATCTGCGATAGATCGGCCTGGTGCGCGGCCTGCATCACATCGATGACGCTCTGGTGAGTGGCTTTGGCATCGGCGTTAATAGACACCACCGGCGGCTTACTGGCACCCTTGCGCTGTGCGGCCTGTTTGAGTGCGGCGGCCACGGTATCCACAGTGGGGCGCGACAGGCTCTGGCCGTCAACCACCACCGTCCCGGAAGCTGTGACCGTCACCATAACCTCGTCAGGCGGCGTCTGGTTGCTGGCCGCCGCGGTCGGCAGATCGATTTCGATGCCAGAAACCTTGCTGTAAGTTGTTGTCATCATCAGAAAGATAATGATGACGAGCAGCACATCGATAAACGGGATCAGATTGATTTCGGGCTCGTCGCGCCCGGCACCGCGTCGGAAATTCATGCGCTCCGCTCCGGCGATCAGCGTCGTTCGCCGTGAATCACTTCAACGAGCTTGATGGCCTGCTGCTCCATGTCCACCACGTAACTATCGACCAGCGCACGGAAATGCCGCCAGAAAATCAGTGCTGGTATCGCAATGAGCAGACCAAACGCCGTGTTGTAAAGCGCTACTGAAATGCCGTAAGCCAGTTGCTGCGGATTACCGGTGCCCGGCGATTGCGAGCCGAAAATATCGATCATGCCGACCAGCGTGCCGAGTAGGCCAAGCAAAGGGGCGATCGAGGCAATAGTACCCAGCGTGGTCAGATAGCGTTCCAGCTGGTGATAGACCATACGCCCTGACTCTTCGATGGCCTCACGCATAATCTCGCGACTGGCATTCTGATTACGGATTCCTGCGGCCAGCACACGTCCGAGTGGCGAATCCTCTTCAAGCTGATGCAGGCCATTGGCATCGTAGCCCCCCCGACCCAGGACGGTTAGCACGGACTGCAACAGACCCGGTGGCAGAATCTTTGGGCGACGCAGGCTGTAGAGACGCTCGATAATTAATGCCAGGGCAATAATGGAGGCAATCAGCAACGGCCAGATGGGCCAACCGGCAGCTTGAATAATGGCAAACACGATGGCAATCAGAGTTAAAAAGTTAAAGTGGGAGTGTAGCTACCCCCCATGTTTTGGGCAAGCAAGCCCGTGGATCAAGGGCTTAGCGACGCCCATCGGATTATCCACAAAAATCGTGGATAACTTTGTGGATAGCCTGTCATAAAACGGGTTAACTCCTGCCGAGACGGGTATTTCTCTTACCCCGCTCAAAAAAGGGGCTAAAGCAATATTTCTTTTTAATTCAATGTGTTAATGAAAAACATCCACCTCCAGGAGGTGTTGCGTCGCAACAACCGCCTTAAATCAAGGGCTAGACAGGGGTTGGTGGAGAATTATGTCCTTGTCAAGCGATTTCAAAGAAATATTTACACCTTTATGACCTGTAGCCCGGGTGCCCCGCGTTAAAGTACGAAGATGTTGCCCGATCCCTTTTCTTTTGTGGATTCACACGCTTCTGACTTGCCGGTTCTGACCGTGTCGGGGCTGAATTCGGCTGTGCGCAATCAACTTGAAGCGCGCTTCCCGCAGGTCTGGGTCGAGGGGGAAATTGCCCAGCTCACCACCGCCAGTTCGGGACATATGTATTTCACGCTCAAAGATGCGAGCGCCCAGGTTCGCTGCGCTCTCTTCCGGACCCGTGCCGCACGACTGGGCTGGCAGCCCCGTCAGGGTGACCAAGTCCGGGCCAGGGTGCAGGTCACGCTCTATGAAGCCCGGGGTGAATTTCAGCTCACGGTCGAAACCCTGATCAAGGGCGGGCTGGGCACACTGTACGAACGCTTTCTTGCGCTCAAGGCGCAGCTGGAAACAGCCGGTTTTTTTGACCCGGTACGAAAAAAACCTTTGCCGGCCTTCCCTCAAACCATCGGCATTATTACGAGCCCCCAAGCCGCGGCCCTGCACGATGTGATGACGACACTCGCGCGTCGCGCACCTTATGCCCGGTTGATTCTGTACCCGACGCTGGTCCAGGGGCAGGAAGCGACCGCACAGATTGTGAACGCCATTGAATCGGCGAACCAGCTCGCCACAGCAGATGTGCTGCTTCTCTGCCGTGGCGGCGGGTCGCTGGAGGATTTGTGGTGCTTCAATGAAGCTGCTGTCGTTCAGGCTATCGCCGCTAGCACGCTTCCCATCATTTGTGGCGTCGGTCATGAGACCGACACCACCCTGGCCGACCTGGCGGCCGACATGCGTGCGCCAACCCCGACTGCCGCCGCCGAAATGGTTGCACCGGATCGCACACGTCTGCTGGCGCTTATCAGGCAGCAAGAACAACGATTGCAACAACGCATCCGCCGCGCACTGGATGAAAGCGCCATGCGTCTGGATGGCTATAGCGCCCGTTTACGCAGTCCGATGACCCTGCTGGAGCGGCAACAGGACCGGCTCAACCAATCCCGGACCCGGCTTAGCTTCTGGATGGAACGGTCGCTGGAACACGACAAACGCCTTCTCAGCGAGTTTGGCTTACGTCTAAAGGCACTGGACCCAGAACAACCGTTACAGCGCGGCTACGCGCTGATTACCGATGAACAGGGTCATTTGATCGACAGCATCCGCAAGGCGCCTCCCCAGTCGGCGGTCGAGCTTCGTTTAGCCGATGGTCGACTCAAGGCCAGGGTTGAATCCGCCATAACGTCGAATTTCGCCAAAACGAGCCAAGCGACGCGACCATAACCGCGCAAGTTTGCACTGCTTGCAGGGTGCACCGGCTCTGACTAGAATCAGGGGTTTGCAGCACCCCAAATCACGGAGAAAAATCATGGCTTTTGAATTGCCCGCACTGCCGTTCGCCAAGAACGCCCTCGCCCCGCACATGTCGGAAGAAACCTTCGACTACCACTACGCCAAGCACCATCAGGCTTATGTGACCAACCTGAACAATCTGGTTCCGGGCACCGAATACGAAAAGCTGAGCCTGGAAGAGATCGTCAAGAAGGCACCCGCCGGCGGTATCTATAACAATGCCGCCCAGGTTTGGAACCATACCTTCTTCTGGAACTGCCTGTCGCCCAACGGCGGTGGCGCTCCGACCGGCGCGCTGGCCGATGCCATCAACAAAAAATGGGGCTCGTTCGACGAGTTCAAGAAAGCCTTCCAGACTTCGGCCGTCGGCAACTTCGGTTCGGGCTGGACCTGGCTGGTCAAGAAGGCCGACGGCAGCGTCGACATCGTCAACATGGGCGCCGCCGGCACCCCGCTGACCACCGGCGACAAAGCCCTGCTGACGGTTGACGTGTGGGAACACGCTTACTACATCGATTACCGCAACCTGCGCCCGAAGTTTGTCGAAACCTTCCTCGACAAACTCGCCAACTGGAAATTTGCCGAAGCCAACTTCGCTTAACCCTCCGGAATCAAACCAATAAAAACCCGGCAGCTTGCCGGGTTTTTATTGATACCTATTGCGAACGACTTCTCGGTTGCAGTCATCGCAGCGTATTTGAGTTAGCGCGTCTGGTTTGAGGCGCCACCGGGTTTGCTGGCGCCATTGCTTGTCGCCCGCACATCCTCATCAATGGTATGCACCAACCCCGGCGGTTGCTTCGACCAGGGATAACCGACCACTGCGCGGTCATAGGCGTACTTGTACAAGGCACGCATGTACTCGGTGTCGAACTCCTCCTTATGCGGTGCATTGAAGTCCGGGCCAATAAACGCCAGATTGAACCCCACCTTGTCACGTTGCGTCGTTTGGTAAATGCGATAGATATCGCCAATGCCTTGCGCCTGAATCAGTTGCGAGATCGAGCGGCCGACGATGCTCATCGTTTTACGTTCGATCTGTTGCCAGCCGTTATCCAGTCGTGAATTGCGGATGATGTAGGCCTGCAGATCCTTACGCCGCACCACATGTTCTTCCTTGGCCTTGGTCGCGGCCGCGCTGGGATATAGGAAGACCTGCATACTGGCGCCACCATCGACGTGCATCTCGTGGAATGACTCACCATTAAGCACCGCGTCAAACATCACCGGTGGAAATGCGCCGGGGATCGATGCCGAGGCCAACATCACCCGGCGAAACAGGTTCAACGCCTCGGGCGTACCGATCGAGGCAATCTTGCCCATGTTCCAGACCACCGGCACACCGGCATCCACATTCGTTGTACCGACCAGCAACCAACGCCCCTGATTCTGATACACATCGGCCACCTTCTTCATGAAATCGGCATCGATGTATTTCGAGATTAGCTCGTACAACGGCGTAGTGTCGGCAATACCATCTTCCGTCATTGCGGCTAACAGCCCACGCTTTCTGAAAATCATCTCCGGGGTCACTTCGGTATACACGTGCGTCAACACATGGTCGTAGTCCTTGCCCAGATAAGCAAACGGTGCGATCAACGCGCCAGTACTGACGCCGGTCACCAGGACAAAGTCCGGCCGGTCACCCCGCGCGGTCCAGCCCACTAGCAGACCTGCACCAAAGGCGCCATTATCGCCACCGCCGGAAATGGACAGATAGTTACCCGTGCCCTTAAGGCGCTTGACTCCAAGACGCTGCTGCGACTCGCGCAAATCATTCACCATAGCCGCCACGCCTTCGGGCGAGGCAATCATGTAACGCACGCCGGGTGATGCTTCAATCTGCGCCTGCGCGTGCTGGTTTTCAGGAACCGCGTTTTTACGCTGCAATGCGCCGCAGGCGGATACCAACAGCGCCAAAACAAGAACTGAAATCAAACGGTATATAGGTCGCATAAAGACTAAGCTGCTCAAAATTAATATCGGCTTCGTCGAAGTGAACTCAACCGGCTTAACACTACAGGGCACTTCGCTGAAAATCTATTCCCAGATTCGGGAATGTTCATGCAAATGCGCCTAAGGTATACAGGGTTATATCACGCCCAAACGGAATTCATCATGTACAAAAAAACACCCTCTGTCATTCTGATCCCACTGCTCGTTGCGGCCAGCTCAGGCGCTCTTGCCGCCGGTGGCGGTGCGGTGCTTGCCGATCCGGGTGCCATGCAGGGCAAGCACTTTGACCCTAAGGGAAAAATGCCCTCGACATACACGGTTGACCTGCAAAACGAACGCCGCAAAACCCTGCCCTTCGAAGACAAGCGCGACTTCGAAGAATCGATGAAAGGCTTTATCGCCGCGCCAGACTACAAACAGATCATGGCCGATGCCGGCAACGTGGCCTGGGATATGGGTAGCTACGAGTTTCTGCTGCAAGGCAAAGACTTCGACAGCGTTCACCCTTCGCTGCAACGGCAGGCCATCCTGAACATGGGCTACGGCCTCTATGAAGTGGTGCCTGGCAAAATCTACCAGGTGCGCGGCTTTGACCTGGCCAACATCAGCTTCATCAAAGGGGATACCGGCTGGATCGTGTTCGACCCGCTGACCGCCAAGGAAACGGCCCGCGCCGCGCTCAAACTCGTGAACGAAAAACTCGGTGAGCGCCCAGTCGTTGCTGTCGTCTACTCCCACTCCCACGCAGACCACTATGGGGGTGTGCGCGGCGTAGTTGATGAGGCCGACGTCAAGAGTGGCAAAGTGCAAATCATCGCCCCGTCAGGCTTCATGGATCATGCCGTCGCCGAGAATGTCTATGCCGGCAATGCCATGAACCGCCGTATGTACTTTCAGTATGGCGTGCTGCTGCCACGCAGCCCCTTCGGCCATGTTGACCAGTCCATCGGTAAAAACACAGCGGCGGGCAACCTGGGGCTAATAGAACCCACCCGCTACGTCAGCAAGGACTTCGAAACCATGACGGTGGATGGCGTGAAGATGGAGTTCCAGAACACGCCCGGTACCGAGGCACCGTCGGAAATGAACACCTGGTTCCCGCAATTAAACGCGTTCTGGGCAGCAGAAAACATTACCGCCACCATTCACAACATCTACACCCTGCGCGGCGCACTGGTGCGCGATTCGCTGGCCTGGTCCAAGCACATCAATAATGCCCTGTATCGCTATGGTAACAATGCCGAAGTCATATTTGCCTCTCATAGCTGGCCGCGCTGGGGTAACGGTCGGATCCAGGAAGTGATGCGCACCCAGCGCGACACCTACGCCCACCTGCACAACGAAGTCATGCACCTCGCCAATGAAGGGGTCACCATCAACGAAGTCCACAACGTCTACAAGCAACCGAAGAGCCTGCAGAATCAGTGGGCGGCGCATAGCTACCACGGCTCGGAAGAACACAACAGCCGCGCCGTCATCAACCGCTATCTGGGTTACTGGGATGCCAACCCGGCTAATCTGATCCCGCTGTCACCGCGCGATTCCGCGCCGCTCTATGTGGACATGATGGGCGGTTCGGCCAAGATCATCGCCAAGGGGAAGCAGCTTTATCAGCAGGGCAAATACCGTCAGGCGATGGAGATCCTGAACAAGCTGGTCTATGCCCAACCCAATAATACGCAAGCCAAGGATCTACTCGCCGACGTGTACGAACAGATTGGTTATCAGAAGGAAAGCCCGAGCGTGCGCAATAGCTTCCTGGGCGCCGCCTATGAACTGCGTCACGGCATCCCAAAGGGTTCTGCGCCCAAGTCCACCGGTCCGGATATGATCAAGGCGATGACCACCGAGCTGTGGCTCAACTCGCTGGGTATCAGCATGGACAGCATCAAAGCGGCCGGCATGAAGTTCGTGATCAACCTGGACACGCCGGACAATGGTGAAAAGTTTGTCATCGAAATGAGCAACAGCGCGCTGACCAATATCAAAGGCGAACAGGCCAAGAGCCCCGATCTCACCATCACTGTCAACCGCAGCGATCTTAATGGCGTGATGGGGGGCCAGACCACCTTTGAACAGCTGGCCGCTCAGGGCAAAGCACGATTTGATGGCGACAAGAGCAAGTTCGATCAGCTCAAGAGCGTGATGACGACATTCACACCGGACTTTGAGCTGGTGCCCGGCACCCGGGTCGGCAAACCGACAGCCCAGGTCGTGACCAAAGACCCGCTAGAGGTGATCCCACCGGCGGCAACCGCCGGGGAGTAATCAGTCTATCAGCAACACGTATTCCTTAACGCTACCCGGGATCTCGACCGCTTCGACCACCCCTCGACCAATCAAGGTATGCAACCCTTTGTTCACCTGCGAGGGGTTGCTGCCAATCCCTGCGGAGATCTCTCGCGCCGTCATCGGATAACCACGCAGTCGCATAAAGGTGGCGATGCGCTCATCGAGCGGGCCTGTCGCCACCATGATCTGGGGCTCATCAACATCAAAACGCACTGAGCGCCCTCGCTGGGGTGGTGCCGGAACCGGTTCGAACAAGAGTTGGGTGAGCATCGATTTCATGCAGTTAATTTACCCAATCAGAATTCTTTTGTGTATTCCCGAATTTGGGAATATCTAATTAAATCAAAGAGATTTATTATGCGAACCAGAGCTAACCACTGCGATTGAACCATGAAACTTGTCGATGGCCAGATCCACAGCACCATCAATCTCGACATGGCTGCCGAGATCGGGCGGGCGTTTCGTGCGGGCCGGCAGGATAAGAAACTCTCCGCACAGGATGTTGCTGACAAGTTATTGCTCTCCAGAAATCAGGTACTGGGTCTGGAAATAGGCGACGTCACCTACTTCTATGGCGTGAAACTGTACGCACAGTCGGCCGATAAGTACGCCCAGTTTCTTGGGCTCAACGACCGTCCATCGCAGCGTTTGTTTAATGCCAATGCGGAAGACGTTCAAATCATCGCACCCCCCTCTGGCCCAAACCCGACAGAATCAGAAATAGCTCAACCTGATGCGACACCGGGTGACACAGACGCCCATAGAGAAGTGGCTGTGGCAAGCCCACAAAAATCTACGCGGCATTTGCCTCGCTGGGCCATGGCGGCAGTCGCTACCGTACTCGCCGGGATCGGTATTCAAAGCATGATGGATACCCCGAAGAACAACGCCAATGCCCGTGTCAATCAGGCAGCAAAGCTCCAGGAAAAGCCCGCAGCCGCGGCCACAATCACGCCAGACCCCGTCGCTACGGCACCGGTAGAGCCCGAAAAGCCAACCATCGCCCCGCCGGCAGCCGCCACAACTACCACCCCAGCTCAACCGACTGCTGAAAAGACCAACAATATCCCGGAAGGCAGCATCCGTCTGCAATTTGCCGGCAGTAGCTGGGTGCAAATTGTTGACATCAATGGCAACCGCCAGGAAAAAACCTATAAAGATGGCGACTTGCTCACGCTGGAGCCCGGTAATTTGCAAGCTCTGGTGATTGGCAACGCCAAGGCTGTTTCAATGGTCAGCAGCCAGGGAGACGTGAGCCTCAACCCCTACGTAGTCTCTGGTAGCCAGGTCGCCCGCTTAATCGGTCCGCAGATCAGGAAACTCGGCGAGTAATCAAAACGCCTGCTCAAACGCCGATGAGCGATTCACACCCTTTGAGCAGGTCGATCAATTCCGGCCGGGTGTTTACCTGCATCTTCTGCAACACCTTCATCCGATGTTTATTGACTGTATCCGGTTGAATCTGCAACACCTCGGCAATGTCCTTATTTCCACGACCGGCGAGCATGAGGCGACAGACTTCGCGCTCACGATCCGACAGCGCATGCCAGCGCAGCTCGATATTCTTCAGGTTGGCAGCCTGCATGTGACGCTGCATATCCTGCACCATCGCTTGCACAACCACCTTGATCAAGGCATCTGATTTGAAGGGTTTCCACAGAAAATCAACCGCACCCAGTTTCATGCCGTCGATAATCTGGTTGGGTTCGCTATAACCGCTGATAAACACCAATGGCGTCTGGATGCCCTGCCCCCGGATCGATTCGAACAGTTTGAGCCCCGACAACCCGGGCAATACCATGTCCGCGACAATCACCGACGGCGAGTGGGTCACGCCTGTCTTCAGAAAAGACTCCGCCGTGTCAAACTGCATCACTGTCAACCCGGCCCCCTCGAGGCTGTACACTAACTCCTGCCGCAGATCGGCATCGTCTTCGATCAGATAGACGTGGGATTGGGTCTTCTTCGACTTAGGCATGAAACAGATCAGGTGCCGTACGGGTGATTTCCAATGTCGGCATCTTAACCCGTAAAAAAAATATGACTATTCCCAAATTTGGGAATAGTCATAAAGTCTTTAGGGTCATGCGCTTTGACGAAGCCAGATACGCACGACCGCACCTGACAGGCCGTCTGTTCGATTAGACATTTCGACCGCCCCGCCCCAGAGGGTTGCCACCTGCTTCACCAGCACCAGCGCCAACCCCATGCTGCCTTCGTTTCTGGAAGACCACGGCTGTCCCAGCCGCTCCAGCAAGGCGGGCGGAAAACCCGCGCCGTTATCGCTAACCTCAATCAGGACCCCCTCCCGATCACCTCGAATTTCCGGCCATACCCGGAGCACCACCTTTGGGTTCATCACAGGATTCTGTTCAAAGTGCGTTATGGCGTTAGATACCAGGTTAAATACAATTCGCTGCAGCATCGTTGGTTCACACATCACCTGGCAGCCGGCTGACACGCTGAATTCTGTTTGTATTGTTACTTTTTTTTGCAGCGCAGGGCTACCCAGGATCAGAGCAATGCGCTCCAATAATGGCTGCAGATGCACGGGTGACACGACACTTTCGCCGCTACGCATCATATTGCGCAAGGAATCAACCAGCGCCGAGGCCCGATCCGACACCCGCTCCAGACGAACCAGATCCGACAGAACCTCATTGGCACCCTCACCTCTTTTCAGGCGGGTACGCAAACGCTCCAGACCGAGCTGCAAAGTTTGCAAAGGCTGGGTAATGTCGTGGATCAACATCGCCGAAAAAGACGACAAAGCACTGAGGGCAGCAAAGCGCGAATTCATCACGAGCAATTGATCGCGCTCTTCAACCAGCTTCCGGAAACGATCAGCTTCCTGCGTTGCCCTATCTTCTCCGGCCTCTGCCCGTTCGCGCTCACGCTCAGACTTTTCCAGCGTAAAGCCCCAATAGCCAAAGGGCACAAAAAGGGCAGCCAGTACATACGTAAAGACAAGCACGTTGGTTACCGGGTTGAACTTGAATACATCAAGCTGTTCGACCGAGCCTGTTGTTAAAAAAGCGACCACACGCGCCAACGCGGGCAACGAATAAAACAGAAAGCCCATTTGGAGAATCCGCAGACTTTTACTGGGATGCTTTTTATTGATTCGCCAGATTTGCGCCAGCAAAATAAAGGAAATCAGCGCAAGACAAAGGCTGTAGGCAACGAAACCCAAAGAAGCCGACAAATCCAGGATGTAAATGATATTAACCAATACAATCCAGGTGATAAAAAACAGCCAGTAGCCGTTCCATGACCCACCGTGTCGCAGTTCACGGGATATCGCTTCCACCATCAGCAGAAAACCGCCCACCATGAAGATCCAGGGAATCTGATGCGACAGGTATTCTGGAAGAAACGGGCGCAGGGAAACGAGCACAATCGATGAACTCGCACAAATCACACTAATGAACCACAATCGGGTTTTATCGTCGTGACGGCCCTTGAAGAGCAAGTATGTCCCCACCGGGATCGCCACTTCGATCGCGATGATCAACGAAATCAAAAGTGCAAGAGTTCCGCTCAAGTTCTATCGCTCTCCGGACGACTGGTTAAAGGTTTTGGTAATGGATTTCAGTATAAACGACGGAATACTCCGGCCATCGGTTTCAATTTTCTTCATGCGGTGGTATGCAAAAGACCTCGGTCACCTGAACCGATTGCTGCGGATAGCGCGAAAGACTGTACACGGCGCGGCGAGCCCAGAGGCGTTGCGGCACTGAAGGGTCTTGCTGACTCGTGAGGCGATACAGTGGATGGCGCGCATCGAGGAATGCCCATTCACGCTGTCGACGCACAAAACCCGGATGGGTAAACAGCAAGGAACCCAGGGCCTGGCGCCCCAGTTTGCGGATCACCACTGAGAGCGGTCCACGTGGTACAGCCGGCAAAATGGAGTGCGCTACAACCAGCGGTTTTCCTGCGTCCGATGACAACACCACCGCCCGGCAGATAGCGAGTGGCAGATGACCGGAACCTTCGTCGTTATAAGGTTCACCTAAAGACTGTGCGATGACGCGCAAATGGACCTTGCCATAATAGCGTTGCAGCCGTGCAGTGAGCGAACGCGGTTCGGTGAGCCAGGGTCTCAGATGCGTGGGCGGGCTGAGCGCTTTGCCGAGCGGGTGCCAGTGGCTGCCGCGGCTACGCCCTTGAAAGCGATCGGATCGGATACGGCTTTCGCGTACGCCCATGAACTCAGTACTCGGCCCTGGGGCTTTGTTCTAACCCCAGTACCTGCGTGCCGGGGCGAACGCCATGTTGAGCGAACCAGCCCTGATTCACTTCCAGCGCATAAGTGGCGTTTCGTTGTGTGCAGTGATTGGTTTCGGTGTGTGGCGTCATGTCGGCGATATTAATCACCTGCCCTTGCGCGTCAATAAAGGCTACCGATAGCGGTATGTAAGTATTCTTCATCCACATGCAAAAGTAGGCCGGTGCCGGGTACGCAAACAACATCCCGCGCGACGATGCCATGCTCTTGCGATTCATGAGCCCCTGCGAGCGCTGGCTTTGCGTGACGGCGATTTCGACATCGAGCACGCCGTCACCAAGTTTGAGCTGGAGTAATTCCGGGGCGGCCTTTACTGACAACGACCATGCCAAACTCCCTGCAATAAGGGCGGCAACTAGGGTGTTTGAGAATGTCTTCATGTCACGTGATGGAGTTGCGCCACAGGGATCGTGGCAGATTGTCCCAAGGATAAGGCATGGCCCTGGTTAGCATCAAACAGGCTAATGCCACCCACAGATACCCGTACCAGGCGAAGAACCGGGAAACCGACTGCGGCGCACATGCGCTTGACCTGGCGATTACGCCCTTCGGTGAGCGTGATGGCCAGCCAAGTGGTGGGAATTTCCTTACGGAACCGGATCGGCGGGGTACGTGGCCAGAGACGCGTGGCTTCGATGTCTTCCGGCAACACCTCGACCTGGCACGAACGTGTGGGGCCATCGTTGAGGACGGGGCCGGCGCGCAATTGTGTGAGCGCAATCTCATCGGGAATGCCTTCAACTTGCGCCCAATAACATTTGGGGAGTTTGTGGCGCGGCTCGGCAATGCGTGCCTGCAGGCGGCCGTCATCGGTCAGCAAAAGCAGCCCTTCACTGTCGGCATCGAGTCGGCCGGCGACACGGTATTCCGGCAGCGTGAGGTAATCACTCAAACCCTGCCAGCGACCTTCGGGTGTGAACTGCGACACGACGCCATAGGGTTTGTTGAAGGCAATGAGCGGCATGAGGCGGATGTTCGGAGTCCCGATGTAAAAAGCCCTGCGGCGTTAACTCACTAACGCGCAGGGCCCGGTGTCGTTAGCCGATTAGATGGCTGCGTCGTCGGTTTCGCCTGTACGAATACGCACGACCTGATCCACCGGCAGCACGAAGATCTTGCCATCGCCGATTTTGCCGGTACGCGCCGACTTGATGATCGATTCCAGAACAGCATCGACTCGATCATCCTGCACCACAACCTCAAGGCGCACCTTGGGCAGAAAGTCTACGACATACTCGGCACCGCGATAAAGCTCGGTATGGCCCTTCTGACGGCCAAAGCCACGGACTTCGGTCACGGTCAGACCCGTGATACCGATTTCGGACAGGCCCTCGCGAACTTCATCAAGCTTAAACGGTTTAATGATGGCAACAATCTGCTTCATGACAACTCCATGCGGTCAAATACGAATACTGAATAGGCTATAGCTTACCATTCATCGACATAACGGTTGGTAATCGGATAGCGCCAATCCTTGCCGAAGCCCCGGCGAGTCAGGCGAATACCGACAGGCGACTGACGCCTTTTGTGCTCGGATATCCTCAATAGCCGAACCACGCGCTGCACATCGGCCTCGGTAAACCCCCGCGCCATGATCTCGCGCGGACTCAGATCCTGTTCCATATAGGCCGCGACAATCGCATCAAGCACCTCATAGGGTGGCAGCGAATCCTGGTCCGTCTGATCTGGACGTAATTCCGCCGAAGGCGGACGATCAATAATGCGCCAGGGGATGATTTCTCGCTCGCGGTTGATCCAGCGGCAAACCTCGTAGACCTTGGTCTTGAACAGATCCTTAAGCACGGCGAAACCACCGGCCATATCCCCGTACAACGTACAGTAGCCTACCGCCATTTCGGATTTGTTGCCGGTGGTTAGCACCAGCCAACCACTCTTGTTCGAAAGCGCCATGAGCAGATTGCCGCGAATTCGCGCCTGCAGGTTCTCTTCGGTCGTATCGGCCGGTAAGCCAGCAAAATACGGGGCTAAAATGGATTCGTAGGTTTCCATAGCCGGCTGAATGTTCACAATTTCGGAGCTCACACCCAGGTTGGCGCTCAGCGTCAGCGAGTCATCAATACTCATCTGCGCCGTATAAGGCGACGGCATGATGATGGGGCGCACCCGATCCGGACCTAAGGCATCGACTGCCACGCACAACGTAAGTGCAGAATCAATGCCGCCGGACAAACCGAGATAAGCGCCTGCAAAACCATTCTTGGCGAAATAATCGCGTACGCCAAGCACCAGTGCCTCGTAAATCTGGCTGTCCAGCGATGACGGTGGCATCGAAGCGTCTGTCGTCGTCCATTGACCCGCACTGTATTCCGCCGTACCAAAGGTCTCGCGAAACTGCGGTAGTTGCAACAACGGCTTACCTTCACCCGTGAGGATGCAAGAAGCACCATCAAACACGAGTTCATCCTGGCCGCCGACCAGGTTACAGTACACCATCGACAAACCGGTCTCGGCAACGCGCTGTTGCAACACGCCTTGACGGTCGACTGCCTTATCGAGGTGATACGGCGATGCATTCAGCACCAGCAACACCTCAGCCCCGGCGGTTTTCGCATTCATTGTCGGGCCAGCGTACCAAACGTCCTCACAGATCGCCAGGCCGAAACGCACCCCCGCATGTTCGAAAACGACCGTGTCATGTCCCGCAGAAAAATAACGGCACTCGTCAAACACTTCGTACTGCGGCAAATGCTGTTTACGATATGTGCATAGCCGTTCGCCGCGCAAAAAAACGGTAGCGGCATTGTAATGGCGCCCCCCTTCCGCCAGGGGATGCCCGACGACGATGGCTACATCCAGTTCACGCGTCGCCTGCGCCAGCGTTTGCAACGTATGCTCGGTTGAACGATAAAAATCCGGCCGCAGGAGCAGATCTTCGGGCGGATAGCCGCACAGGCTCAACTCCGGCGTTAGGAGAATATCAACGCGCATCGATACCGCCTTGTGCGCCGCTTCGACAATGCGGTTTCGGTTGCCCGGCAAATCACCGAGCACCACATTCATCTGAGCAATTGCAACCAGCACCCAACTCTCCCGTTATTTCATTTCAGCTGGATCATTCCACAAAAAAATGGCCCTGACTCAAGTCAGGGCCATTGTACGGCTTTAGTTGCGGAATTACTTGCCGGCCTTGGCACGTGCCACGCCCGAGGTGATTTCGGCCTTGGCGGCTGCGGCATCTTTCCAGCCCTTGACCTTGACCCATTTGCCCGGTTCCAGATCCTTGTAGTGCTCGAAGAAGTGGGTGATCTGCTTGATCAGGATTTCCGGCAAATCTTCAATCGTGTTGACCTTGTCGTAGTTCGATGTCAGCTTTTGCACCGGTACAGCGACCAGCTTTGCGTCCTCCCCGGCTTCATCTTCCATCGCCAGCATACCCAGCGTGCGGCAACGAACAACTACGCCCGGGGGCAGCGGATACGGTGAGACCACGAGCACATCAACCGGATCGCCATCTTCCGAGAGGGTCGACGGAATGAAACCGTAGTTACAGGGATAGTGCATCGGGGTCGCGATGAAGCGATCAACGAAAACGGCACCCGAATCCTTATCGAGTTCGTACTTGATACCCGGTGCGTTGGCCGAAATTTCGATGACGACGTTAAAATCGTTCGGCACATCCTTACCGATGGCAATATTGTCAATGTCCATGTCTGCTCCCTTGTTGTGTGGTTATGTGAACGCGCGATAGACACGTCCGAGATTCTTAAAACAGGAAAATTATAGCCGCTGATCAGGATTTGTCATGCGTTCGCAAAGACGGGCGGCGTAATAAGAGTGAGTTTCCCACGACCGAGATTGAGGAACAGGCCATGGCCGCGCCGGCGACCATCGGATTTAGTGCGCCAACCATGGCCAGTGGGATCGCCAACACATTGTAAACAAAGGCTAAAAATAAATTTTGCCGGATTTTTGACAATGTACGGCGAGATAGGTGCACAGCCTCGGGCACCCCGGTCAGCCGATTATGCATGAGCACAATGCCGGCGCTTTCCATGGCAATATCCACCCCGCCGCCCATCGCTACGCCCACCGAGGCGGCGGCCAGTGCAGGCGCGTCATTGATACCGTCTCCGACCATGATAACGCCGGCGGGTAAGGCGCCCATCAGCTCCCTGACCTGACCTGCTTTGCCGGCCGGCATTACACCGGCGTGCACTTCAGAAATGCCGAGCTGACCGGCAACCACCCTTGCCGCTTCCGGCTGATCGCCCGTCAGCATGACGGGTTTGAGACCCAGATCCCCGAGCAGGCGAATAGCCTCGGCGGCATCCGGTCGCAAGGTGTCTGCGAAGGCCAGCAGCGCAACGGGCATACCGTTCCGCGTCAGCACCGACACGCTCTTGGCCTCGGCCATGAGTTGCCTAGCCGCCTTGTACCAGAACCCCTCATCGGCTTGCGCGAATTGATCAGACCAGCGCACAACGCCATAGACCTGACCATCCATCGTCGCTAAAACACCAACGCCGGGTTCGGTTCGAAAATCACTGACGGCAGGTGGCACAAAATCGGGCAATTCATTTTGCGTCGCTACTCGGATGGCGTGCGCAATCGGGTGCGACGAACCGCCCTCCAGACTTGCAGCCAAACCAAGCGCGGTGGTCCGATCCATCGCTTCGACCTGGCTGGTCAACAGATCGGTCAGACGCACCTGACCCTGCGTCAGCGTACCCGTCTTGTCGAAGACTACGGCAGCGGCCGATGCGGCGCGCTGCAGCGCATCGGCATCACGCACCAGGATGCCCTGACGCGCCGCCTCGCCAATGCCGACCATGATGGCGGTCGGCGTGGCCAGCCCCAGGGCGCATGGACAGGAAATCACCAGCACGGCAACGGCACGCACCAGCCCGGTTTGCCAATCGCCGAGCAACCAGCCACCGTAGAGCAGTGTCAACAACGCCAGCAAGACCACGACCGGCACAAACCAGGCCGAAACACGATCGACTAACGCCTGCACCGGCGCCCGCGACCCCTGAGCCTTGGCGACCAGACGGGCGATACCGGCCAGTACGGTCGTCCGGCCGACGCCGGTGACGCGACAAACCAGCTGCCCATCGCCATTCAGCGTTCCCGCGTAAACCTTGTCATCGACCTGCTTCTCCACGGGTGCGGGTTCACCGGTCAGCATGGCTTCGCTGACGGCCGATCGGCCGTCGATGACCACGCCGTCAACCGGCACCGATTCGCCACTCATGACCCTGACTTTATCGCCTGGGCGCACATCGGTTAACGGCACGCTGGCAAACTGCCCGGAATCGATGGCTTTCCACGCAGTCTTTGGCGCCAGATGCATCAGCCGGGTAATCGCCGAGGCGCTGGACTGCTTGGCGCGATGCTCCAGAGTTTTGCCTGCCATAACCAGCGTAATCACTACCACCGATGCCTCGAAATAGACATCGCCCGGCAGGCCGAACCACCAGAGCGCGGTGGAATAGAGATATGCTGACAACGTACCAAGACTCACCAGCACATCCATATTGGAGGTACCCAGCTTCAACGCATGCCAGGCGCCGCGGTAGAACGGCCAGGCTACCCAGAGTTGTACGGGTGTTGCCAGAACAAACTGCCAGCTGTTCGATAGATGGCCGTGCGAGTCGAGCATACCCAGCATATCCAGCGGCATCTGCAGGATCATCGGCAAGGCACAGAGTGCTGCCACCCAGAAGCGCAACCGCGCCATTGAATCCGCTACCGTAACAGCGCTTTCGGGCGCATCGTCGATTTGGGTCGCACCGTAACCAGCAGCTTCAATGGATTGAATGAGTGCGTCGACCGTGACCGAGGCTGGCGCCTGCACAACGGCTTCTTCGGTAGCAAAATTCACCTCGGCATGCACGCCCGGAATCCGTTCCAGCGCCTTTCGTGCCGTGTTCGCGCAATTGGTACAACGCAAACCTGACAGTTTCAGCAGATGTTCGTTGGCGTTGCCCATCAACCATGGCTCCATGAGAGGGCCAGACGAAACAGGCCGTAAACGCCCCAGGCAGCGACCAGCAGTCCACCCACCCAACGTAAGGGGGATTGGCGTAAACGCTGCAAGGTACCGGCGCCGACCCAACCGGCCAGCAAAAGATTGGGCAGGGTGCCTAACGCGAAGGCCGCCATCCACACCCCCCCCTGGGCGGCAGAGCCCAGCGCAAATGCCGTCGCCAGCGCGCTATACACAAGCCCGCAGGGCAAAAAACCCCAGAGCAAACCGACTCCCAATGCCCGCGCGACCGTATTGATCGGAAAAAAGCGGCGGCTCAAGGGTTCAACGCGGCGCCAGAGCCCCTGCCCGGCTTGTTCAAGCGGGTGCACCAGCCAGGGGAACCCCAGCAAATACAGCCCCATGCCGATGAGCAGAATATTGGCGAGGGCATACAACAGACCCGGTGCAATGCCCAATCCGCGCATGCCCAACAGGCCCAGCGTACCGGCCGTCAGACCCAGCATCACATAGGTCAGACAACGTCCGAGGTTATAGGCCAGCAGGATTCTGGTCCGGTCCGCTTCAGGCGCCGAAAGCGCCAACGCACTGACGATACCGCCGCACATGCCCAGACAGTGCACCCCGCCTAACCACCCGATGAGCACGGCTGAAAGGAGAGATAGTTCGGACATCGCTGATTGTCTGTCGGATCTCAGATGACCCGTGAGTAACGCTGACGGCCTTCCGGCGCGTTCTGTCGATCTGCCTGCAGATAACGATCAAAAGCCATGGCGATGATGCGAACGAGTAGCCGGCCCTTGGGCATCACGGCAATCCCTTGTGCATCCATCTGCAACAGGCCGGCCTCGGCCAGCGGGTGCAGCTGCTCGAGTGCGTCGGCAAAGTAGGCGAGGAAATCAATGCCCCAGGTTTTAGAAACGGCGGCAAAATCCAGTCCGAAGTGACACATCAGCTCCTGAATCACGG
The DNA here is from genome assembly GCA_018883265.1 of Rhodocyclaceae bacterium. GTDB lineage: Bacteria > Pseudomonadota > Gammaproteobacteria > Burkholderiales > Rhodocyclaceae > Fluviibacter. Next base: position 4,963 of record VEQK01000003.1, on the reverse strand, counting down.
CGCGACGCAATGCGTCGTCCTGATCCATGCGGTAACCACGGCGCACCGGCAGATGGCCGGCATCAATGTCGTGGTAGTACTCGTCCAGGGATTTGGCATTCTGGGCATAGACTGGGCCGACCTTGGCAATCCCCGACACACCAAAGGCCAGCAGATCCAGCTCGGCATGGGTCGAGTAGCCCTGGAAGTTGCGATGCAGCTTGCCGGCCTTTTGCGCCAGAGCCAGTTCGTCATCCGGTCGCGCAAAGTGATCCATGCCGATAAATACGAATCCCGCCTTCATCAGCGTATCGATGGCCATGGCCATGAGTGAGAGTTTCTCCTCGGCCTTGGGTAATTCGGTATCGTGTATACGGCGTTGCGGCATAAAGATCTGCGGCAGGTGCGCATAGCTGTAAAGCGCGATACGGTCCGGTTGCAGACTGAGTGTTTTTTCGAGCGTGGCCCGGAAACCCTCCAGCGTTTGACGTGGTAAACCATAAATCAGATCCACCGAAACCGATTTGAAACCGGCCTCACGTGCTGCCTGCATCACATCCCTTGTCTGCTCGAAGGTCTGGATGCGATTGACGGCCATCTGCACCATCGGATCAAAATCCTGAATCCCCAGACTCATGCGGTTGAATCCCAGCTCGGCCAGCAGGTGCGCCCGCTTCGGGTCAACCGAACGGGGGTCAATCTCGATCGAATACTCGCCTTCCGGCAGAAAATCGAATCGGCTACGCAGTATTCCCATGAGCCGCATGATTTCCCCGTCGGACAGAAAGGTCGGCGTCCCACCGCCCCAATGCAACTGCGCAACGGTACGGGGGCCCTTGAGCGCGGCAACCTGCATATCCACTTCCCGTTCCAGGTAATCCAGGTAACGTGAGGATTTGTTGTGATCCTTGGTAATAACCTTGTTACAGCCACAGTAATAGCAGACCGTACTGCAAAACGGCAGATGCACATACAATGAAAGGGGTTGTCCGGTCGTCAAACGGGTCTGTAAAGCATCCACCAGTAGCTGCGGACCCGGATCGGATTGAAACCGGTCCGCAGTCGGGTAAGATGTATAACGGGGTCCGCTGATGTCAAAACGTCGGCACAAATCCCGATCTACGAGTGACGATTGATCCATAGATACACAGTTCATAGACGAATTATATGTCCAGCAAGACCGAAATTCAGGATTCCCGCTGCGCGGATCTGCATGGTCAGAAAAACCGCAGTATTGATGTCGCAGAGCTGAAGGCACAGTGCCTCCACTGCGATATGAATCCTGTATGCCACCCCCCGTCGCTGAATGTAGCCGAGCTGGATTCCCTGGATCAGTGGTTCCCGACACGTCGCCGACTGCAACGTGGCGAGACACTCTACGATCTGGGCGAAACCTTCAATGCCCTCTATGCCGTGCGGAGTGGCTTCTTCAAGACCCTGCTGCCGAACCGGGATCAACGGGATCAGGTTACCGGCTTCCTGATGACCGGGGAAATTATCGGGATGGACGGAATCAGCAGCGGTCAGCACGCCTGCCGGGCTGTCGCCCTCGAAGTCAGTGAGGTGTGCATCATGCCCTACGGGAATGTGGATCAGATCGAAGCTTCGTTCCCCAACCTGCACGCCCATCTCAATCGCCTGATGAGCCAGAGAATCGTTCAGGATCAGGCTGCCTTCAAGATTCTGGCGAACATGCGATCAGAGGCCCGACTGGCCGCATTTATCCTGGATCTTGGCAAACGCTTCGCCCATCTGGGCTACTCATCCAACACCTTCGTCCTGCGCATGACCCGCGAAGAAATCGGCAGCTATCTTGGCCTGTCGCTGGAAACAGTGTCGCGTCTTTTCTCGCGCTTCCAGGAGGATGGCCTCGTCGATGTACAGACCCGCCATCTGCAGATTACCAACCCGGACGGTCTGGCGGAAATCGCCGGCGGCCGCCCTGCCCACTGAAAGGCCTGCCCATGTTCAAGCACCTGCTACTTCCGATCGATGGATCCGATCTTTCATTAATGGCCACTCGCAAGGCGGCTGAATTTGCCAGCGAGACCGGTGCGCAAATCACGATTCTGTATGTCAAACCCGAGTACCCCGTAAGCTACTATGGCGATGGCGCAATGATCGATCCGACGCCGCCTGAGGAATTCGGCAAACTCACTTCCACGATTGCCCATCGCAACCTCAAAGCCGCCGAAGAGATTTGCGCCGCTGCCGGCGTCACGACGACCACGGTCACCGAGACTAGCGACGTTCCCTACGAGGTTATCGTTCAAACGGCGCAGGACAAGTCTTGCGATCTGATTTTTATGGCATCACACGGACGCCGCGGGATCAGTGGGCTGTTACTGGGCAGCGAAACGCAAAAGGTACTGACTCACTCCAAAGTGCCCGTTCTGGTCTATCGCTAAGACTTCAATTAACAAGGCAAAAAGCCCGGCCAGCGGAGATGCTGAACCGGGCTTTGTGCTTTGCCACAAACGGGATTATTCGTCGTTGGGCTTTTCGTTCATTTTCTTATTGAACATGCGACCGAAGTAGATCGACATGCCAATCACGAAAACGATAACGGCCAGGCTACCAAGGCCGACATCGGTGGTGAACAGTTCTTTCCAGGCCATGATGGCACTCCTTTCTATTGAAATAAAAACTATTGGGGTTTTGCTGAAAACATGACTTGCCGATCTGCACGCAGATCCCAGACCGTATCCATGCGCCATCCGGCGACAGAATCTTCCAGAACGACATTCCAGCGACCCACGCTGGGTGCGGCCGGTAACTGCGCGACATACTGGGCGCCCTCACGACGCAGATTAATCAGCTGATCTTCTCCCTTGCGCGTTGGATGAACCAGCTTGAGCTGAAGGGTATCGGGCAACGCCCCCGGCTGCAGCCCCGATAACGAAATACGTATCTCTTGAGTCGTTTCGACGTAAGCCAACTTGGCGCCCAGACCCAGCTCTGCAGCCAGCTTTTTCTGCTGCAATTGCTGGTTGACCGCCAGACCAACTTTGTAATAGTTGTCTTCCACCAGCCCATCGTTGCTCTTGATAGCGAGCCAAGCCGTGATAAAACCGGCCACAATCACGATGGCCGGACCCGCCATCAGGATCCAGGGCCAGCGATGGCGATACCAGGGGGCCGATGAACTTTGCCGTAATTCGCTCATGTCACTTAATTCGGTTGAATAAAGGTCGACTTTTCATCACGTCGCACATCAGGATTTTGATCGTCGACAATGATGAAACTGATCGGATTGGCGCCCGGCTTACCTTCACCGGCCGGGACGCGGACGTTGATCGGCTGCGTTAGATTCTCCAGCGGCTGTACCGTAAACGAGCTCTGGCCGTCCATGCGAATACCTGGCAAACCTTCCGGTGTCACAGTATAGGTGCGAGCGGAATCCTGCATGTTCATGACGTGCAGCAGGTACACGTTTTCGGTCAGTCCGTCGCCAACTTCACGCGACATGACGCCCCGATCACGCAACACATCAACCCGCAGGGGGATACGGGTGCTGAGCGAGTAAACAAATGCCGCAAAAATCAATAACAATATTCCTGTGTAGAGCATAATCCGCGGGCGGAAGACGTGGCGCAACATTTCACTGCTGGTGTAATGTTTCGAGACAGAATTTTCCGTCGCATAACGAATCAGGCCGGGTGGATAATCCATCTTTGCCATGATTTCGTTACAGGCATCAATACAAAGCCCGCAACCGATGCACTCATACTGCAACCCCTTGCGGATATCAATGCCGGTCGGGCAAACCTGGACACAAACCTTGCAATCAACGCAGTCACCGAGCCCCTTGTCCTTCAGATCGTCGGTCTTACGACGCGGACCGCGCGGCTCGCCACGGGCTTCGTCATAAGTCACAATCAGCGTATCAGGATCGAACATAACCCCCTGGAAGCGGGCATACGGACACATGTATTTGCAAACCTGCTCGCGCATAAAGCCGGCCTGCAGGAAACAGAAGGCGCTGTAAAAGAAAACCCAGAACGCTGACCAGCCGCTGATAGTCAGTGTCACTAGCTCGTGCATGAGGTCATGCATCGGCATGAAGAAACCGGTAAAGGTAATCCCCGTCCAGAGCGAAAGAACACCCCAGATTAAAAACTTGGTCGTCTTGATCCGGAGTTTGCGCCCGGACATCGGCGACTGATCCAGTTTGACACGCGCATTGCGGTCACCTTCAATGCGATTTTCGATCCACATGAAGATTTCGGTGTACACGGTCTGCGGACAGGCATAACCACAGAACAGACGTCCGGCAACGGCTGTAAACAGGAAGAGGCCAAAGGCCGAAAGTAGCAGCAGGACCGAAAGATAGATCACGTCCTGCGGCCACAGCACGAGGCCGAATAGGTAGAACTTGCGCTCGGCCAGGTCAAACAGGAGCGCCTGACGACCGTTCCATTGCAGCCAGGGACCGAAATAGAAGATGACCTGAGTCAGAAATACGAAAAACCAGCGCAAGGAATTAAACTTACCCGGCGTTTCTCGGGCATAAACCTTCTTGTGCTTGGCGTAGAGCTCCTGCTCGATGACCTCGACCTTGGCTTTGGGTGGTGTCTGTTGTTCTGGCTCACTCATGACTCAGTTCCGTGTACACGTTGCGATAGCAACATTTTACGCTTCCGTATAACGTAGGCAACACAAAATAAAAACGCCCCACGGAATGCCGAGGGGCGTTTTTTTCAACCCGACAGGGTTACTTGGCTGCAGGCTTTTGCGACAGGCTGTAAACGTAGGCGGACAACAGCTTCAACTTGCCTTCGTTCAGACGATCACCAAAGGCGGGCATCATGTTCTGGCGGCCATTAACAATCGTTTCAGTGATGGTCCTTTCAGAGCTGCCATACAACCAGACATTGTCTGTCAGATTCGGGGCGCCAATGGCCTGATTACCCTTGCCATCAGCACCGTGACAGCCGGCGCAACCGGAAGATGCAAACAACTCCTTACCCTTGGCGGCAGCCAG
>VEQK01000022.1 GCA_018883265.1 Rhodocyclaceae bacterium | reverse complement strand
CTTTCTGGTCGGCCGGCAGGTCGTTCCAGTAACCGCGCACGCATTCGAGGAGGTTGAAGGTGCCGACGATGTTGGTCTGGATGAATTCACCCGGGCCATGAATGGAACGGTCAACGTGGCTTTCGGCCGCGAAGTTGATGACGGCGCGGGGTCGGGTATCCGCCAGGAGTTTAGAGACCAGTTCGCGATCACCGATATTGCCGAAGACGAACTGGTAACGCGGGTCGCCTTCGAGTTCTTTAAGATTCTCCAGATTGCCGGCGTAGGTCAGCAGATCAAGATTGACGACCGGTTCGTTACAGCCTTCAAGCCAATCGAGTACAAAGTTGGATCCGATAAAACCGGCTGCGCCGGTGACGAGGATAGTCATTATGCATCGCCTCCGAATAGGTCTCGGGTATAAACCTTGTCGGCCACGTCTTGCAGCACATCCGCCATGCGGTTGCTGATGATGACGTCGGCCTCTTTCTTGAACTGATTGATGTCTTTGACGACACGCGAGTGAAAGAATTCATCATCACTTAATGCTGGCTCATAAATGATGACTTCAATGCCCTTGGCCTTAATGCGCTTCATGATGCCTTGTATCGAAGACGCGCGGAAGTTGTCCGAGCCGGCTTTCATGATGAGGCGATAGACGCCGACTACCCTGGGATGTCGGCGAATAATATCGTCTGCGATAAAGTCTTTACGCGTCGTATTGGATTCGACGATGGCATGAATCAGGTTCTGTGGGACATCACGATAGTTGGCCAGCAACTGCTTGGTATCTTTCGGCAGACAGTAACCGCCATAGCCGAAGCTGGGGTTGTTGTAGTGGGTGCCGATGCGAGGGTCGAGACCGACGCCTTCGATAATCTGTTTGCTGTCGAGGCCATGGGTAGCGGCGTAGGTATCGAGCTCGTTAAAGTACGAGACACGCATGGCCAGATAGGTGTTGGCAAAAAGCTTGACCGCCTCAGCCTCGGTCGCATCGGTGAAAAGAACAGGGATCTCCTTTTTGACGGCGCCTTCCTTGAGCAAACCGGCAAAAATCTCGGCACGCTTGGAGCGCTCGCCGACGACGATACGCGAGGGATGCAGGTTGTCATACAGAGCACGACCCTCGCGCAAAAACTCAGGCGAAAAGATCAGGTTCTGGGTGCCCAGAGCTGCACGAGTTTTGACGGTGTAGCCCACGGGGATTGTCGATTTGATGACCATCGTCGCATTCGGATTGATCGCCATGACATCGCGAATCACTGCTTCAATCGATTTGGTGTTGAAGTAGTTGGTTTCGGGGTCGTAATCGGTCGGCGTGGCGATGATGACGTAATCGGCGCCTTCATAGGCCTCCTTCTTGTCCAGCGTTGCACGAAAGTTCAACGGCTTGTTCTTGAGGTAATCCTCGAGCTCGACATCCTGAATGGGTGACTCTTTGCGATTCAGCATGGCGACTTTCTCGGGGACGATGTCCAGAGCAACGACTTCGTGGTGCTGAGATAGCAACACCCCGTTAGAAAGTCCGACGTAACCGGTTCCGGCAATAGCGATTTTCATGCAAAAGCTTCCCGCTCAAAATGGTGATCCATTTTACCAGTCGCCAGCACCAGAAGCGGCTTGCGAACGGCCATTTGAGACAACGGCAGAACCACGAAGACGTGGCCCGATTTCGAAGTTACGCCCGTATTACTGAACCAGAGAGAACTCTTCCGTACGCTTCGGCGGGAAGGACTCCCACTCGCTACAGGCCGGGCAGCGCCAGTAGAACTGCCGCGCCTTGAAACCGCAGGACTTACAGGTATAGCGTGACAGACGCTGTGTCTGGTTCTTGATCAGCTTCTTGACCAGGTCCAGATCGGCCAGCTGTTCTGCGGGGGTCACCGCTGCACGCGCTTCCAGCGCCTTGTCCAGCGCGATCAGGCTGGGGGTGCGATGCAGCTCCGCCAGGGCAAAATCATAGGCTGCCTGAGCGCCCTCTTCCTCCACAACCAGCTGGCAAACCACGTCCAGCATATCGACCGAGGAATAACGGGATAGAAAGCCTTTCAGCAACTGCATGCCATCGGCCTGACGGCCCAGGCTCTTATAAACCTCGGCGATACGCGCTCCGACCAACGCCAGAAACTCCGGCTGTTGCTGTTCGATACGCAGCCAGGCTTCGATTGCCCGTTCGGGATACCCCTCCTGGCGCTCGATATCGCCAGCAATGATGCTGGCTCGTACGCACTGGCGATGCAGGCTCAGCGCCTGGCGCACATGACGACGTGCTTCATCGGTTTTGGAACGAATCAGGGCGTTTTCGGCCATTTCACACCAGAACTCGGCCACTTCGTGCTGAGATGCCAACTCGGGCACCTTTTCGGCCAGTTCAATGGCCTTGTCCCAGGATTTCTCCAGCTGGTAGATTTCCAGCAACTGCTTCAGCGCCTCTTCTCGGCGCGCACCTTCGGCTAAACGCTTGAAGATTTCTTCAGAGCGATCGAGCAGACCTGATTTCAAATAATCGATACCCAGTTCGAAGAGCGCCTGTTCCTTGAGTGGCTGGGGGAGATCCTCCCGATTCATCAGATTCTGATGAATCCGCAACGCACGCTCCAGTTCGCCACGGCGCCTGAACAGAGAGCCCAATGCGAAGTGTAATTCGACAGTTTCCGGATCCACGCGAACAACTTCATTAAATGCTTCGATAGCGCGATCAGGCTGTTCGTTGAGCAGGAAGTTCAAGCCCTGAAAATAGGCTTTGGGCAGACGACGTGAATCGGCGACGACATGTTTAATGTCGATGCGTGCAGCGACCCAGCCCAGTGCAAAGAACAGCGGCAGAATCAGTAATGCCCAGGGTTCCAGTGTCAGCATGCGGTTTATTTCCGGAATGGGTTCAGAGGGTGGGCGTGACCTGCGCCTCGGATTCCGCCGGCAGGGTATTCATCGACGCACGCTGTTGCACTTCGCGGCGCAGACGGGCGAGCTCGCGACGCTTGCGCAGGATATTCGGTACCAGCATCAAAATGCCAAGCAGTACACCGGCCAACAAGACACCCAACAGGAAGAGCACCAATGGCGCCTCCAGGTAATAGCCCAGGAACAGATTGATGACGACCGGTTCGGTATTTTCAATGGCGAACGCCAGAAACAGCGCGAATACCGCAAGGCGAAACAACCAGACAATGGCGCGCATGGTTAACTCCCGACCTTATCCAATGAGTTGAGCGTCATAAAAAAAGCGCTGGTCGAAACCAGCGCTTTCAGTTTACAGCAAATGACTACTTTCAGAGCGTGTTGACCGGCCCCTGTGCCGCTACCGCAAACACGGGTGAATCGGCGGATTCGCCAGAAGCGCCCGTCACACCGGTCAGATCAGCCGCATCCACGCGCTCGCGCAGTTCTTTGCCCGCCTTGAAATGGGGAACCCACTTCTCGGGGACATCGACGCGTTCTCCCGAACGCGGGTTGCGACCAACGCGCGGCGGACGGTGGTTGAGCGAAAAGCTACCAAAGCCGCGAATCTCAATGCGATCGCCACGGGCAAGCGCTTCGGTCATCGCGTCAAGAATCACCTTGACGGCGAGTTCGGCATCTTTCGCAACCAGCTGGGGAAAGCGTTCCGCCAGCAGTGCGATCAGTTCTGATTTGGTCATCGGGGATTAGCCCTGCTGGTTCATCTTGGCCTTCAGCAGCGCGCCCAGATTGGTCGTGCCGGTAGCAGCGCCCGCACTATCAGCAGCCAGCTTCTGCATGGCTTCGTGCTGTTCCGCCTGGTCCTTGGCCTTGATCGACAGATTGATCGAACGGGTCTTACGATCCACGTTGGTGATCATCGTTTCGAGCTCTTCACCCACCTTGACCAGCTGGCTCAGATCTTCCACGCGTTCACGCGAGAATTCCGAAGCACGCAGGTAACCCTCGATATCGTCAGCCAGCTGAATCACGGCGCCACGAGCGTCAACGCTCTTGACGGTGCCGTTGACCAGGCTGTTCTTGTCGTGAGTTGCCACGAAGGAAGTGAACGGGTCTCCGTCCATCTGCTTCATGCCCAGGGAGATACGCTCCTTGTCGATATCGATGGCCAGAACAATCGCTTCGACTTCGTCGCCCTTCTTGAAGTTGCGGATAGCTTCTTCGCCAGCCACGTTCCATGACAGATCCGACAGGTGAACCAAACCATCGATACCGCCTTCCAGGCCGATAAAGATGCCGAAGTCGGTGATCGACTTGATGGCGCCCTTGATCTTGTCGCCCTTCTTGAAGTTCAGGCCGAAATCCTGCCACGGATTCGACTGGCACTGCTTCATGCCCAGCGAAATACGGCGGCGGTCTTCGTCGATCTCGAGGATCATGACTTCGACTTCGTCGCCCAGCTGGACGACCTTGGACGGGTGGATGTTCTTGTTGGTCCAGTCCATTTCGGACACGTGAACCAGACCTTCGATACCCTGTTCGATTTCAACGAATGCACCGTAGTCGGTCAGGTTGGTGACCTTGCCGAACAGACGGGTCTGTGCCGGGTAACGGCGCGAGATACCGACCCACGGATCGTCGCCCAGTTGCTTCAGGCCCAGCGAGACGCGGTTCTTTTCAGTATCGAACTTGAGGACCTTGGCAGTGACTTCGTCGCCCACGGCCAGCACTTCGGACGGGTGACGGACACGGCGCCAGGCCAGGTCGGTGATGTGCAGCAGACCATCGATGCCGCCGAGATCGACGAAGGCACCGTAGTCGGTAATGTTCTTGACCACGCCCTTGATGATGGCGCCCTCTTGCAGGGTCTCCAGCAGCTTCTGGCGATCTTCGCCCATGTTCTCTTCGAGCACGGCACGACGCGACAGCACCACGTTGTTACGCTTGCGATCAAGCTTGATGACCTTGAACTCCATGGTCTTGCCTTCGAACGGGGTGGTGTCCTTGACCGGACGGGTGTCGACCAGCGAACCCGGCAGGAAGGCGCGAACGCTGTTGACCATGACGGTCAGGCCACCCTTCACCTTGCCGGTGATGGCGCCGGTAACCAGCGAGCCGTCGTTCAGAGCGGCTTCCAGCGAGTTCCAGGCAGCGATACGCTTGGCGCGGTCGCGTGACAGACGGGTTTCACCGAAACCGTCTTCGAGCGATTCAATAGCAACCTGGACGAAATCGCCAACGGCAACTTCCAGTTCGCCCTGATCGTTCAGGAATTCGTGTACGGGGACATAGCTTTCGGACTTGAGTCCGGCATTGACGACTACAAAGTTCTGGTCAACGCGCACCACCTCGGCGGTGATGACTTCACCTTGGCGCATATCCTGGCGGGCAAGGCTTTCTTCAAATAGAGCGGCAAAACTTTCGAACGTTTCAGCTTGAGACATGAGAGAGAGGTTTCCTGAAAAGCACTGTGCAGATATTCAGCAGCAGCGCCACCGGTGGGTAAGTTAAAAATGACAAAAAGCCCGTCCTCGCGACCGATGATTCGGCCACCCGGACCCGCCCGTTGTCGTTGGGGTTACGATGCCCTGTTGCCGGACCAGTCGAGCACCTGAGCCACCGCTTGTTCGATGGTGAGTGCCGATGTTTCCAGAAGCCGGGCATCGGCTTCTTGCCGGAGTGGCGCAACGGGCCGCGCCGCATCGCGGGCATCCCGATCCTCCAAATCCTGCAGAATCTCTTGTAGTTTAGCGGAAAAACCTTTTTCGATCAACTGCTTGTAACGACGTTCCGCCCGAATCGCCACACTCGCTGTCAGAAAGACCTTGGTGCCCGCATCGGGGAAAACCACCGAGCCCATATCGCGGCCATCGGCCACCAGACCGGGTGCCTGGCGGAAGGCCCGCTGGCGGAGCAGGAGCGCTTCCCGCACGGCGGGTAGCGCACCGACAGTCGATGCCCCGATCCCCATCTCTTCCGTGCGGAATTGATCGTCCACGACTTCATTGCCCAAGAAAGTCTGGCCACCAGCAAAACGTACCGGCAACTGGGCGGCGATGCGGGCAACCGCGGCCTCATCCTGCCAATCTACCCCCGCTTTGCGGGCCGCCAGCGCCGTCAGGCGGTACAACGCACCCGAATCCAGATAATGCCAGCCCAGCGCCTCGGCGACGCGCTGTGAGACCGTCCCCTTGCCCGAGGCCGACGGGCCGTCAATGGCGATCACCGGCACCGGCTGAGTCACTTCGGCGAAAAATTCGAAATAATCCGGGAAGGTCTTGGCGGTACAACCGGGATCGAGAATTCTTAGTGGCGTGGCCAGCGTCATTAGCGAAAAACACATCGCGATGCGGTGGTCATCGTAGGTTTCGATCTCGGCGCAGTGCAGAGTCGATAAATCTGTTGGCGGATAAACCGTCAACGTATCCTCCGTCGTTTCAACGGTGCCGCCCAGTTTGCGTAGCTCGTTAGCCATCGCGTCGATACGGTCGGTTTCCTTGACACGCCAGCTGGCGATACCGGTCAGCCGCGTTGGGCCTTGGGCAAAAGCCGCCACCGGCACGAGCGTCATCGCCGCATCGGGAATCGCAATACAGTCCTGATCTATTCCCTTTAGCACGCCATCGGCCGCCGCCGATGCTTCGATCCAGTTCGGTCCCATCGTAATGCGGGCGCCCATGGCTGCCAGCGCATCGGCAAAACGGACATCGCCCTGCACCGAATCGGCACCAACGCCTTCCACGCGTACCGGGCCGCCGCCGATCGCGCCTAGCGCTAAAAAATAAGACGCGGACGATGCATCGCCCTCGACGTACACCACGCTCGGCGAGTGATAGCGCGCCCCGGCTTGCACAGTGAATTTCTGCCAGCCGTCCCGCTGTACATCGACGCCAAAGCGGCGCATCGTGGCCAGCGTAATCTCGATATAGGGTTTGGAGATCAAATCGCCCACCACTTCGACCGTAACGGTACGATCCAGCAGCGGCAACGCCATGAGCAACCCGGTCAGGAACTGGCTCGATACATTGCCTTTGACGGGCACGGTCTGCACTGCATTTGAAGCACCCGGCCGAATCTGTAGCGGCGGGTAGCCTTCGTTGGCCAGATAAGTAATATCTGCGCCCAAATGACGTAGCGCATCGACCAGATCACCGATCGGGCGCTCGTGCATACGCGGCACACCTGACAGACGATAGGAACCACCGGCCAATGCCAGCGCCGCCGTCAGTGGGCGGAACGCCGTACCCGCATTACCGAGAAAGAGTTCGGCCGATTTGACGGGAACCTTGCCACCGCATCCGGCGACCCTGATGGCGCCCTCGCCGGCTGGCGTCACTTTGATACCCAGCAGGTTCAATGCCTCAAGCATCCGATCCGTGTCGTCGGACTTCAAGAGATCGCGGACTTCGGTTTCGCCTTCAGCCAGCGCCGCCAGCAAAAGGATGCGATTCGAAAGGCTTTTGGATCCCGGTAGACGCACCGTGCCGCGTGCCGACAAAATCCCCGGCAAATCGATAAAGGGTAATTTACTCATGGGGCTCGATTCAGAATCAGTGCGACCAGCTCTGTCGCTTGTCACGCGCGTTCCCGTAAATCTCTGTCAGAGCATCGCCGTCGCTATTCACGAGCGCTTGGCGTAAACGCATCAGCGCCGCATTGTAACGATCCAGCTCGACGATCAGAGACATCCGGTTGGCCAACGAGATGTCGCGCCACATCTCGGGGTTGCTACCGGCAATGCGCGTAAAGTCACGGAACCCGGCCGCCGCATAATCAAAAAGCTGATCCGCATTGCCACGCTTGGCGAATTCATCGACCAGTGCATAGGCCAGCAGGTGCGGCAGATGGCTCACCGCCGCGAAGACACGGTCATGGGTGTCGGCATCAAGAACACGCACATCGGCGCCGCAGAGTTCCCAGGCCCGTTTGACCTTTTCGATGTCTTCAACGGAATTTTCCAACAGGGGCGTTAACACCACCTTGCGACCCTGATACAGGTCGGCACGCGAGGCTTCGGCGCCGCTGGTTTCAGCCCCCGCAATCGGATGGCCCGGCACAAACTGACGAATTCGCTGACCAAAAGCCACGCGAGCGGCCTCGACCACATCGGCCTTGGTACTGCCGGCATCGGTCACGATGGTTTGATCTCCGAGATACGGGGCAATGCGTTGAAATATTTCCGGCATCTGACCGACCGGGGTGGCCACCAGAATCAGATCCGCCTCACGCACATCGGCGCCGGGATTGATGCCCACCTCATCGATAATACCGAGGTCGTAAGCCACTTTCAGGCTTTTAGGAGTGCGGCCGAAGCCAACAACGTCATCCACCGCATGCGCCGCCTTGAGACCGCGTGCAAACGAGGCGCCGATCAGCCCGACACCAAAAATCAATACTTTATTAAAATGCATCGCCGTATCTTTTACGCGAGCGCGGTCTTCAACGCTTCCAGGAAGCGTGCATTTTCAGCTTCGGTACCGATGGTCACCCGCAGCCAGTCGTGCATCGCGTAGCCTGCCAGCGGACGAATGATGACGCCCTGCTTCAGGAGTCTCTGATTCACATTGGCTGCGTCGGCCACATGAAAAGTGACGAAGTTGGCATGCGATGGCAGATGCTTCAGGCCCAGCACATCAAGGCCAGCCACAATCTGCTGCATACCGGCTGCATTCAACTGGTAGCTCTGCTCGAGAAACTCGGCATCTTCCAGCGCGGCAATCGCGCCGGCCAGTGCCAGATTGTTGCAATTGAATGGCTGACGCACGCGGTTCATAAGGTCGGCGATTGCCGAACTGCACAGGGCGAAACCGATACGCAAACCGGCCATGCCGTAGATCTTGGAGAATGTACGCGTGATGACCAGGTTATCGAACTCAGACAGCCATGCCGTGGTATCCACGCGCAGCGCCGGCGACAGGTATTCGTTGTAAGCCTCATCCAGCACAACCACCACATCTTTCGGCAAGCTCGAGATGAAAGCCCTGAGTTCATCGTAAGGCAGGAAGGTACCGGTCGGATTATTCGGGTTGGCAATCCAGACGAGACGTGTATCGGGGCGCACGGCGGCACCCATGGCGCTCAGATCGTGTGCGTAGTCCTTGGCAGGCGCGGCGATACATTCGCCACCCACACCCATTGTCGCCAACGGATAGACAGCGAATGCGTGCGCCGAGAACACGGCCGAACGACCCGGCGCCAGAAACACTTGGGCGATCAGTTCCAATACATCGTTCGAGCCATTACCCAGTACGATCTGGTTGGCGTTCACACCGGCATGCTTGGCCAGCGCCGCCTTGAGTTCAAAATCATCCGGGTAACGGGCCAGACCATCGACAGCCGCCTGTACGGCCGCACGCGCTTTTGGGCTCATACCCAGCGGGTTTTCATTCGAGGCGAGTTTGATGATCGAATCCACCGGCAGACCCAGTTCGCGGGCCACTTCGGTAATCGGTTTGCCCGGCTGATACGGTGCAATCTGTCTGATATTACTCAGTGCGTGATCAAGTAGACTCATCGGGAACAATCTCAGTAAACGGCGACCGGGTAGGATCCCAGCACCTTGAGGTAGGCTGCCTCTGCCGCCAGTTCGTTAAGCGCACTCTTGACCGGCTCGGCATCGACGTGACCTTCGATATCGACAAAGAAAACATATTCCCACAGGGCATGACGCGCGGGGCGCGATTCGAGGCGCGTCATCGATACACCCGCCTGCGCCAGCGGCGCCAGTAACGACTGCAGCGCACCCGTGCGGTTAGGCGTGGAGAGAATGAGCGAGGTCTTATCCTGACCAGACGGGCCAGCTGCAAAACGACCCAGCACCAGGAAACGCGTGGTGTTATTGGGCTCGTCTTCGATATTGCTGGCCAGATGCGGCAACTGATAACGCTCGGCGGCGGCCTCGCCCGCAATGGCGGCCCAGGTCGGGTTTTCAGCGGCCAGGCGAGCGGCCTCCGCATTGCTGGCCACCGGAATGCGTGGCACGTCCGCAAGATTCCGATTCAGCCACTCATGGCATTGCGCCAGCGACTGCGCATGCGACACCACCTGGGTGATTTGGCTCAGTTCTGTTGAACGGCTCAGCAGATTCTGATGAATACGTACGACGACCTCGCCGCAGATCTTGAGCGAAGTGCCAAGCAGCAGATCCAGCGTGCGGCCGATCGCTCCCTCGGTCGAGTTTTCGACGGGCACCACGGCGTAATCCGCATGCCCGGCCTCGACCTCGCGGAAAACATCATCGATCGAAGCTTGCGGCAGTAAGCGGGCGGCATGGCCGAACTGTTTGACCGCAGCAGATTCGGAAAAAGTACCCAGCGGTCCTAAAAAGGCCACACCGATGGGCTGCTCCAGCGCCAGACAGGCCGACATCACCTCACGGAACAGGCGCGTGATCGTTTCATCCGCCAAGGGTCCCTGATTCAAGGCCTGCAAACGGCGCAGCACTTGCGCTTCACGTTCGGGACGATAGATAAAGCCATCATCGCCAAAGCGCGCCTTGATCTCACCGACCTCACGCGCGCATTGGGCACGCTGACTGAGTAATTCCAGCAGCGTACTATCAATACCGTCGATCTTCTGACGCACGATCGCCAGCGCTTCCTGAATGGTCTGCCCTGTCTTATCTGAGCTCATCCCCGCTCCGGCAAAAAAGTTAGTACGTTAGCCTGCTGCTATTACCCATATCGGTGCATGAAGTCATTCATGAAACCGACCAACGCCTGCACGCCTGCCAAGGGCATGGCATTGTAGATCGAGGCGCGCATGCCGCCCACCAGTTTATGCCCTTTCAGTGCGAGCAGGCCGGCTTTTTCCGATTCTTCCAGGAAGATCGGATCCAAGGCCTTGTCTTTGAGTGTGAACGGCACGTTCATCCACGAGCGACAATCCAGCGCCACCGGGTTGGCGTAGAAACCGCCGCTGCCATCGATGGTTTTATAGAGCAATTCAGCCTTGGCCTGGTTCTGCTGAGCAATCGCCGGCAGACCACCCTGCTTGAGCAACCACTCGAACACCAGCCCCGCCATGTAGATGGCAAAGGTCGGCGGCGTATTGAGCATCGACGTATTCTTTTCTTCTTCGGCGTAATCGAGCAGCGCCGGTATTGCTGTCGTTGCCTTGCCCAGCAGATCCTTGCGGATAATGACCAGCGTCACGCCGGCCGGGCCAATGTTCTTCTGGGCGCCCGCGTAGACCATGCCGTAATCGCGCACATTGATCGGGCGCGACAGAATATTCGACGACATATCGGCAATCAGCGGCACACCGGCTTGCACTGCACCGCCCAGTTGCTTGAGGTCGAACACCTCAACGCCGCCAATGGTTTCGTTGCTGCAGAAATGCAGATACTTCGCTTTTGGATTCAGCCTCATCGATGCTGGATCAACCAGGCGCGTAAACGAGGCATCGGCACTGGTACCGGCTTCGCGAATCGAATCGCCATACAGGCGCTGCCCCGCCTTGACGGCTTTTTCAGACCAGGCACCCGTCGTCAGGTAATCGGCCGAACCGCCATCCAGCAGATTCATTGGAATCTGCGAGAACTGCAATGTGGCCCCACCCTGCAAAAACAGGATGGCGTAATCCTCGGGAATATCCATCAGCTGGCGCAGATCAGCAACGATCTTTTCGTAGATACCCGTGTAGATCTTGCCGCGGTGGCTCATCTCCATGACGCCACAGCCCACACCGTGCCAATCCGGCAACTCCGCCCGCACCTGCTCCAGCACCGCCAGAGGGATTGTTGCCGGGCCTGCCGAGAAATTCCAGAGTCGCATCGTATCTGCCTCGCTGATTACTCTTCGTCGTCGGTTTCGACAATCTTCTCCAGACCGGCGAGCTTTTCGCCATCATCCAGCGAAATCAGCGTGACGCCCTGCGTTGCCCGACCCAGCTCGCGGATCTCGTTGACACGAGTCCGAATCAGCACGCCACCGGTGGTGATCAGCATAATTTCGTCTTCATCGCCTACCAGCTTGGCAGCAACCACGCGGCCATTACGCGCACTGTCGGCAATGGCTTTGACACCCTGCGTGCCGCGTCCCGAGTGACGGAAGTCGGCCAGCGCCGTACGCTTACCAAAACCGTTCTCTGTTGCAACCAGCACCGTCTGCGCGTCATCCTGCGCGACGAGCAACGACAGTACCTGCTGATCCTTCTGAAGCTTCATGCCGCGTACACCACGAGCCGGACGACCCATCGGACGCACATCCTCTTCATCGAACCAGACGGCCTTACCGGCATCCGACACCAGCATGATGTCGTTGCTGCCCGAAGTCAGTTGTGCGCCGATCAGATAATCGTTTTCATCCAGCGCCACAGCAATGATGCCGGCTTTACGCGGGTTGGAGAAATCCGACAATGGGGTCTTCTTCACGGTGCCCAGCGAGGTCGCCATGAAGACATAGCGATCTTCGGCGAACTCTTTCACGGGCAGAATGGCGTTGATCTTCTCGCCTTCTTCCAGGGGGAACATGTTGACGATCGGCTTACCGCGCGAGATGCGCGAACCCTGAGGTACCTCGTAGACCTTCAGCCAGTAGCAGCGGCCGCGGTTGCTGAAGCACAGGATGTAATCATGGGTGTTGGCCACGAACAGGTGTTCGACGAAATCGTCGTCTTTAATCGCGGCGGCCTGCTTGCCACGACCACCCCGACGTTGCGCACGGTAATCGGTGAGCGGCTGGCTCTTGATGTAACCGGTGTGCGACAGCGTCACGACCATGTCTTGCGGCGCGATCAGATCTTCGACACCCAGGTCTTGCGTATGCGTCACAATCTCCGAGCGGCGCTTGTCCTTGGTTGCAACGACGAATTGTTCGCGCACGTCGTTGAGTTCCTGGCCGATGATTTCGGTGATGCGCGCCGGCTTAGCCAGAATGTCGAGCAGATCGGCGATCTTTTCCATCACCTCGCGGTATTCGTTGACGATCTTATCCTGCTCAAGACCAGTCAGGCGCTGCAGGCGTAGCTCCAGGATCGCCTGCGCCTGAACATCGGACAAACGATACCCCTTGTCGGTCATGCCGTATTCCGGACCGATGCCTTCCGGACGCGACGCTTCTGCCGCAGCCCGTTTGAGCATATCGCTGACCAGCGCGCTCTTCCAGGTACGCGACATCAGTCCGACCTTGGCGTCGGCCGGGGTCGGCGCGGCCTTGATCAGGGCGATGATTTCATCGACGTTCGACAGCGCTACGGCCAGACCTTCGAGGATATGGCCACGGTCACGCGCCTTGCGCAGTTCGAACACGGTACGGCGTGTCACCACTTCGCGGCGGTGCGCCAGGAAGCATTGCAACATCTGCTTCAGGTTGAGCAGGCGCGGCTGGCCGTCAACCAGAGCCACCATGTTCATGCCGAATGTGTCTTGCAGCTGCGTCATCTTGTACAGATTGTTCAAGATGATGTCGGGGATTTCGCCACGCTTGAGCTCGATCACCACGCGCATGCCGGATTTATCCGATTCGTCACGAATTTCCGAAATGCCTTCGATCTTCTTCTCGTTGACCAGCTCGGCAATCTTTTCGAGCAAGGTGCGCTTGTTCACCTGGTACGGCAGTTCGTCGATGATGATCGACTGACGGTTGCCCGATTTGTCCAGATCTTCGAAGTGCGTCTTGCCGCGCATGACGACACGGCCGCGACCAGTGCGGTAGCCATCGCGCACACCCGAAACACCGTAGATAATGCCGGCGGTCGGGAAATCCGGCGCCGGCACGATGTCGATCAGCTGATCGATCGTCAGATCCGGGTTTTCAAGCAACGCCTGACAGGCGGCCAGTACTTCCGACAGATTGTGCGGCGGAATATTCGTCGCCATACCGACAGCAATACCCGACGAACCGTTAATCAGCAGATTCGGAATACGCGCCGGCAGAATCAGCGGCTCCTGTTCGGAGCCGTCATAGTTCGGCCCGAAGTCGACGGTTTCTTTATCAATATCGGCCAGCAGCTCGTGGCCGATGCGCGCCATACGCACTTCCGTGTAACGCATCGCAGCGGCGTTATCGCCGTCCACCGAGCCAAAGTTACCCTGGCCATCGACCAGCATGTAGCGCAGCGAAAAATCCTGCGCCATACGAACGATCGTGTCATAAACCGCCGTATCGCCGTGCGGGTGATATTTACCGATGACGTCACCGACCACACGCGCCGATTTCTTATACGCCTTGTTCCAGTCGTTGTTCAGTTCGTGCATGGCGAACAAAACACGACGGTGTACCGGCTTCAGGCCGTCGCGCACATCCGGCAGCGCCCGACCCACGATCACGCTCATGGCGTAATCAAGATAGGAACGACGCATCTCGTCTTCGAGGCTAATCGGGAGTGTTTCTTTGGCGAAATTGTCCATAACGCTTTCGTGGCGGGGCAAAAATGGTTCGGTAGCGACACTTTCCGGTAAAAACTAGGAGCTTCAGGCGTAAAAAAACCGCCCAAAACCGGTATCCGGAAAAATTGTTCAAGTTTAACATGCCGGACATGCCTAACCGTTCACGCCCGACCTTGTCTGAAACAACAGCGGTAGACACCGTTACAGCGCTCCCTGCGCGAGTCGATCTCATCCTGCGGCCACGCTGGATGATCCCCGTGGTACCCGCGGGCGTCGTCCTGGAAAACCGGGATCTGGTGATTCACGAAAGCCGGATCGTGGCGCTGTGCCCGCGCGAGCAGACGGCACAGCGGTATCTGGCATCGAGCACCGAGGACCTGCCCGAACATGTCCTCATACCCGGCCTGGTTAATGCACACTGCCATGCGGCGATGGCGCTGATGCGGGGCATCGCCGACGACCAGCCACTGCAATCCTGGCTGGAAACTGCGATCTGGCCGCTGGAAAGTCGCTGGGCGAGCACCGAAATGGTGCGCGACGGCACCCTGCTGGCCTGCGCCGAAATGCTGCGGGCGGGTATTACCACCTTTAATGACATGTATTTCTTCCC
Organism: Rhodocyclaceae bacterium; assembly: GCA_018883265.1. Taxonomy (GTDB): domain Bacteria; phylum Pseudomonadota; class Gammaproteobacteria; order Burkholderiales; family Rhodocyclaceae; genus Fluviibacter. Next base: position 17,001 of record VEQK01000022.1, on the reverse strand, counting down.
GGAGGCTGCCGCCGAAGTCGTCGAACAATGCGGCATCCGGGCCAGCCTCGGCATTCTGGCGTTCGATGTGCCCAGCGCCTACGGTCACGACGCCGATGACTATCTGAACAAAGGGCTCGCCGTTCGGGATGCGCTGCGCGATCACCCGCGTCTGTCCTTCATGTTGGCGCCGCATGCGCCCTATACTGTTTCTGACGCCACCTTTGAGCGTGTTGCGATGCTGGCCGCACAAACCAACTTAGGCATTCATATTCACGTCCACGAAACACAGACCGAGGTGGATCAGAGCCTGCAACAATATGGCGAACGCCCCATCGAACGCCTGGAACGCCTCGGTATCCTGGGCCCTCAAACTCTTGCCGTGCATAGCGTGGCGCTCAACGATGCCGACATCGCCGTCCTGGCCCGGCACAATACGCAGGTCGCCCATTGCCCGACCGCCAACCTGAAGCTGGCCTCCGGCATCGCCCGCACAACCGCCCTGCAGGGGGCCGGCATCAATATCGGGCTTGGCACCGATGGCGCAGCCGGCAATAACCGCCTGGATCTGCTCAGCGAAGCGCGCCTGGCCGGCCTGCTCGCCAAGGGCGCCAGCGGCGACGCCAGCGCCCTTCCCGCCCATACACTCATCTATATGGCAACACTGGGGGGCGCCCGTGCTTTGGGGCTGTCCGAGCGGATCGGCTCGCTGGAACCGGGCAAACAGGCTGACCTCTGCGCTATCCGTTTTGACGGCGCCGCAACACAGCCGGTCTTCGACCCTGCCTCCCACATACTCTATGCTGCCGGACGGGAACACGTCAGTGACGTCTGGGTTGACGGTCAAAGTGTTGTAAAAAAGAAACAACTGGCCCAAATTTCAGAGGAAGAGGTATCTCTTAAGGCCAAATTATGGCAAAATCGCTTCAGAGGTTAGGTGTGCTCACAAGGAGTGCCCGTTCCTGCTGTTATCCATCACAACACGAATGAGGAATGACCATGCGTATTTCTGCTAAGCAAGCCGTCCTGGCTGCAATCGTTGCCGGCCTGGGCGTGGGTGCTACCGTTGCGCACGCTACGACCCCGGGTATCGACCCGAATGGCACCGTTGCCTATCTGGTCGACAAAGATTTTGATGTCGTCAAGAGCGGTACAGGCCTGTGCTGGCGTACTGGCTACTGGACCCCGGCTAACGCCATCAACGAGTGTGACGGTACCGCCAAGGGTGCACCGGCTGGCGCCAAGATCACTCTGGCTGCCGACACGCTGTTCGCCTTCAATAAGGCTGACCTGAAGCCGGAAGGCAAGAAGGCTCTGGACAACGTTGTTGAACAAGCCAAGGCTCTGAAGGTTGAAGTGATCGTTGCTGTTGGCTACACCGACCGTATCGGTTCGGACGCCTACAATCTGAAGCTGTCGCAGCATCGCGCCAACTCGGTCAAGGCTTACCTGGTTACCAAGGGTATCCCGGCTGACAAGATTTACACTGAAGGCAAGGGCAAGGCTAACCCGGTCACCGGCAAGACCTGTGACAAGATCGGTGGCCCGCAGAACGGCAGCAATAAGAAGCTGGTCGACTGCCTGCAGCCGGACCGTCGTGCAGTTCTGGAAATCATCGGCACCAAGTAATCGCCTGGTTTCTGAAGCACGAGAAAAAGCCACCTTCGGGTGGCTTTTTTCATGGCTGCGGCTTTTATAATGATTCCCTACCCTTGCACCAAAAAAAGATCGTTATGAACGCCCCGTTACAACAAAGCACCAACGCCGACCCGTCTGAGGTCCAGAAATTTTCCGATCTTGCTCATCGCTGGTGGGATCCGAACAGCGAATTCAAACCGTTACACGACATCAACCCGCTGCGCCTGAACTGGATCGACCAGGCCATTGCCCTCAGCGGCAAGCAAATCATCGACATCGGCTGCGGCGGCGGCATTCTCTCTGAATCCATGGCGGCCAAAGGCGCCCATGTCACCGGGATTGACCTCTCGGACAAAGCGCTGAGCGTCGCCAAACTCCACCTGCTGGAGAGCGGCCAGAAGGTCGACTACCGCCACATCGCCGCCGAAACCATGGCGGCAGAGCACCCCGCCAAATTTGATGCGGTGACCTGCCTGGAAATGCTGGAACACGTGCCGGATCCGGCACAAACCATTCGCGCCTGCGCCACGCTGGTCAAACCGGGGGGCGATGTTTTTCTCTCGACCTTGAACCGCAATCCCAAGGCCTATCTGCTGGCCGTGATTGGGGCAGAATATATTCTCAACATGCTGCCCAAGGGAACACATGACTATGCCAAGTTCATCAAACCCGCCGAGCTGATCCGTATGGCGCGCGAGGCCGGGCTGGATCTGATCAGCATGACCGGCATGAGCTACAACCCGCTCACCAAAATCTACAGCCTGGGTAACGACACCAGCGTCAATTACCTCGCCCACCTGCGGCGTAGCGCCTAGTAGCAGCCCGATGACACGGATTCAGGCTGTACTTTTCGATCTGGACGGCACGGTCGCCGATACCGCGCCCGATCTAGCCACGGCCGCCAACAGCCTGCGACTGGCCGATGGCGTGCCACCGCTCCCTGTTGAAATTCTCCGCCCGTTTGCGTCGCAAGGCGCCCGCGGTCTGCTCAAAGAAGCGGTCGGCCTGACGCCCGATGATCCGGGCTTTGAACACGCCCGCCTACGTTTTCTGTCTTACTACGAGCATAACCTGTGCGTATATACGCGCCTATTCCCCGGTATCGAACCCTTACTGGCCGGTATCGAGAGTCGGGGCACGCCCTGGGGCATCGTCACCAACAAGGTCGAGTATTACGCATTGCCCCTGATGCAAAAGCTGGGATTGGCCGAGCGCTGCGCCGTGGTTGTCGGCGGTGACACGACGCCTAACCCCAAACCGGCGCCCGATCCCCTGCTCTACGCCGCCAAAGCCATCAATGTGGCGCCAGAGGCCTGCCTGTATGTGGGCGATGACCTGCGCGACGTCGAGGCCGCCCACGCCGCCGGCATGACCAGCATCGCCGTACGCTGGGGTTACCTGGGCGACGGGCTGCCCATCGAGCGCTGGAACGCCCGTCATATCGTGCGCACACCCAAAGAGCTTCACGAACTACTTGAAACCCTGTGCTAGACTCCCCACCTATGTGATGTAAAACCCAAGGGGGCGACCTGGTTTCGACGGGGGTTACAAAGCAAGACAGGGCATGTCGAGGCTCAGCTACCTCGTAAATCCAACTGAAAACAACACAAACGCCAACGACGAGCGCTACGCTCTAGCTGCTTAATTGCAGCTGGCTCCCGAACTGACTTGCTCATGGGTCAGGTAGCGAAAGCTACACCGGGATCATGAACACGAGATAAGGTTTGACCATGTCACGGGGTCCGACTCGAAAATTTAGTGAATCGTCTGAAGCGAGCCTGTTCGGCCGGCGCGCCAGGACTAAATTCAATTGACCGGACTACACATGTAGAACTGCTTGTCGCGGACTTTCGGACGCGGGTTCGATTCCCGCCGCCTCCACCATTTCACGGCTATTGAAGGCTACCTGAGACTACTAAATCGACGTTTCCTTTCGACTTAGAATGTTTTGGTAGCCTTTTGTGGCGTCTGATATCGCAAAATTGCCATCATTCCCAATCATCGAGTGTCTTGTCAGGTAGCTGACGCGGAACCTCATCGAATATTTCTGCATGATTAGCGTTCGGATTTTTTTCGCATTGGCACTCACGATATTGGTTGCCAGCTGCGCATCGCTTGAGCGCAAAAGCTCAGCACCTGATCAGCACTACATGCAGGCACAAATTCCTGATTGGCCAAACGTACGCTATCTGATATCGACCAAAGCAGGCGTAACTGCCATGGTCAACGATCTGATGGAAGATCAAAAACGTCTAGGTACCGAACCTGGTAGCGGGAAATATCTTTCATTGTCGGGTGGTGGTGATAACGGCGCGTTTGGCGCCGGATTGCTGGTCGGATGGAGCAAAAAGGGAGATCGCCCTAAGTTTGATTTGGTGACGGGGGTCAGTACTGGTGCCCTGTTAGCACCCTTTGCCTACCTCGGTAAAGACTATGATCCCGTTCTGACGTACGTCTACACCCAGACAAGCCCTGACCAAATCTACAAGATGCGCTGGCTACTTTCTGTTTTCACAGATGACGGCATTGCTGATACGGCGCCACTATTCGATCTGATCGGAAAATATGTCGATGCCGAATTCATGCGCAAAGTAGCCTATGAACACCAGGCAAATGGTCGCTGGCTTCTCATCGGAACCACAAACATTGACGCTGGGATCCCTGTCGTCTGGAATATGGGGAAAATTGCGAACATCGGCACCCCGGAGGCACTCGATCTATTTCGTAAGATTATGTTGGCCTCTGCTTCCATTCCCGGCGCTTTCCCCCCGGTCATGTTCGACGTCGCGGTTGATGGCGAGACCTATCATGAGATGCATGTTGATGGCGGCGTGAGCGCCCAGGTCTTTCTCTATCCAACGGCTGCCGCCAAAAATGCAGACGCGGCAGGCGTTATCCGAAAAAAGAAGCGTGATGCTTACATCATTCGAAACTCTCGTCTTGATAATGACAAGGAGGATGTTGAGCGGAGCACGATTAGCGTCGTCAAACGTTCCATATCACAGCTCATCCAGGCGCAAGGACTTGGTGATATATACCAGATCTATCAAACGACTCAAAAAGACCACGTTGGCTTCAATTTGGCATTTATTGGCCCCGACTTTAAAGTCGGGCGAAAAGTTGAATTTGACCCAGAGTACATGAGAGCGCTCTATCAATATGCCTATGACCGTGCGCTGAGAGGCTATCCCTGGGCCCAAAACCCACCGGGTCTTGAACGAACTTTTGATGAAGACATCAAAGCAAAATCATTGCGTGCGACGTTGCACTAAAAACCGGAACCATTACTGCCCTTCACGCTCCATCAGCAGATAGGTGTTGTAGGCATTCATGCGGTTAGCCGCCTTGAACAGCGGCACTTTCTCGAAACGACGCCAGTCGGTACTTTTGTAGACTTCGTCAAAAGGTAATAGTTCGGCCGCGCCCTTGCCCATGGTCTGACGCAGATACATCAGATAATCCCGCGTCAACGTCATATCCTGTTTCGGGTCGGTTGATGCGGGGCCGTGTCCAGGCACCATCACCTTGGCCGGGAATTTGAGCAAGCTATTGAGCGATTCGATCCACTGGCGGCTATCGGCCTGGCCCACAAACGGAATGCGGTTTCTAAAAACCAAATCCCCGGCAAACAGCACCCGCGATTGTGGCAGCCAGACCACCAGATCATCCGGCGTATGCGATGGCCCCACCGGAATGATTTCGAAATCAACGCCGCCCACCACCAGCTTCCTGGCCCCATTGATCGGCGCATCCGGAGGCACCAGCTTGGTGTTCTCGTCGACCCACGGGAAAAGATCCTGACGCGAGGCCTCCAGGCGTAACCGTGCCGTGTCCGAATTCAGATACTCGCCCGAGGCCTCGTGCGCCACAATGCGCGCGCCCGCACCCTTGAACACCTGCAGCCCATACACATGGTCAGCGTGATAATGCGTGACGATCACCGTATTAATCGGCTTATCCGTCACTTTACGAATCTGCGCAATCAGCCGTCGCGCCAGCTCGGGCGAGCCGAGCGCATCAATCACCACCACGCCCTCGGGCGTCACAACAAAACCGGCATTTGAAATAAAGTTCTGATTGGCCGACGAGCCCAGCTCAGAGAGCCCCTCAACGTAATACACATTGGGCGCCACCTGCCTGGCCTGCATGGCAGGCACACCAGCCGAACCTTCCTGCGCCAGAACCTGACTGTATGGGAATAAGGCCAACCAGAGCACACCAACCATGGCAATTAACGTTTTTTTCATGATCGCTCCGCTATCCAAATCGTACTGTGCTCATCCCGGACTTTGCGACTCGACAATAGCACATTCAATCACGCAGCTTTAATAGGCTTACCGGTGTGGCATCACCGGGGCTGCTTTCAGCCAACCAGCAGCTTTAGCAGCAAACCGGTCAACGCCGAGGCACCGATCACCACCAGGACATTGGCTTTGTATTTGAGAAGCGCCACAAAAGCCGCGAAGGCAATCAACGCCGCCATGATATCCATTCCGCCGAGAATGCCGCCACCAAATCCGTTCGCCCACAGCGTGTGGTAACCCAAAAAAAAGGCCAGATTCAAAATCACGCCGACCACCGCAGCTGAGATGGCCGTGAGTGGTGCCGTGAACTTCACATTGCCATGGGTCGCCTCCACGATAGGGCCGCCCAGCAAAATAAACACAAACGAGGGCAAGAAGGTAAACCACGTAACGATCAATGCCCCCACGACACCTGAGAGAAAGGGCGCGCCCTGCCCCAGCACCTCGTTCAGATAACCGCCGACAAAACCGACAAAGGCCACCACCATAATCAATGGCCCTGGTGTCGTTTCACCCAGCGCCAGGCCATCAATCATCTGTCCGGCCGAGAGCCAGCCATAGTGCTCGACCGCCCCCTGAACCACATAAGGCAGAACCGCGTAGGCACCGCCGAAGGTGAGCAACGCCGCCTTGCTAAAAAACAGCCCCATCTGGGTGTAGATGCCTTGCCAGCCAAACCCACTCACCAGCAGCCCCATCGGCATCAGCCAAAAGGCTAAACCTACTGCGCCGATCTTTGCGCTGTGCACCCAGCTCAATCGGGCATGCTCAGGCGGCGGCGTATGGTCATCAATCAACGCCGGGCCAAAATTCTTTTTAGAAGCGTCATGCCCACCACCCGTGGCAAAGCGGCTCGGCCATTGCTTACCACCAAGGTAACCGAACAAGGCGGCAGCGAGAATGATGGCCGGGAACGGCACATCGCCCACAAAGAGTGCCAGAAAAGCGGTAATCGCCACACCCCACAGCGTGCGGTTGTGCAGCGTTCGCGAGCCGATACGGTGCGTCGCCTGAAACACAATCGCCGTCACCGCCGGCTTCACCCCATAAAAAATGCCGGCCACGACTGCCAAGTGACCAAAGGCCAGGTAGATCCATGACAAAGTAATCAGAATCACCAGGGATGGCAACACGAACAGCGTGCCCGCCACCACACCACCCAGACCCCGGTGCAATAACCAACCGATATAAATCGCCAACTGCTGCGCTTCCGGCCCCGGCAGCACCATGCAGTAATTCAAGGCATGCAAAAACCGCCGCTCGGAGATCCAGCGCTTATTTTCGACCAGCTCCTGGTGCATGATCGCAATCTGCCCCGCCGGCCCGCCAAAACTAACAAATCCCAGCTTCAACCAGAAACGAAACGCCGCCCAGAAGGAGACTGACTGGGGGGCTGGCAGCGGGTTTTTCTGACTAAGATCGATCATGCTTGACTGTAACTCAAAAGAGATACAAAATAGATTCCAAGGAGGTTCACATCATGGCACATTCCAGCATGCTTCACGTCCGCGTAGACGACGAAATCAAGGCTCAGGCCGGCGAGGCTTTGGCAGCCATGGGGTTGACTGTGTCTGACGCCGTGCGCATTCTGCTTAAACGCGTGGCAAACGACCAAGCCTTTCCTCTAGAACTCAAGGTTCCCAATGCGGAAACTCGCGCTGCCATGGAAGAGGCTCGCGCCATGATGAAGGCGCGTTCTGCCCATTTCAAGACTGCCGACGCCTTGTTTAATGACCTCGAAAAGAACAGCAAGTAGTAAGCGCGCGCCGCTGCCCCGACAGAGCGGTTACGCAAAAAGTTTCAAAAAAGATTGGGAGCGGCTATCCCAATCGGGTCGATACGACCTTAATCGATTAAAAGAGGCCATGCTGCTGATCATCGCAAACCATGAGCCACTGGGTCCCGAATGGCTGGATCACCCGCTCAAAGGCGACTGGACTGACCATCGGGAATGCCTTATCGGCGGAGACTTTCTGCTGATATACCGACTAGAAAGCGATGCCGTTTATTTCGTACGCGCAGGCACTCACTCAGAGCTGTTTGAAGGATGAACTACAAAAACTTCCTGCAGAAAAAAGTCGATCAGGCACGCGAGCAGATTAAAGCCGGTCAATATAGATCGAACGAACAGGTCTCCGCTGAGTTTGCCGCACGAAGGACCGAGCTCGCCAATCGCTTTGAAGCTACCATTCCACCAAATAGAACATAACAAGTAACTTTGTGCTATTCCGGTATAGTTTCAAATATGACTCCCGAAGCCAAAGCCCGCCTGCTGATTGACCAAAAGCTTGAGCAAGCGGGTTGGGTTATTCAGGATAAAAAACAGGTTAACTTGGGCGCAGGCCTGGGTGTCGCTGTGCGGGAATACGCCACAGACACCGGCCCTGCCGATTACGTCTTATTCATCGATCGCAAGCCAGTTGGCGTCATCGAAGCCAAAAAGGATACGGCGGGTGAAAACATAACCACTGTTGAGCTTCAAAACGAACGCTACGCCACTTCGAACCTGAAATGGTTCAAAGATGCCCTACCCCTCCGCTTTCTCTTCGAAGCCACCGGCCAAATAACACGCTTTACTGATGGCAAAGATCCGGCACCACGTTCACGGGAAATTTTTAGCTTTTATCGGCCGGAACAATTAGCGGAGTGGTTAAAGCAGCCAGAGACTCTTCGCCGTCGCCTGGCAGAACACATGCCAGCGCTGCATGAGAAAGACCTACGTGATTGCCAAGTCAGCGCGGTTACCGGCCTGGAGCAATCGCTGGCGCTGAACAAACCCAGAGCCTTGGTTCACATGGCCACCGGTGCCGGCAAAACTTTCACCGCCATTACCTCGGTCTATCGCCTGCTCAAGTTTGGCGGTGCCAAACGCATTCTTTTTCTGGTCGATACCCGCAACCTGGGCAAACAGGCGCATCAGGAGTTCATGGCCTACACGCCGCCCGACGACGCGCGCAAATTCACTGAGCTCTATAACGTTCAGCGGCTCAGTTCATCCAGCATCGACCCGCATGCTCAAGTCTGCATCTCCACGATCCAACGCATGTACTCGATTCTCTCCGGGGAACCCATTGATGAATCGGCTGAAGACATTTCGCTGAATGAACTCCAACAAACCAGCAATCAGGAAAAAGTCGTCCGCTATAACCCGACGATTCCACCCGAGTTCTTTGACGTCATCATCATCGATGAATGTCACCGCAGCATCTATAACCTCTGGCAACAGGTACTGGACTATTTCGATGCGTATCAGATCGGCCTAACCGCCACGCCAGACAAACGCACCTACGGCTACTTCAACGAAAACATCGTCGCCGAATACACCTACGAACAATCGGTGGCAGACGGCGTCAACGTCGGCTATGACGTTTACGAAATCGAAACCGAAATTACCCAAAAGGGTAGCCAGCTCAAAGCGAAGGAATGGGTCAACCACCGGGATCGCCAAACCCGCAAGAAGCGCTGGGGCGAAACCGACGAAGACACCGCTTATACCAGCAAGGAATTAGATCGCTCGGTGGTCAACCCGAGCCAGATCCGCAATGTCATCCAGGCCATGAAGACGGCTGTCGAAACCGAAATCTTCCCGGCACGGAAAGAAGTCCCCAAAACCCTCATCTTCGCCAAGACCGACAGCCACGCCGACGACATCATCAACATCGTGCGAGAAGTCTATGGCAAAGGTAACGAGTTCTGCCGCAAGGTCACCTATAACGAAAAAGATGCCGACAGCGTCTTAAGTAATTTCCGTATCGAACATAACCCGCGCATCGCCGTGACTGTGGACATGATCGCCACCGGCACCGACGTAAAGCCATTAGAAGTGCTGCTCTTCATGCGCGATGTACGCAGCAAGGGCTACTACGAACAAATGAAGGGCAGGGGCGTACGCAGCCTGGACGCTGATAGCCTCCAGCGCGTCAGCAACAGCGCCGAAGGCGCCAAGAGCCGCTTTGTGCTCATCGATGCCGTGGGTGTTGAAAAGTCCCTCAAAACAGAGAGCCGCCCGCTGGAACGCAAACCCGGCGTGCCCCTCAAAGACCTGATGCAAGGCATTGCCCTTGGTCATAAAGATACCGATACGGTGCTCACCCTCGGCAATCGCCTCGTACGCCTCGCCAAGCTGCTCGACGACAAAGCGCAGGCCCGTATTGAGAAGCACAGCGGTGGCATCACCTTGGGCGACCTAGGTAAAAACCTGATCATGGCGCTGGACCCCGATAAAATCGTGGCTGAAGCCCTCGCCACCGCTAAAGCTAATGGTTTTACCCGGGACGAAGACAGCCTCTTGCCCGAAGAACTGGAAGCCGCCCGCAACAACCGCGTCTCCCAAGCCAGCCTGCCTTTCGACAACCCGGAATTGCGCAACACCATCGAAGCCGCCCGCAGCGACCGCGAACAAATCATCGACCATATCAACATTGATCAGGTCATCGCCAAAGGCTTCAGCGAGCAGACCGAGGCCAAAGCCCAAGCCACCATCGACGCCTTTGCGGATTACCTCAAAGCCCACAAAGACGAAATCGCCGCACTGGGCTTCTTCTATCAGCAGCCCTACCAGCGCCGCCAACTCACATTCGACATGATCGAAGAGCTGCACGACCACCTGGCCAAGCCACCGCTCATGCTCACCACCGAGCGCCTGTGGAGCGCTTACGCCCGCATCAAGGGCAACCAAGTCAAAGGTAATGACAAACATCGTCAACTCACTGACCTCATCTCGCTCGTGCGCTTTGCGCTGGACCTGGATACCGAACTCAAACCCTTTGGCGACCAGGTCGATAAGCGTTTTCAGGAATGGATCTTCCGGCACAACGCCCAACGTGGCACCGCTTTCACGCCGGAACAGACCGAATGGCTGCGCCTGATGAAAGACCACATCGCCAGCAGCTGCAGCATCAGCCGCGATGACTTCGACTACGCCGCGCTGGCCGACAAAGGTGGCCTGCAAAAAGCCTGGAATCTATTTGGCACCCAACTCGACCCGCTCATGGCAGAAATGAATGAGGAGCTAGTGGCGTGAGTGGACTACCTGCCACATGGGCTCACTCTGAGTTGAAAGAAATAGCTGATATCGGCCCAAAAGCAGACGTTAAAGATATCTCAGAAAGCTCTCTGGTTCATTTTGTACCGATGGCTTCCGTTGCCGAAAACTTTGGTGGTATTGATCTCAGCCAACTTCGCCCGCTTGGCGAAGTGCGCAAGGGTTACACATTCTTTTCCGAAGGGGATGTGCTATTTGCAAAAATCACCCCTTGCATGGAGAACGGCAAAGGCGCGCTCGTACCACGTTTAGAACACACTTACGCTTTTGGTTCGACAGAATTCCACGTACTGCGACCAACCCAAGCTGTTGCCTCTGATTGGCTTAAACACTTCCTGTCACAGCCTTCTTTCCGAAAAGTAGCACGTCAAAACATGACGGGCACTGCCGGTCAGTTGCGAGTCCCAACAAAATGGCTCCAAACGACCCTCATGCCGATCCCGCCCCGTGCTGAACAAACCCGGATCGTCGCCAAACTCGAAGAACTCCTCACTGACCTCGACGCGGGTGTCGCCGAACTCAAAGCCGCACAGAAGAAACTAGCGCAATACCGCCAATCGCTGCTCAAGGCCGCCGTCGATGGCAGCCTCACTGCCGAATGGCGCAAGAACAACCAGCCCACTGAAACGGGTGCGCAACTACTGGAGCGCATTCTCAAAGAGCGCCGCGCCCGCTGGGAAGAGAAACAACTCGCTAAGTTCAAAGAGCAAGGCAAAACCCCGCCCAAGGATTGGCAGAAGAAATACCCTAAACCGGTACAACCCGACACAACTAATTTACCGAAATTACCGGAAAATTGGACGTGGAGCACCGTAGATGAGCTCCTGGCTGATATTGAGACAGGCAAGAGCTTCAAATGTGAAGAGCGCCCACCACGTCATGATGAAGTTGGCATTGTAAAAGTGAGTGCAGTAACGTGGGGGGAGTATAACGAGGCTGAGAGCAAAACATGCCACGATAAATCGATGGTACGTCCTGAGGTATTCGTACGCACCGGAGATTTTCTTTTTTCTCGTGCCAATACAATCGATCTGGTAGGCGCTTGCGTAATTGCTGGCAAGATCACAAAAAACATCATGCTCAGCGACAAGATTCTGCGACTCCTGCTTGCTGATGAGAATCTTAAACCTTGGCTGCTCATCCTCCTTCGTAGTGAAATTGGTCGGAAATACATCGAAGAGCTGGCCTCTGGCAACCAAGACTCAATGCGCAACATTGGCCAAGATCGGCTTCGTCAGATTCCCATACCTATTCCACCGGGACGCGAGATTACGATAGCAACTGAAATTCTTCAGACCGCCCTTGCAGCCTCAAAAGATCAGGACATCTCGATAGAACATTCCCTCAAACAAGCCGCCGCCCAACGCCAGAACATCCTACGTGCTGCTTTTGCCGGCGAGCTGGTGCCGCAAGACCCGAATGACGAACCTGCAAGTGTACTGTTAGAACGGATTCGCGCCGAACGCGCTGCTCAGACTAAGCCCAAATCCCGTGGCCGTAAAAAAGCAGCCCCTGAGTTCGAGGATCCCGCCCTTTCAGGCTGATGCCAACTATGGCAACCTCTACAAACCTCACGCTTGACTGCGCCTCTATTAAACCAGACAACTATCAGAAGAATCAATTAGCAAAGACCATTCGATGAGCACCATTCCTAAAAACGAATCGATGATCGTGGAGTTCAAAAGCGATCTCCGCTGCCTGTCAGATCGCGAGCTGATTGAGGCTGTCGTTTGCATGGCGAACGCTCAAGGCAACAAAGCGCGCACAACCAAAATAAGAAAGGCCACCAGATGAGTCTAACGCCTCAAAAATGGTCTACCGCTGATCTAACCAATCTAGCTGAAGCTTCTGACCTCGAGTGCAAATCTGCTCAAGGTCGGGATGGACAGGGCCAAGTGCCTGATGATTTCTGGAAAACCTATAGCGCGCTCGCCAACACAGATGGCGGCTATATTTTGTTGGGCATTCAAGAAAAGCCCCGAGGAACTTTTACGCCGTTAGGTCTAAACAATCTAGAGCAGATCCGCAAAGCGCTCTGGGACAACCTGCACAATAAAAAACAGATCAGCATCAACCTGCTAAGAGAAGAGGATGTGCAACCCATCGAAATCGACGGCAAAGTGATCTTACAAGTCTTTGTTCCACGTGCTACCCGCGTTCAAAAGCCTGTTCATACCGGGTCAAACCCGTTCGGTGGCACTTGGCTACGTCGATATGAAGGCGACTACGCGGCTGATGAGGAGACAGTTCGCCGCTTCATGGCAGAACGTGTCGAGGATTCGCGTGATGAGCGCGTACTCAAAGGCTATGACTTTAGCGATCTGGATATGGAGACAATTGCGGCATACCGTAATCGGTTCGCGGCTGTAAAACCAGGCCATGTTTGGACCGATTTGCCGATTCCTGATTTTTTAGAACGTATCGGTGCCAGTGGAAAAAATCGTGAGGAAGGCTACGGCGGTATTCGTTTAGCCGGCCTGCTGATGTTCGGCCGTGCTGAAGTCATTCGCGATGCGTTGCCCCATTACATGGTTGACTACCAAGAACGACCAGAGGCGAAGACCGAGAAACGCTGGGTTGATCGATTGGTGCCGGATGGCACCTGGTCTGGCAATCTTTATGATTTTTTTAGACGCGTTTACCAAAAGCTGACTGCCGATCTCAAAGTGCCGTTTCAGCTCCAAGATGGGCAGCGCGTTGAAGACACCCCCGTTCATGAAGCACTACGCGAGGCTCTGGCAAATACGCTGATTCATGCCGACTATTCTGAACGCATGTCTGTATTGGTCGTGAAACGCCCGGACATGTTCGGTTTCAGAAACCCTGGTCGTATGCGCACTCCTGTTGAGCTAGCAATTCAAGGTGGCCACAGTGACTGTCGTAACCGCCGATTGCAAACTATGTTTCAGCTGGTAGGTTATGGTGACCATGCGGGCTCAGGCGTACCTAAGATTTATAAAAACTGGGATGGTCAGCACTGGCGTAGACCGGTTCTTTACGAAATGGCTGAACCAGCACAGACCCTGATGGAACTGCGTATGAACAGCCTGGTTCCAGAACAAGCAGTTGCCGAACTGGAAGAACGGCTTGGCCACCGTTTTACGGAGCTCCCCGAAACGGCACGACTAGCGCTTATCACCGCTCAGGTGGAAGGACTGGTCAGCCATGACCGACTCAAAGAAATTTCGTCGGATCACCCTGCCGATCTGACTAAAATGCTTGGCGGCTTGGTACGAGATAACTTATTGATTTCTGACGGTGCCGGTCGCGGTATGGTGTACTACTTGCCCTGGCAACGACGCAGCGCAACCAATGTCTTTGAGCCAGTGGAAGCGGTAGCTGCCCCACCTCTGGCCACCTCTATACCACCGGAGCTAAGCACCAAACCACCGGAGCTAAGCACCAAACCACCGGAGCTAGGCACCTCCGAAGTGGTTATCGACCCTTCCTATCTGGATTGGGATGCGATACCGGAGCAACTCAAGCAGGAACTGACTGAATTGGGTCTGCGCGTGTCTGAAGCAGGCCGCGTGCCCCCTGCGCTGCTTCGGCAAACCTTACACCAGCTTTGCTCGGGTCGTTACCTGGGGCTGCGCGTACTTGCGCAAATTCTGCAACGAGATCCAGACGACTTACGCAAACGAACGCTGTCTCAAATGGTCAAAGACGGGCAGCTGCGCACGGCTTATCCCACGATGAAAGATCCCCGGCAGGCATATACCGCCGGTACTCCCGTAAATATCGACAAAAAATGAACACCTCTGCCCTCGTCCAAAAAGTCTGGAATTTCTGCCACACCCTGCGGGATGATGGGGTCAGCTATGGCGACTATCTAGAACAACTGACCTACCTGCTGTTCCTGAAGCTGGCGCATGAATATGCTCAGGAACCCTACAACCGGGACACGCATATTCCAAGTGGTTATGACTGGGACAGCATCCGCAGCAAGACGGGCGAGCCGCTGGAGGCGCATTACCTAGCGACGCTGCATAAGCTGGGTAATGAGCCAGGGATGCTGGGGGCGATTTTCTTCAAAGCTCAGAACAAGATTCAGGACCCGGCCAAGCTGTCACGCCTGGTGCAGATGATCGACGCTGAAAACTGGATCAGCCTGGATACCGACACCAAGGGTGATTTGTATGAAGGCTTGCTGCAAAAGAACGCCGAAGATACCAAGAGCGGTGCCGGCCAGTACTTTACCCCTCGCCCACTGATTGAGGCGATGGTGGCTTGTGTGCAGCCCAAGCCGATGAAATCCATTGCTGACCCGGCCTGTGGCACGGGAGGCTTCTTCCTCGGTGCGTATAACTGGCTGACTCGGCCGGGTAGCAACCTCAACAAGACCGAAAAAGCCTTCCTGCGGGATGAGACCTTCCACGGCAACGAGATCGTGCCGAATACGCGCCGTATGTGCCTGATGAACCTGTTCTTGCACAACATTGGCGAGCTTGATGGTGAACCGCTGATTGAACGCTCGGACGCGCTGATTGCCGAACCCAAGAAGAAGGTGGATTATGTATTAGCGAATCCGCCCTTCGGCAAAAAGAGCAGTATGACGATCACCAATGAAGAAGGTGAAGAAGATCGTGATGCCCTCACCTATGAGCGGCAGGATTTCTGGGAGACCACGTCCAACAAACAGCTGAACTTTTTGCAGCACATCATCAGCATGATGAAGGTGGATGGCCAAGCCGCCGTGGTGCTACCGGATAACGTACTGTTTGAGGGCGGTGCTGGCGAGAAGATTCGTCGTAAGCTCATGGAAACCTGTGACCTGCATACGGTGCTGCGTTTACCAACGGGCATCTTTTATGCACAGGGCGTTAAGGCAAACGTGCTGTTCTTTGATGCCAAGCCCAAGGATGGAAACACCCACACCAAAGGCGTGTGGTTCTATGACCTGCGCACCAATAAGCATTTCACGCTGAAAACCCGCCCGCTGAAGTTTGATGACCTGCAGGAGTTTATCGACTGCTACCACCCGGATAACCGGCACGAGCGGACCGAGACTGAGCGCTTCCAATACTTTAGTTACGACGAACTAATTGCGCGAGATAAAGCTAGCCTGGATATTTTCTGGCTCAAAGATGACAGCCTAGACAACCTCGATGATCTGCCGCCACCAGACGTACTGCAACAGGAGATCATTGAGCACCTTGAAGCCGCACTGGCTGCTTTTAGAGATGTGGCAGCAAGCCTACCTAAAAGCTCAACTTAACTATGGCAATCCATGCGCCGCCCGCGCCCGGGTACATTGATCGGTAGGTTTGCCGTCTGCGTCGTAGGGTTCTAACTCTCGGCAGACTGATGGGCGGTTTTCGTAGATGCCGCAGAGTGCGCCAGGGATCTGGCCTTGGAGTTGTTCGCAACGCGGCGTTTTAATGCTCGTACCGCGCATACAGCGTAAGGTGGGCGTGAGTTGTTCCGTAGTGTCCGCAGGCACCCAGCCGCCCAGTGCATCATCTGCCTCACCCCAATAGAACGATACGCGGTACATGGCGCAGCAGGCGCCACAGTTCATGCAGGGCGAGATGGCTTCGCTCAATTACAGAAAGCGATCAAGCAAGCGGCGGCTGTGCTTGTCGAGCTGGCTCACGTCTTTGATCAGGAACTGAATGCCGTGGTTATCTGAGATCAAAAGATGGTTGCCGCCCATGCCGTTGATACGGCGAATGTGTTCTTCGCCTTTGAGCACCAACTGGGTTTTGCCTTGCGCGGTTTCCACTTGCCAGGTGCTCGGTGTGTTGAACGACGACACGCTCTCGATGCGGGTGATGACCGGCATGAATTCTCGTACAGCCAATGCGTCATCAACCAACGCCCGGTCTGCTGTGCTCAAGTCGTTAATCGAATCGAGCCACAGAACTTCATGCCCATCGGCGTCGACGAACGACAGCCCATGCTCAGGTTCAGAAAACGGGAACGGGCGCACCGGGGTGACACGTTCAATCACCGGGTGATCGGACCAGACCAGTTCGAGATTGCCGAAGGCGTCTTTGCGCAGGCTATAGGTGCGGTGAAAGCTCAGCAGATCAT
>VEQK01000021.1 GCA_018883265.1 Rhodocyclaceae bacterium | reverse complement strand
TCGGCGTGGATATAGGTGATCTCTTTGAGCTTGAGCGCGCCTTCGAGCGCGATGGGGTAATGCACCCCACGACCGAGGAAGAGCGCATGATGTTTGTCAGCGAACTGTTTGGCCCAGTCTCTGATCTGGGGTTCAAGTGCCAGCACGGAGGTGATGGCCGCCGGTAAATGGCGCAGATCAGAAACTAGGTTGGTCAGCGTGTCAGCAGCGATGCTGTTTTTGACTTTGGCCAGCACCAGCGTCAGCACATAAAGCGCGGCCAGTTGCGTTGTAAAAGCTTTGGTCGAGGCAACGCCGATTTCCGGGCCGGCGTGCGTCAGGAAGCGCAGCGGGCAGGCACGGATAATGGCAGATTCCGGCACATTGCAAATGGCCAGCGCATGCGGCATGCCCTGATCCTGCGCATGTTTGAGTGCGGCCAGGGTGTCAGCCGTCTCACCGGATTGCGAGATGGCGATTACCAGGGTTCTCGCATCCGGAACGCTGTCGCGATACCGGTATTCGCTAGCAACTTCGACCGTAGTGGGGAGCTTGGCAATGCCTTCCAGCCAGTAACGGGCGGTCAACCCGGCGTGGTAGCTGGTCCCACAGGCCAGAATGAGGATGCGGTCGATGTCCGTGAAGATCTGTTCGGCTTGCGCGCCGAACCACCCGGCCTGGACGGTCTGAGTGCTGCCCAGCATGTCCAGCGTGTTGATGATGGCGCCGGGTTGCTCGAAGATTTCCTTCTGCATGTAATGGTCATAAGGACCCAGCTCAACCGCATCGGCCGAAAGCAGGGATTCAACCTCTTCACGCCAGACGGCGGTGCCATCCTGACGGGTGATCTCGACACCTTCAGGCGTGAGTACTGCGACATCACCGTTCTCCAGATACACCATGCGGCGCGTGACCTGCAACAGTGCGGCAGTATCGGACGCCGCATAGTTGGCATCATCCGCGAGGCCTAACACCAGCGGTGAACCTTCGCGCGCCACAATGGTTGTATGCGGGTTATCCTGCTGGATCACGCCAATGGCGTAGGCACCAATCAGGCGCGTACAGGCGGTGCGGACAGCTGAGACGAGGTCGGCGGCACCGGCCAGGTTCTGATGCACGAGGTGGGCGATGACTTCGGTATCGGTATCCGACGTAAATTCGTAACCCGCCGATTTGAGCTCAGCACGAAGTGCTTCGTGGTTCTCGATGATGCCGTTATGCACGACCGCCAGGCCATTGGAAATATGCGGGTGGGCATTACGCTCACAGGGGGCGCCGTGCGTTGCCCAGCGCGTGTGGGCAATCCCGGTTTCGCCACTCAGATGCTGTTTCTCCGTTTCTGCCGTCAAATCAGCCACCCGGCCAGCAGAACGGACGCGAACAAGGCCATTGCCGTTAAGGACAGCGACACCGGCCGAGTCATAGCCCCGGTATTCGAGCTTGCGCAGACCTTCCAGCAACACGCTGACAATGTTCTTGCGTCCTACCGCAGCAACGATACCGCACATACATCCGACTCCGACGTCTTAAACAATTTGCGCAATTATACCGGCCACCCGCCGGTCGGGCGCGACATAAGCTTATAAGAAAGGGATATAGGCCAGATCTAGGCTGAAGGGCCGTCTTTGCGGATAATCAAGGCATTGCATTCACCATCATCACGCCCGAGGTTCCCTATGCGTATTGCCAACGATATTACTGCCTTGATCGGCAACACTCCGCTTGTGCGAC
Organism: Rhodocyclaceae bacterium; assembly: GCA_018883265.1. Taxonomy (GTDB): domain Bacteria; phylum Pseudomonadota; class Gammaproteobacteria; order Burkholderiales; family Rhodocyclaceae; genus Fluviibacter. The sequence goes on along the minus strand of VEQK01000021.1, from coordinate 30,358 downwards.
TTAACCGTCTGACCGATGGCGCCAAAGCCACCGTAGTGGCCAAACTGGAATACTTCAACCCCTCGCATAGCGTTAAAGATCGTATTGGCGTGGCCATGATCGACGCTGCCGAAAAAGCCGGGCTGATCAAACCGGACACGGTGATTGTCGAGCCGACAAGCGGCAACACCGGCATTGCACTGGCCTTCGTCTGTGCCGCTCGTGGCTACAAGCTGGTGCTGACCATGCCCGAAACGATGTCCAAGGAACGCCGCGCCCTGTTGCGTGCCTACGGCGCCGAGCTGATCCTGACGCCCGGACCCGACGGCATGGGCGGCGCCATCAAGAAGGCCGAAGAACTCGCTGCGGGTAACCCGAATTACTTCATGCCGCAGCAGTTTAAAAACCCGGCAAACCCCGAGATCCATCGCAGCACCACGGCCGAAGAACTGTGGCGCGACACCGATGGCCAGATCGACATCGTCATCGCCGGTGTCGGCACGGGTGGCACCATCACCGGCGTCGCCGAAGTCCTGAAAGCGAATAAACCGGGGTTCAGGGCAATTGCCGTCGAGCCGGATGCTTCACCGGTGTTGTCTGGGGGGCAAAAAGGCCCACACCCGATCCAGGGGATTGGCGCAGGTTTCGTACCAGACGTGCTGAACACCGACATCATTGACGAAGTCATCCGCGTCAAGAATGACGACGCTTTCGCCACGGCACAGCGTGCCGCCAAAGAAGAAGGTCTGCTGGTCGGTATTTCATCTGGCGCTGCCTTATGGGCAGCCCTTGAGGTCGCCAAGCGACCGGAGAACGCCGGCAAGTTGATCGCTGTGATTATTCCATCGTTCGGTGAACGTTACCTAAGCACGGCGTTGTTTGCCGGTCTGACTGACTAAGACCATCGTCTGCCCCAAAAGGAAACCGGGTCTTCTGACCCGGTTTCCTTTTGCATGAACCGCGTTTATTTGCGGGCAGCGGATCTTTTCCTGACTGCCTTACCGGTCGCTGCGCTCACAGTGGCATTACCCATCGTTGAGACACTGTCTTCACTCACCTCGGTGAATCGCATCACGGCATCATTAAAACGTTCAAAGGCCTCATTGGCCGATCTCATGGTGGAACGAATCGCGGCGGTGGTGACTTCCGAACCCGCCGGGGTTGCTTTGGCGATTTGATTGGCCAGTTCATTCATGGACTCCATGAATCCGTTGTACTGGGTCTCGATCAACTGCACCGCATCTTCCTGGGCTGCTGTTGAGATTTCGACCAGACTGCGCGAGTAAAGTACACCCTTCTCAACCTGTGGCTTGGCCAACTCACTTTGCAGGGAAATCGCATCCCTGGGCGTCTGCACCTTCAGCATCCGCTGTGTGCCTGTGGCGAAGTCCACCATGGCCTCACGCACCGCATGCAGATTGAGCGCAGCCATTCGTTCCGCCGAGGTCAGCGCGGTATTACCGACGGCCACCAGAGCGGCAATCGCAGCACGCTGCGCGGCGAACATATCCCTGAAGTCGAATCCGGCCATTTGATGCTCCCTCAAACAGTCATTGAGTGTGCTCTATTCTAGACCCAAGCCAAGCAATAAGTCATGCTAAATGCATAAAACGGGCGCCGGATGGCTGCAGACTCAGGGCCGAGCTTCGAACCGTTGCAGAATCTCAAGGCTGACGCGATCCAGCACGAACTGGTGCGTACTTTCCAGAACGACCAGCGGTGCACACCCCTCTGCCAGAGCTTCCAGCCATCGGCTCAGGCACAGACACCATTGATCCCCGGCTTTCAACCCGGGAAATTGCCATTGCGGTCTGGGCGTCGACAGGTCGTTACCGCGGAGTTGGCTAAACGCAAGAAAGTCATCCGTCATCACCGCGCAGATCCAGTGCTCTCCCTGGTCCGAGCTTTCCGAACGACAACAGCCATCACGCATAAACCCGGTCAGCGGGTCAAAAGAACAGGGAACCAGAGGCTCCCCAAAAACATTGCGGTCGATCGTATTATCTTTCATGGGGATATCCGTTGCGTCGGGTATGTCGTTATCCGGGTCGATTCTAAGCCTGATATCCGTGTCTGAGCTAGCGTCGCACCAACGCAACCCCGGTCACTGCAACGACGAGGCCTAACAACTGGACCAGCGTCAGCATCTCGTCAAACATCAACCAGGCGATCACTGCAGTTGAGGGGGGCACCAGATAAAACAGGCTGGCCACGTTAACCGAGCTCCCGGACCGGATCAGGTGGTTGAGCAAACCAATCGCCCCCACCGACAACACCAGCACCAGCCAGCCGAGCGCAAAAACAAATTCACCTGTCCATTGCACCTGGAAATTTTCTGTCAGCAGCGCTACTGGCAAGGTCAGCAACCAGGCCGCACCAAACTGGATGGCCGCACCCGAGCGCCAATCGAAATGCGGGCAAAACCGTTTCTGGTAAAGCGTTCCCGAAGTAATGGCCAGCAAGGCCATCATGGCCGGCAATACGCCCGCCCAGCCGAACCCGGCCTCCAGGCGGGCGGACAGCACCATGAGCAAACCCATCAGGCCGAGCAGCAGCCCACCCCACTGCCGCAAAATGACACGCTCGCCCAGCATGGCGGCAACGATCGTCGCCGTCAGCAGCGGCTGCAGACCGACCAACAGGCTCACCAGACCCGCCGGCAGGTTCTGCTTAATTGCGATAAACACCCCGCCTAGGTACAAGCCATGAATCAGTAGACCCGCCACAGCCAAGTGAAACCATTGTCTTGGATCGATCGGCCACGGTGCGCGGTAAATCCAGGCAATCATGCCCATGAGCACCACCAGCGCAGAGTAACGCAGCAGCAGAAAAGTCAGCGGCTCCGCATATGGCAAACCATATTTGGCACCGATAAAGCCCGTACTCCAAAGAAAAACGAACAGCACCGGTGCAAACCGGAGGGTCAAACGCTGGGCATCAGGAAAACGGGACATCAGTGACATAGACGAATGTTATCCTGTTGCCATGCCTGATGGTTCTACCGCCACAACCAGTGCTTTAGTGAGCAGCACGCCCTGCGCCTTGATTGCTGCCGATGATTTTAGCTTGCACGGCCACCTTTGGCGTTCACTAAGCACCACACCACACACCGCTTTGCTCATCAACGCCGCCACGGGTGTGGCGGCGCGCTACTATCATCGTTATGCAGCGTACCTGGCTCGGCAGGGTTATCTGGTACTCACCTACGACTACCGTGGCATCGGTGCTTCGCGACCCAACAGCCTGCGCAATATGCGCGCCACCAAACACGATTGGGGCGCACTCGACTGCGAAGCGGCCATACAAACCCTGCACCAACAAGCCCCCGATCTCCCCATGATGGCCGTCTGCCATAGCATCGGCGGTTTCGCACTGGGGCTCGCACCCAGCGCACGCCGAATCCAGCGCGCCCTCTTTGTCGGTTGCCAATATGCCTACTGGCAGGATTACCGCCTATTGATGCGAGTTCCTATGTGGCTCAATTGGCACCTAGTCATGCCCGTGCTGACCAAAATTTTCGGGTACTTTCCCGGTAAAACCTTGCGTTGGCTAGAAGACTTACCCGCTGGCGTGGCCATGGAATGGGCAACACGCTTTCATCCTGATTTTCACAAACGCTATCGGCATCTGCCGCATGCGCAGCCGCCGGCTGACACCAGGGAACTCGAAGCCCGCATGGGTGGATTGCAGGCCGATATCCTGGCCATTGCCGATGCCCGCGACCCATTCGCCACATTAGCGGCAACCCGCCGTCTGCTGGATTACTTCCACCATTGCCGACGTGAATTCTCAAAAATCTATCCTCGGCGAGAGCGGCTTCCCAAACTCGGCCACTTCGGTTTTTTTCACAGCCGGTTTCAGCAAACGCTCTGGCCCCAGAGCCTAGCGTGGCTTAAAACGGGCCACAATTCCTGGCCAGTCAGTTTCCGCTGGCCAAGCGATAATGCGTCATGAGTAACGGCACCGAACTCCAACCCGGCACTACGGCATTCCGCCGCGCGAACTGGGCGCTTATTCTTGGGGGCTTTGCCTGTTTTACGCTGCTCTATGGCACGCAACCGATTCTGCCGCAGTTCACCGCAGCCTTTGGCATCTCGCCCACCATGGCCAGCCTGGCGGTTTCTGCCGGCACACTCACCCTATCGATTCTGCTGATACCGCTCAGCCTGTTGTCGGATCGATTCGGACGCGCACCGCTGATGAAAGCCGCGCTTCTGGGAGCCACTGTTTTTGCGGCGCTGTCTGCGCTGGCGCCCGATTTCGAATGGCTCGTTTGGTCGCGCGCTGGCGTAGGCGCCTGTATCGCCGCACTACCAGCGGCCGCCATGGCTTATCTGGGCGAAGAAATCGCGCCCGATGCGCGCGGCCGGGTAATGGGCATGTACATCGCTGGCAACGCACTCGGTGGCATGTTTGGCCGTTTCCTCTCTGCCCTGGCCACCCAATTCAGCAGTTGGCATTACGGGCTGGCAGCGCTGGCCATTGTCGGCCTGATCTGTACCATCCTGTTCTGGAAGATGCTGCCGCCAGCCCAACACTTCCAATCGCGCTCCATGGCGCCAGCCGTGTTGTGGCGAGACATCATCCGCATCTACAAAGACCCCGGGCTACCCTGGTTGTTCACCACCGCCTTCCTGATCATGGGGGCCTTCGTCAGCATCTACAACTATCTCGGATTCCGGCTCAGCGCCGCACCCTACAACTTGGGCCCCGCCGCCATCGGCGCCATCTTCTTGCTCTACGCCGTAGGCAGCGCCTCATCGGCCTTGGCCGGGCATCTGGTCGACCGCTATGGCCGCAGCCTCATCATGCGCGGCATGATCGCTGCCATGGCCATCGGCGTCCTTTCGACACTCGACAATCATCTGGGCGTCATCGTCTTCGGGCTGGCGTTATTTACCTTCGGTTACTTCGCCACACACGCCATCGCCAGCGGCTGGGTCGGCGCACGTGCCGGCAAACGGCGCGGGCTGGTGTCGGCGCTCTATCTTTCCAGCTACTACCTGGGCAGCAGCTTTCTGGGCAGCACATCCGGGCCGCTCTGGACCCACTTTGCCTGGCCCGGCATGGTTGCAGGCCTGATGCTTTGCGTTAGCCTAGTCTTTGCCGTTGCCCTGTATCTGGCAACACTTGAGCGCAGCGGGCGTTGATCGCAGTGGCCGCTACCTCCTGAAAGCCCTCACCGTTTTAGCGGGTGGGTCTGTAAACCCCATCGACTAATTTCAACGCACGACGGTTCATGTCGTCGGCACCACAATCACCACGCAACCCATGAATCACGATACTCTCGGGTTCGTTACGGATGTAAAAAGCGCACTGACCGTTTTCGTTGGCGTAGAGAAACTGATTCGGATCATCCGTACGCGTCGCCCAGCCCCACAACGATAGACAATCGGCGCGTCCATTGACGCAGCCCTGACCCGGCGTGATATTACCCGCTGCGAGACGGAAGTTAAAACCGGCACTATTCAGACCGGTCACTTTGATCTGGGCATGCTCACCTTTGTAAAAGGCGCCGGCCAGGTTCGTTTCCAGCGCACCCGCCGTGGCGACTGCCGAAGCCAGCAAACTCACTGCCGCCATTGCGGCAATTCCATATCGTTTCATCATGTTCGTTTTCCTCTCTGAGACGCTATCCCGAAGCCGCGTTACAGCGACATTTACCGACCTGGGAGCCGTTTTGCAATAAACTGACGCATTCTACGTTTTTTTGCGCAGTCTCCCTATGAACCGCTCCTACCGCGCCCGCCTCGTCTCTCTTGTTCTCGGCCTGTTGCTCACCGCCTGCGCGGGTCCCAAAATCACCAGCCAGACAGACGACAGCATCACCTTCAGTTTTCCGAGCGGCCGCCAGGGGGTTGAAGACGTTAAGGAGGATGCTGAACGTTTTTGCCAAAAGCGTGGACGCAATGCCGAACTACGGGGTGACAAATTCTGTACCGCCGATTGCCTGAGCTGCCCGCTGCAGTGTCGCGCCACCTTTGTCTGCCGCTAAGACCAATCCCGCATGATCACCCTGAAGAATCTGACCCTGCGTCGCGGCGCACGGGTACTGCTGGATGATGCGTCCTGTGTCATCAACCCAGGCGAACGCGTCGGCCTGGTCGGTCGCAATGGCGCCGGTAAATCCACCCTGTTTGCATTACTGAATGGCACGCTGCACGAAGACCGCGGCGACTTTGTCATCCCGACCCAATGGCGAATGGCGCAGGTCGCACAGGATATGCCGGAAACCGATGACAGCGCCACGCGTTTTGTCATCGAAGGTGACTCGCGTCTGGTGGAGGCCGAAGCCGAAGTCAGCGCCGCCGAAGCCAGTGGTGATGGCGAGCGTATGGCGTACGCCTACACACACCTGAATGACGTCGGCGCCCATGATGCGCAGGCTCGCGCGCAAGCCTTGATACTGGGGCTCGGCTTCAAACCCGGCGAACTCGGCAAACCGGTCAACAGTTTTTCCGGTGGTTGGCGGATGCGTCTGCAACTCGCACGCGCGCTCATGTGCCCATCCGATCTGCTGCTGCTCGACGAACCGACCAACCACCTCGACCTCGATGCATTGGTCTGGCTCGAAGCCTGGCTTAAGCGTTATCCGGGCACGCTGATCGTCATCAGCCATGACCGTGAATTTCTCGATGCGATCACCAACGTAACCATTCATATCGATCACGGCAAACTCGTGCGTTACGGCGGTAACTACAGCGCCTTCGAAGATTTACGCGCCGAGCAACTATCGATTCAACAGGCGTCGTTTGCCAAGCAGCAGGAAAAGATCGCGCATCTGCAATCCTTCATCAACCGCTTCAAGGCCAAGGCCAGCAAAGCCAAACAGGCGCAGAGCCGGGTCAAGGCGCTGGAGCGGATGGAAAAGATCGCACCCGTACTGGCCGACGCCGAATTCAGTTTTGCTTTCGAAGAACCGGGCGCCCTGCCCAACCCCATGCTCGCCATGGAAGACACGTCATTCGGTTATCCACCACCGGCGGACGCTGCACCGGGTACGCCGCCCTCGATTATCGTGCAGCACGCCAATCGTTCGGTACTCGCCGGGCAACGCATCGGCATCCTCGGCGCCAATGGTCAGGGTAAATCGACCGTCGTCAAAACGATCGCCAAAGATCTGCAAGTTCAAGGCGGCACCGTGACGGAAGGGCGTGGCCTCACCATTGGCTATTTCGCGCAGCAGGAACTCGACGTACTGTCGGCCGACAGCTCGCCTATGGAACACATGATCCGTCTCGCCAAAGATGCACTGGCGAATGGCGTGACCGGTCGCGATACACGCCAGCAAAGCCTGCGCACCTATCTCGGTACCTTCAACTTCACGGGCGATCAGGTGATGCAAGCGGTCGGCACCATGAGCGGTGGCGAAAAGGCCCGGCTGGTCTTAGCCATGATCGTGTGGCAACGCCCCAACCTGCTGCTGCTCGATGAACCGACCAACCATCTGGATCTGGCGACGCGTGAAGCCTTGTCGGTCGCACTGAACGAATTCGAAGGCACCGTCATGCTGGTCAGCCATGATCGCGCCTTGCTCCGTGCGGTATGCGATAGTTTCTGGCTGGTCGCCAACGGCAGCATCAGCGATTTCGATGGCGACCTGGATGATTACCAGCAATACCTGCTCGACGAAGCGCGCCGTCAAAGAGATGTCGCCAACTCGTCCACCGCACCGAAAGCACCGGTTGCACCTCTTGCTGCCAAGGCCAAACCCGCGTCACGCCAACTGAAAGCCCTGCAGAAGGATCTGGAAAAGCTCGACCAGAAAATCCCTGCCCTTCAGGCCGAGAAGGCCTCGTTGGAGAATGCCCTGACCGCAACTACGGACCCCGCGACATTGACGGAAACAGGCAGTAAACTGCATGCAATCCAGGATGAGCTGGATGCCCTTGAAGGGCGCTGGCTGGAACTTTCCGAAGAAATCGAAGCCTGCCAAGGCTGACCAAATAAGCACTGCACCGCGAAAGAGTTATGGATCCGATTATCGTTGTTGCTGCACTTGTCGCCATTCTTGCCGCCATTGCAGGTTATTTAGCGGGCGCCCTCTCCGGGCGTGCAAGGGCAACCGCCGCAGAAACACGCGCCGAGCGTCTGCCACTCGTCGAAGGACGACTACAGGAAGCCGAGCAGCAACTGGGCGTGCTCAATGCCCAGATCGCCGCGCTGAATACACAGCTGACCCAGGAACGAAGCCAGAACCTTGAAAAGATCGCGTTACTGCAAAACGCCCGCGAAGAACTGAGCAGCCAGTTCAAGAATCTGGCCAACGATATTCTCGAAGAAAAATCCAAGCGCTTCAGCGAACAGAACCAGCAAAGCCTCGGTCAATTGCTCGAACCCCTGAAGACCCGCCTGCAGGAATTTCAGGGGAAGGTCGAACAGGTCTACGTGCAGGAAGGTAAGGACCGCAGCGCACTGGCTGAACAGGTACGTCAGCTCATGGAGCTCAACCGCACCGTGAGTCAGGAAGCCAATAATCTCACGCGCGCCCTCAAGGGCTCGAACAAAACCCAGGGGAACTGGGGCGAACTGATTCTCGAACGTGTGCTCGAAACAGCCGGCCTACGTAAGGGCGAAGAATTCGATGTGCAGGAAAGTCACACCACCGGCGACGGCAAACGCCTGCAACCCGATGTGGTGCTCCATCTCCCGGAAGACCGTCACCTGGTGATCGACGCCAAGGCAACGCTGGTGGCTTATGAAGACTACGCCAACGCCGAAGATGACAAGCATCGCGAAGCCGCACTCAAGCGCCATCTCGACGCCGTGCGGTCGCACATCAAAGGATTGTCGGAGAAGAACTATCAGGATCTTTACGGCCTGAAATCGCTGGACTTCGTGCTGATGTTCATCCCGATTGAACCGGCCTTCATGCTCGCCGTGACACACGATCGCGAACTGTTCATGGACGCCTGGAACAAGAACGTGCTGCTGGTCAGCCCATCGACGCTACTCTTCGTCGTACGCACCGTCGCCAGCCTGTGGCGGCAGGAAGCTCAGAACCGCAACGCGCAGGACATCGCCAAACGTGGCGCCGAGCTCTACGACAAGCTGGCCGGCTTCGTCGAAGATATGGAGTCGCTGGGCAATCGACTTGGTCAGGCGCAGAAGGACTACGATGGCGCCATCAGCAAACTATCGACCGGTCGCGGCAATCTGATCCGTCAGGCCGAGATGCTCAAGAAGCTCGGTGTCAAACCGAACAAGGCGTTGCCGACGCCGATGGTCGAACAAGCCAACGATGCAGCCGATATGGAGTAACGCCGCGTTAGGCGATGTTCTCGAAAAACCCCGGCTTCGCATCTCGCGGTAGCTGCTTCAATTCCCACTCGGCTTTCGATGCCGCCGAACGATCCGGATAAGCGGCCTGCCCCACAATACGCACTGGCGGATTCGCCCGCGTATAGCGCGCACCCTTACCCGACTGGTGCGCTTCGAAACGCGACTGAACATCGGTGGTGATACCGGCGTAATAGCTGCCGTTGGCGCACTCCAGCAGATACAGAAACCAGGCTTTCGACGTCATTGCACCGCCGGCGACTGCAGCACCCGCGGCGTCACGGCCGCATCGGCTAAATAAACCATGCCTTCCTGGATCGTCCAGGAAAGCTTCATCGTGCGATTCGCCAGCGCGATCAGTCTTTCGCTGTCTTCCGGCGTGATCTGAATAACAACAAGATTCCGGTAACGCGACAGCGCGTTGGCATTCTGCAACCACCACAGATCCGATGCCCGACCGCCATAGGTCATCACCACGACCCGGTCGGCACGACTACAGGCTTTCTTGATCCGCGTGTCATCGGGCAAACCCAGATCGATCCAAAGTCGGGTCACGCCGCCCGGATCGATTTCCCATAACGAGGCATCCTCTTCATTGGAAAGCCCGCGTCCGAAGCGCAGGTCTTCTGACGCATAGAGCGCAAAAGCCAGCAGGCGGATCATGACCCGCTCTAGGGTTTCCGAAGGGTGCTGCGCCAGGGTCAACGCATAATCACCAAAATGATGACGATCCAGATCGGCTAACTGCAGATCGGCTTTGTAAACGGTTGCTTTAAGTGCCATGGTTCCCATCCGAAAGGCAGAAGGCTACGCCGAAGCGTGGTGATTTCCAAATGATCCGGCCCGTACTCGCTACAATGCGGCATGCCCGACCAAACCCTGCCCACCATTCACTGGCAAGAAAACGATCAAGTCCAGCAGGCGTGCTGGATTTCCGAGGCTGGCTTGCCACCGCCTGAAGAAATCGTGGTGGTCGACGACACCCTGTCGGCTGACACAGCTTTTAAGCGGGTACAGGCGGGCACGGCCCTGCTCTGGCGAGGGGATTACCCCAATGCACGGCATTTACTGCAGGCGCTTGTTCGCCGCGTTGATCGACCACCCAGAAATGCACCACCGCCCGCCAAAACGGCGCTTGAAGCGTTTGAACGCCATCGGTCTACCCAAGGCCGCCGGGCTTCTCTACTTGGCCTCCTGCTGGTGCCTCTGAATGCCGACTACCGTCTACCGCTCAACCGAGCCCAGGATGTGCGCGATGCCTGTGTGGCGGCGCTCGGTCAGCCTCAACCCGATCGAGGCAATGCCGTGATCAGCCTGCGTGGACTCCTTGCCCTGGTCAGCGCCTGGGAGTGGCGCAAGAAAGGGGCTTTTGTACCGGCGCTCAATGCAGCGATTCATCCGCACTTCGGCGTTTTCTCTCCTGTGCGGGGCGAATACGTCGATCTGGTCGCCAAGGCGCCATTGCCGCAACACTGCAATATCGCCCTGGAGATTGGGGTCGGCTCCGGGGTGCTCAGCGCCGTGCTGGCCAAGCGCGGCATTCCACGGATCGTTGCCACCGACACCGATTCGCGGGCACTGGCCTGCGCGCAAGCCAACCTCCAACGCCTAGGCTACGCACAACAGGTTGATATTTATCGAGACGATCTTTTTCCCTCGACCACCAATGCACCCGGCCCGGCTGACCTCATACTGTGTAATCCGCCCTGGATCCCCGCCACACCGACCTCACCCATCGAAGCGGCCGTCTACGATCCGGACTCGCGAATGTTGCGCCGCTTTCTTGCAGGGTGCGCCGAAAGACTCTCACCAGACGGTGAGGTCTGGCTGATTCTATCGGACATCGCCGAACATCTCGGTTTGCGCAGCCGCGATGAATTGCTGGCCTGGATCAAGGCTGCAGGCCTTATCGTGGGTGGTCGACTGGATACTCGTCCAAGCCATCCCAAAGCCTGCAACAATACTGACGCACTGCACCATGCCAGGGCGCAGGAAATCACATCCCTCTGGCGCCTAAAAAAGGCCTGAAAAAGAGAAGGATTTCGGGCCTGAAGCATTGACGCGCGGGGCTTCGGTGCGGATACTCATAGATTCGCCGAATAAACCTGACGGCAGTCGAGGCTCGCATAACGAGCCCTTTATAACGATTACTTGAATTCAAGGGGACACCATGTCTGACAAGTCGAAGATCATCTACACGCTGACGGACGAAGCACCGCTGCTTGCCACCTGTGCCTTCCTGCCGATTATCCGTACCTTTACGGAACCGGCCGGGGTTGAAATCGTGAAGAGCGATATTTCGGTGTCTGCCCGTGTTCTCGCCGAGTTTGCCGAGTTTCTCAGCGATGACCAGAAGGTCCCCGACAACCTGGCCGAGCTGGGCAAACTGACCCTGCTACCGGACACCAACATCATCAAGCTGCCGAACATCAGTGCTTCAGTCGCCCAGCTCAAGGCCTGCGTCAAGGAACTGCAAGCCAAGGGTTATGCCATTCCCGACTATCCGGAAGCGCCATCGACCGATGCCGAGAAAGACATCGCCAAACGTTACGGCAAATGCCTGGGTTCCGCCGTTAACCCGGTGCTGCGCGAGGGCAACTCTGATCGCCGCGCGCCGCAGGCCGTCAAGAACTTTGCCAAGAAGAACCCGCATTCGATGGGCAAGTGGAATCAGTGGTCGCAGTCGCATGTCTCGCACATGCACACCGGTGACTTCTACCACGGTGAAAAATCAATGACGCTGGACAAAGCCCGTAATGTCCGTATGGAACTGGTGGCCAAGGGCGGCAAGACGACTGTTCTGAAAGAAAAAGTGGCGCTCAAGGCCGGCGAGATCATCGACTCGATGTTCATGAGCAAAAAAGCCCTGTGCAAGTTCTACGAAGACGAGATGGAAGATTGCCGCAAGTCGGGCATCCTTTTCTCGCTGCACGTGAAGGCCACGATGATGAAGGTCTCACACCCCATCGTCTTCGGTCACTGCGTCAAGATCTATTACAAGGATGCCTTCGAGAAGCACGCCAAGCTGTTTGATGAACTCGGCATCAACGTTAACAACGGCATGGTTGATCTGTATGAAAAGATCAAAACCCTGCCCGCTTCCAAGCACGAAGAAATCGTGCGCGATCTGCATGCCTGCCATGAGCACCGTCCGGAACTGGCCATGGTCGACTCGGCCAAGGGCATCACCAACTTCCATTCCCCGAACGACATCATCGTCGACGCCTCGATGCCGGCCATGATCCGCGCTGGCGGCAAGATGTGGGGTGCCGACGGCAAGCAGTACGATGCCAAGTGCGTCATGCCGGAATCGACCTTTGCCCGTATCTACCAGGAGATGATCAACTTCTGTAAGACCAACGGCAACTTCGACCCGAAGACCATGGGTACCGTACCCAACGTCGGTCTGATGGCGCAGAAGGCCGAAGAATACGGCTCACACGACAAGACCTTTGAAATCGCCGAAGACGGCATCGCCAACGTGGTCGACATCGACACTGGCGAAGTGCTGCTGACGCAGAACGTTGAAAAGGGCGACATCTGGCGTATGTGCCAGGTCAAGGACGACCCGATCCGTGACTGGGTCAAGCTGGCCGTCACCCGCGCCCGCAACTCGAACACCCCGGCCATCTTCTGGCTGGACCCGTACCGTCCGCACGAAGCTGAGCTGATCAAGAAGGTCAAGAAGTATCTGCAGGACTATGACACCACCGGTCTGGATATCCAGATCATGTCGCAGGTGCGCGCCATGCGTTACACCCTGGAGCGTGTCATCCGCGGCCTGGACACCATCTCGGTGACCGGTAACATCCTCCGCGACTACCTGACCGACCTGTTCCCGATCATGGAACTGGGGACCTCTGCCAAGATGTTGTCGATCGTGCCGCTGATGGCAGGCGGTGGCATGTACGAAACCGGCGCTGGCGGTTCGGCACCGAAACACGTGCAACAGCTGACCGAAGAGAACCACCTGCGTTGGGATTCGCTGGGCGAATTCCTGGCGCTGGCCGTCTCGCTGGAAGATCTGGGCATCAAGACCAACAACAACCGCGCCAAGCTGCTGGCCAAGACACTGGATGCCGCCACCGGCAAACTGCTCGATAACAACAAGTCGCCATCGCCCAAGACCGGCGAACTTGATAACCGCGGCAGCCAGTTCTATCTCGCGATGTACTGGGCTCAGGAACTCGCCAACCAGACCGAAGACAAGGAACTGGCCGACAAGTTCAAGGCTCTGGCCAAGGCGCTGACTGACAACGAAGCCCAGATCGTCGCCGAAATGAAGACTGTTCAAGGCAAGGCGGTGGATATTGGTGGCTACTACAAGGCTGATTCGGAGAAGTGCAAGGCGGTCATGCGTCCAAGCGCGACGCTTAACGCGGCACTAAAGGCTGCTCGTAGCTGATCAGGGCTGTTTGACAAGAAAAGAAAGTCCACCGCATGGTGGACTTTCTGCTTTATGAGCCCCGGATCACGAACCGGGGGTTACTCAACCCGCTCGATATCGATCCGGATGGCCACACCGTTGCTATCCGCCCGCACCGTTTCCGCATCGCCGATCAATACCCGCTGCGCCATCTCGGGGCCTGCGCCCTGCAAACGGCGCTGTACTACCCCGGCTCTCTCTGCTGCCAGCTGTTTGAGTTGCGCTTCGCCCAGCGCCAGATTGTCGATCATTTCCTGCCGTAACTGCTGATAACGCTCGGGCGTATCGGCCAAGGTCAGCAGACGTTGTCCCAGTCGCAAACGTCCTATCTGTGCTGCATAGGCGGTTTTAACGGCGGCCTGGATCGACGGGTCCGACATATTCGGCACCGGTAAGGGATCACCCGAGTCTATAGCGATAGCACCAGCCTTGAGAATCGCCTGGTCGACGGTAGCGCGCGCCAGTTCGCTCTTGTCTGCCTCCGGGTCATAAGTGCCATGAACCACGATGCGTGAGCCGGGACGCTTGGCCAGCGCAGCCGCAATCTTATCCAGCTTATCCTGCTCATTTGGCGACAAACCGCTCTCGCCCGGAATAAATACCACGGCATCCATGTTCTCGATGCCCAGAATGGTGCCAAGCACACGGAACGGCGCCGTGACCACATTGTTCAGAACCGTTTTTACAGCCTGCCATACCAGATGCCCGACACCGAACTCGGGATCATTAACGTCGCCTTGCACGGGAATATTGACGTCAATCATGCCACTGCTGTCTTCCAGCAGCGCCACCGCCAGCCCCAGAGGCAAACGTGCGCCCTGGTAATCCGGGGCTTCAGCGCCCAGCCGGATCTGGCGAATCACGAACCGGTTCTTCCCTTCCAGCTTGCCGGCCCGGGTCACGTAGCGCAAATCGGCATCGATCGAACCATCATCAATCTGATATCCCGCAAAGGTCATTACGTAGGGATTGGTTGAGCGTAATGGGATGTTACGGAATAGCAAGGTCACGTCATGATTTTCACGCGGGTTCGCGAAGGCGATTTGACCCCGTCCCCGCAGACTGCCGACGCGACCGACGCGCCCATCCAACGCCAACGTCGCATAACGGTTTGGCGCATTCGAAATACCGAGCAGGTTTCCGTTGAGCGAATTCACATCAACCACGAATTCCGGGCGTATCGAATGATCGGCAAAATGAACCTGGCCCTGCTTCAGACGAATCGCCCGGATGTCGTATCGCATCGCTGGTGCGGTCGATATATCACCGACATGAGCGCCACTTTCGCCGGTTGACGCCGCGGGTGCACGAAAGAGCCGTGCAAGGTTACTGACACGATCCTCACCCATCTCGAATTGCAAGACAGGTTTCATAATGTCGACATCGGCAATACCCAGGATGCTAGCCGATTTTGAGTCACCGGACAGTTCCAAAGCAAGCCCTGTCATAGCCGCTTTGCTCCAACCCATGAGGGTATCCTTGGCACCCGCCACCCGAATGGCCACATCGGCCAGACTCAGCGCTGCCTCAATTCTGGTTTTACGCCCATCCTTCTGCAAACGAATCGATCCACCCAGATTGCCTGATAAGGCTTCCAGCGGCTGACGGCTGGGAATCAGCGCCATCCATGGTGCCAGGGGTACCTGGTCCAGATCGAATTGCCCATTAATGGTCGCGCCGTTAGGGTCAATATCCCAGCTTGTCCGTATCTGCCCGGTTTTGAGCCCCACAATTAGATCTATCTGGTAGTTCTGGTTGGCCTTCTGGTGCGCATCGCCTGCCAGCGTGACTTCTTCCAACACCACGTTGGCTGGCGCCGCCCCGGCCTCCTGCGGAACAGGCAAAACAACCTTGCCCAGGTTAACCCGGTAACGCGTATCAAGGCCACCGACCTGCCCATCCTCTCCTTGATTTCTGTAACCCGACACAGTCAGACTGAAGGGGCCGAAGGCATCCTGTCGGCGACCCTGTCGGATTACCAACCGTGCATCCTTTAGCTGAACACGATCGACTGATACTTTTAGCGTTGAAGGCTCCGAAGATTCAGGCCCCGCCAGTGCGGTCAGAAAGCGTTCCCAGTTCCAGTACTTGTCGGAAGCCGATGCTTTTGACAGGACAATCTCCGGCGATTCGAAGGACACTTCCGCAATGCCTAGACGACCGGCCAGCAGCGGCCAGAAATCCAGATCAATGTTCAGACGACCGACCTTGAGCAGATCATCTGCATGAACCGCAGCGGCAGTCTCGGCGGGACGTATGAGGAGACCCTCTACCGCGCCCTGCAAGCGGAGCGGAGCGATCGAAACAGACGTTACCGAGATTTCATACCCGAGCTTCTGACCATAGTTATGCACTTGCTGCTGCAACACACCCGGCAGCAACATAACGCACAACGCCCACAAGGCGGACAGCCCAAGCAGCAGCCCGAGAAAAATGTTACGTAGTCTCAAGATCACACTCATGGCACTTATTGTGCCCGATCTTTGCGGTCAGGTAACCTCAGCGGCCAGCGCCTTTATGGCCAATCGTACGAACGTGCGATCAAACCTCTGCGACGGATTCGCCGGACAGCAATTCCATGGCTCTGACATGGCAACCCGGATAGAGCCTTTTCACCACACAGACATACATCCTGACCTCATCCAGACTTTGTTCCACAAGCCCAACGGCCACCCATGAGCGTGTTTGGAATTCTGCGATTTCAATTCGATAGGTCATGACATGCTCCTTAACTGGGCAGCGGCTATGGATGAATTATGCACCGTTTAAAATGAATAAATGAATGTTGCAATGCGTAATTTCTTGAGCGCCGTCAAAGATCGATGAATTTGAGGCTTTCAAAGCCTTCCCTTAAAATTCCCGAATCGCAAAGGCACCGACCATGACCACTCTTAACCCGCATTTCTGGCAAGAACACTTTGACCAGGGCCGAACGCCCTGGGATAGGGGCGCTGTCAGCCCTCAACTGCTGAACTGGCTCAACAGCGAGGATCTGCGGCCCTGTCGTATTGCCGTTCCCGGTTGCGGTAAGGGTTGGGAAGTCGTTGAACTGGCTAGGCGCGGTTTCGATGTGACCGGTATCGACTACACCACCGGCGCCGTAAAAGAAACCGGCGCCCTACTGCTGTCGCAAACGCTGACTGCCGAGGTAATCCAGGCTGATGTGCTCAGTTACATGCCGAACCGATTATTCGATGCGGTCTACGAGCAGACCTGCCTATGCGCGATTGATCCGGACCACTGGATTTCATACGCAACGCAACTCGCGCGTTGGCTCAAACCTGGCGGATATCTCTACATTTTATTCATGCAGGTGGAACGACCCGGTGCGCGTGAAGGCCTCAAACAGGGACCGCCCTTCCACTGCGACATCAACGCGATGCTCGCCTTATTTAACTCCAGCCACTGGCAATGGCCAGATACCCTGCCAACGATTGTTCCGCATCCCACAGGCTGGCATGAGCTGGCGATTTGTCTCGAGCGCAAATAACCCACACAGACGCATCTGGCTAATCACAAGATCGTGGTGCTACCCGCTTTACGTCACCAACCCCGGGTCTCAATGGTTGGTGTAGCCAATCTCAGGTCACGAATTTCACGAAGTCTTCCACCGGTACACGCGTTGTTTTCAAGGTATTAATAATCGCCTTTTTGTCTTCGTAGCCCATCGCCATGCCACAAACGATGGCTTCATTTTCCGGAAGACAGAGCTGACGCTCGATAATCTTGTGGAACTGATTGAATGCTGCCTGGGCGCACGTCGCCAGACCATGGCCAATCGCACTGATCATGACGTTCTCCATGAACATGCCGTAGTCGAGAAAACTTCCCCGCCCCATCACACGGTCTATCGTAAAAATCAGACCAACAGGCGCATCAAAAAACTGATAGTTTTTGGCGTGCTGGTGCTTCATTCCATCCTTGTCATCTTTACTCAGCCCCAGCAAGCCATATAAATCGAATCCGACTTTGCGGCGACGACCAATAAACGGTTCTATCCATTTGCTCGGGTAGTAATCATATTCCTCGTGGTGCTCTGCCGCCTTCTCGGGATGAAGAAAAGTCTCAACAATCTCCTGGCTCAGACGCTGCTTGGCCTCACCCGTCAAGACGTACACCTTCCAGGGCTGTGTATTCGTGCCAGAGGGCGCGCGTGAAGCCACCTGCAGAATATCCCGCACTGTAGCCAGATCGACAGGCGTATCCAGAAAGGCACGTACGGAACGCCTTGAGGCTATCGCACGATCAATAATCTGTGAGTCCTTGAACACCGTCATTAGAAACCTTTGTCGATTAACGTAGGAGATAGTGATTCCCATAGAAGCTGACAACCAGCTCTCGGCGTTGGTTATAGCCACGATATTGCAATATGGCCACTCCCCGATCTTCCTTCGATTTCGAGGGAATCACTTTTACCACCTCGACCTCGGCGCTCAATGTATCGCCCGACCGAACCGGTGCATACCAGCGAACCTCATCCAGACCTGTGCCACCGAGACTGGACCTAGCAAAAATGCCACTCTGTATGAAGAGTCGGAAGCAGATTGCAATGGTGTGGAATCCACTGGCAATAATGCCGCCGAAGATTGACTGTTGAGCCGCAACCTCGTCGATATGGAACGGCTGCGGGTCAAAGCTGAATGCGAAGGTTGTGATATCTGCCTGGGTGAGGGTATAGCCGCAGGTTTCGAAAACTTCCCCGACCTGAAGTTCGCTCAGCGATTTCAGGTTGATATGTCTATTTTTCATGCACGCGTGAACTGATGTTGTGACGTGGTGGGACCCTTATTTCGGCGCCAAAACTGTTGCCTCACCCTCGAGTACGGTTTTTCCGGCAACCTGACAAATGGTGTCGAGCACAACACGATTCTTGTCAGCATCAAGCGACTTCACCGTCACCGTTGCTGTGACGGTGTCACCTGGGCGAACCGGTGCTTTGAATTTAAGGGTTTGCCCCAGGTAGACCGTCCCGACTCCCGGGAGCTTATTGGCAATACAGGCTGAAACAACCCCCGCGGTCAGAATGCCATGTGCAATTCGACCGCCAAACGGTGTCTTTTCCGCATATTCCTGATTCAAGTGAACTGAATTAATGTCACCCGAGGCAGCCGCAAAGAGCACGATGTCCGTTTCTGTTAGGGTTTTCGCGTAGCTGCGTGTCATACCGACCTGCATCTGATCAATGGTAAATCCTATTTCCGTACTCATCACTTTCTCCTGATTAGCTAAACGCCGCGAAACCTGGGGGGGCGTTTCTCCTTAATCGCCAGGACGCCTTCCCGGTAGTCTTCACTGGTATAAACCACTCGTCTGCTTGCCTCTATTCTCTCAAATTCATTTGAGTTTAGCGGCAAGGCATTGCAGATTGATGTCACCTGTTCCTTAAAAACCGCATTCGACAACGGTGAGGTTTTGACAATGTCCCCAGCGATCTCCATCGCTAAATCCTCGAGCTCGGCAGCCGGTACCACATGGTTAATCACCCCATACTGCGCCAAGCGCTCAACGGGTACCGACTGAGCCCTGAAAAACATTTCTTTCAGAATATGCAAGGGGATGCTGTTCAAAAAACTCATGATCCCGGAGGGATTATAGGGTACCCCAAGCCTGCTTGGCGTAAACGAGATCGTCGCACCAGCCGCTGCAACAACAATATCAGCAGACATCACCAGTTCGCAGGCACCGCCCCAGACCCCGCCCTCAATCTGGATCACGATAGGCACCTGACATGTCTGCATAGCTCGCACCGCACGTCTCAACGGCTCATGGCATTCGAGCGGGTCCTGACCATGCGGTGGAAGTTCATGAATATCGTAACCGGCAGACCATACCTTTACACCCGGCAGCGTCTTGATGATGATCGCCAAAGCACCTGATCCAACCAGAGTATTTAACCCGTCAATCAACTGAGTGACTAGGGCATTGCCCATGACATTCAGCTTCTTCGTGTGGGTCAGCGTTAGCAAACCCACACGGCCGATCATGGTCGACTCAATCAAGTTACCCACAAAAAGCAACCGGGCAAAAAGATTAATTAATACCGGAACGACGAATCAGCGCCTGTATTTCACCAACAATACCGCGGCGGAAGACGAGAACGCACAGGACAAAAATGACGCCCATAATAACCGTCACCCATGAACCGACCTTATCGGCCAACTCGTTTTGCAGGGTAACAATCGTAGCAGCACCCACCAGCGGTCCGAATATCGTCCCGAGACCGCCCAGCAGTGTCATCAGAACGACTTCACCCGACATGTGCCAGTGAACATCTGACAAAGAAGCCAGCTGGAAAACAAGCGTCTTGGTTGCGCCAGCGAGCCCCGATAATGCCGCCGAGATGACAAATGCAAACAGTTTGAACTTATCAACATCGTAGCCAAGCGATATCGCCCGAGGCTGATTTTCGCGAATTGCCTTGAGAATCTGACCAAACGGAGAATGGATAGTCCGGTAAATCACAAAGAACCCAGCACAGAAAATCGCATAGACTAGGTAATACATTGACATGTTGTCATCGAGGTCAATGAAGCCGAAGAGATTGCCACGCGGAACCCCCTGCAGACCATCCTCGCCACCGGTCATCGGCGCCTGTTGAACGATGAAGAACACCATCTGGGCCAATGCTAGGGTAATCATCGCAAAATAAATCCCGGACCGACGAATGGCAAGCTTGCCAAATACCCAGCCCAAGAAACCTGCGGCGAGTGTCCCACCGAGAATCCCCAACTCGGGGCTCAGACCGCTATCCCGAACCAGCAACCCGCACACATAGCCTGCCGCCCCCAGAAAAGCTGCATGGCCAAATGAAAGCAGGCCCACAAAACCCAAGAGTAAATTAAATGCTGAGGCAAACAGACCAAAGCAGAGGATTTTCATCAGAAAGGTGGGATACACCACAAACGGTGCTACAAGTCCCAGAAGAAACAGCACCCCGAAAACCAGGCGCATATTCTTATCATTATTTGTTGTCGTATTCATCAGATTCACCTTAACCAGGATCAGGACTTGCCAAACAGACCAGCGGGACGAACCAACAACACCAGGATCATGATGGCAAAAACCACGATGCTAGATGCTTCCGGGTAAATGACTTTGGTAATACCCTCAATCAGTCCGAGCCCCAGTCCCGTAACAATCGAGCCCATGATTGAGCCCATACCCCCGATAACGACGACAGCGAATACGACGATAATCAGGTTAGAGCCCATCAATGGATTGACCTGGAATACCGGGGCGGCCAGAACACCTGCAAATGCGGCAAGTGCAACGCCAAAGCCATACGTAAACGTAATCAGCATTGGTACATTGATGCCCAGCGCCTGAACGATCTGGGGGTTTTCGGTGCCAGCACGTAAATAGGCGCCCAGTTTGGTCTTTTCGATCATGTACCAGGTTCCAAAACAGACCGTGAGCGCAGCAATCACAACCCAGCCTCGGTATAGCGGCAAATTCATAAATCCCAGCGGAATCAGACCGGTGAGCGCATCTGGAACGGCATAGCCTTCACCAGAGACGCCGAATTGATCGCGGAAAATACCCTCAATAATCAATGCCAACCCGAAAGTCAGGAGCAACCCGTATAAATGATCCAGCTTATAAAGCTGCTTTAACATCGTTCGCTCGAGGACAACGCCGAGCAGCCCGACTAACACAGGAGCTAACAGCAAGGAGGTCCAATAGCCGACTTCGAAATACGTCAGGCCGATCCATGCAACAAACGCACCGAGCATATACATCGCGCCATGCGAGAAGTTGATTATGTTCAACAAGCCGAAAATAATGGCCAGACCCAGGCTCAGAATCGCATAGAACGACCCATTGATCAGGCCGATCAGTAGCTGGCTGCCAAGTAACGCCGACGGTATCCCGAAAATTTCCATAACTGACTCCTGTGATCAGGGCGGGTAACCGCCCTGATCACCTTTGTGTTGACTATTTATTTCTTAACCAGCGCACAGGTGCTTTCTTTCAGCGGTGTGAAAGCCTGATCCGCAGGGATGGTTGCTTTGATCGTGTAGTAATCCCACGGATACTTGGCTTCTTCAGGCTTTTTAACCTGTGCCAGATACATATCGTGAATCATCCGGCCATTAGCCTGAATACGACCGTTCTTGGCGAAGAAGTCGTTGATCGGCGTCTTCTTCATGTAGTCCATGACTTTCTTGGTGTCATCACTATTAACGGCTTTGACTGCTTTCAGGTAGTTATACACCGAGGAGTACTGACCGGCCTGAACCATGGTCGGCATCTTGCGCTGCTTTTCGAAGAAGCGACGCGACCAGGCTCGGGTATCGTCGTTGCGGTCCCAGTAGAAACCCGTCGTCAGATACATGCCCTGGGTTGCCTTCAGACCCAGGGAGTGTACGTCCGTGATGAACATCAGCAGACCCGCCAGCGTTTGCTTCGGCGTGATGCCAAACTCGGCCGCCTGCTTGATCGCATTGGTCGTATCCGAACCCGCGTTGGCCAAGCCCACAACCTGAGCACCAGACTGCTGTGCCTTCAGGAGGAACGAGGAAAAATCGGTCCCAGGGAATGGGTGATTGACCGAACCTAGCACCTTGCCGCCATTAGCGGTGACGACTTTGGCAGCTTCCGACTCCAGCGACTTGCCAAAAGCGTAATCCGCCGTCAGGAAGAACCAGGTCTTACCACCCTGCTTGGTCAAGGCACTGGCTGTGCCGTTAGCCAGAGCGTAGGTGTCGTAGGTGTAATGAATCGTGACGTCATTACACTCCTTGTTGGTAATCGTCGCCGATGCCGTGCCGTTAACCAGGGCGATCCTGTCCTTCTCTTTGGCGACCTTCATCACAGCCAGCGCCACCGAGGTCGTAACGAGCTCAGTTGCAACGTCGACCCCATCACGTTCAAACCACTCACGTGCTTTGTTTGATGCAATATCGGCCTTGTTCTGGTGATCGGCCTGAACCATTTCAATCTTGAAATTCGGTTTTTCGTTGGCGATGAAGTCATCAATCGCCATTTTCGTTGCAACAACGGCACCCTGACCCGAAAGATCCGAATACGTACCCGACATATCCGTGAGAACACCCACCTTGACCACATTGTTGCTCACCTGAGCCTGTGCGGCAAACGGGATCGCCGTCATCAATGCAATTGCCGCTGCGAGTTTCTTTTGTTTCATCATTGTCTCCTAGTTGTTTTTGCCTGATCAGACGCCAAGCGTTTGCTGCAACCACTCCATCTTTGTCGGGAGATCATCTTGACTAATTGTTTCGATAATCTCTCCATGTTCGAGCACATAATGCCGATCTGCCAGAGGTGCCGCAAAGCGGAAATTCTGTTCGACCAGTACAATGGTGTACCCGCGCTTCTTAAGCTCGGTAATAATCTCCCCGAGCTTCTTGACGATCACCGGGGCAAGGCCCTCAGTAATCTCGTCGAGCAAAAGCAAACGTGCTCCGGTGCGGAGTATTCTTGCCATTGCCAACATCTGTTGTTCCCCGCCTGACAACTTCGTACCCGGACTGTTGCGGCGCTCCTTGAGGTTGGGAAACATTTCATAGATTTCATCGTCTGTCATCCCCCCGCTGGCGACGATTGGCGCCAGAGTGAGATTTTCTTCCGTCGAAAGCGACGAAAAAATGGCACGCTCTTCCGGGCAGAATCCGACACCGTGTCTTGCGATCTTATGTGTCGGCACATTAATGATCTCTGTGCCGTTGAGCATGATCGAGCCACTGCGTCGACCAACCAGCCCCATGATTGACTTCAGCGTTGTGGATCGCCCCGAGCCGTTTCGGCCGAGCAGCGTCACACACTCACCCTTATCAACTTTCATGTCGATGCCGTGGAGAATATGAGACTCTCCATAGTAGGAATGTAGATCCGTTATACGGAGATACTCGGTCTTGCCTGTTGCACTATTCATCATCTTCTCCGTTAATGGTGCGCATCCGCCATGTCATTCGACCCGACATAGGCTTCCAGCACTTGCGGGTTCTGCGAGACTTCGTCATAGGTGCCTTCGGCCAGAATGCTACCTCGCGTCAGTACCGTAATACGGTCGCAGAGATTCGACACCACCGAGAGGTTGTGCTCAACCATCAAAATGGTCCGGTTAGCGGACACCTTACGAATCAGATCAACAACACGGGCGATGTCTTCCTGGCCCATACCCTGGGTCGGCTCATCCAGCAGCATCATCTCAGGATCAAGGGCCAGGGTCGTTGCAATCTCTAGAGCGCGCTTCCGGCCATAGGGCATTTCTGCAGTCACGGTATTGACAAAGCTCTTGAGGTCGACTGACTCCAGCAGCGCTATCGCCTCATCGTTAAGACAATTCAGAGATTTCTCTGATTTCCAGAACTGGAACTCGGTTCCCAGCTTGCGCTGAAGGCCGATCCGAACGTTCTCCAGTGCGGTGAGGTGCGGGAAGGTGGCCGAAATCTGAAAGGAACGGATGAAACCACGTCGCGCCGTCACCGCCGGTGGCTCATGGGTAATATCATCGCCTTTGAAAACGATCTTTCCCGAGGTGGCCGGCAGGAACTTGGTAATCAAGTTAAAGACGGTAGTCTTTCCTGCACCATTGGGGCCAATCAGTGCATGAATCGAACCTTGTCTGACCTTCAGGTTGACATCGGACACTGCCGTAAAGCCTTTGAAGTCTTTACAAAGTTGATGGGTTTCTAGAATGTACTGGCTCATGTCTCCTCCGGATTTCTCGGGGTTCTTTTATTTACATCGTTGAATAATTAGGGCCACCGCCACCTTCGGGAACCACCCAGTTGATGTTCTGGGTTGGATCCTTGATGTCGCAGGTTTTACAGTGAAGGCAATTCTGCGCATTGATCTGCAGTTTCGGCGCACCGGCCTCTTCACCGACGATTTCATAGACACCCGCCGGGCAGTAACGCGTCTCCGGTGAACCGTAGCGGGCGAAGTTGACCGTCATCGCCACCTCAGGGCTCTTCAACTGAAGGTGACAACGTTGATTCTCTTCATGATTGGTGCTTGAAAGAAACACCGATGACAAACGGTCAAAAGTCAGAACGCCATCCGGTTTCGGATAATGGATCCTGGGCGCCTTGTTCTTGTCCAGCAACTGGTCATGGTCATTATGGTGACGCATGGTCCAGGGTGCTCTACCGCGGAACAGGAAGGTATCGATCGCACCATAGGCCATGCCACCCCATAAGCCCCACTTGAAAGCCGGGCGGATATTTCGCACGCTGTGCAGCTCTTTCCATAACCAGGTTTTCTTGAGTCTTTCCGGGTAAGCAGTAGCTTCGTTCTGCGGTTTTTCCGAACTTGAGTCAACGCTGAGCAGATCAAACACCGCATCGGCCGCTACCATGGCTGATTGCATCGCCATGTGGGTGCCCTTGATCTTGGGGACATTCAGGAAGCCCGCCGTATCGCCCACGAGCAAACCACCGGGAAACGTCAGCTTCGGTAGCGACTGGAAACCGCCCTCCGACAGCGCACGAGCGCCGTAGGAAATACGACGGCCGCCTTCCAGATGCTTGCGAATCGCCGGATGGGTTTTGTAACGTTGAAATTCTTCGTAGGGCGACAACCACGGGTTCTTGTAGTCCAGGCCGACGACGAAGCCGACCGCCACCATATTATCTTCGAGGTGATAGAGGAACGAGCCTCCATAAGTGTCCGTTGGCAACGGCCAACCCACGGTGTGGATGATTAGACCCGGCTGATGCTTTTCGGGCGGCACTTCCCACAGTTCCTTGATGCCGATACCGTAGGTTTGCGGATCGACGCCATCGCGCAGGTTGAACTTCTTGAACAGCTCTTTGCTCAACGAACCACGGCAACCTTCGGCAAAAATGGTTTGCTTGGCATGCAACTCCATGCCGGGCTGGTAATTCCCCGTTTGTGAACCATCCTTGCCGATACCCATGTCACCGGTCGCGACACCCTTCACCGAGCCATCCTCGTCGTAGAGCACTTCGGCGGCCGCAAAGCCCGGATAAATTTCTACGCCCAGCGCCTCAGCCTGCTCGCCCAGCCAGCGGCACACTTTGCCCAGGCTGACGATGTAGTTGCCTTCATTGTGCATCTGCGGCGGCGTCGGCAGTTTGCGTTCACCCGTTTCCGTCAGGAGTAGCAGGCGGTCTTCCTTGGCTTCCGTCAACAACGGCGCGCCCATCTCGCGCCACTGTGGCAAAAGCTCATTCAGCACGCGTGGCTCGATGACCGCTCCCGAGAGAATGTGGGCGCCGACTTCCGACCCTTTTTCGATCAGACAAACGTTGATCTCCCGACCCGCTTCTGCCGCGCGCTGCTTGAGTCGGATTGCAGCCGTCAGGCCGGCAGGACCGGCCCCGACGACAACAACGTCATATTCCATCGATTCGCGATCAGTACGCATGATGATCCTCAGAACAGCGATTCTTCAAGTGCCAGCACCGAAGCACTGCCTTCCGTCACTTCCGTCGCATAACCCGCGGCTTTGGGCAGTTGATGTGCAGCAAAGTAACGCGCCGTAATCAATTTCGACTTGTAGAAATCATCACCGCTAGCGTTATCCAGATGCTGCTGGGCAATCTGAGCGGCACGTGCCATCAACCAGCCACCAGTCACGATACCTGTCAGGAACAGATATGGCACGGCACCGGCCAGTGCAGCTTGCGGATTGCTATCGTAGTTCGCCAACATCCACTGCGTGGCTTTTTCGAACTGATCTAGCGCCGCACCAAGCTGCTCACCGATATCACCCAACTTGCCATCTCTGGCGATTTCATTGACCGTTGCACGGATCCTGGCCGTGAGTGCTGCTGCACCAACGCCGGAGTTACCGTCTTCATCCTTGTCCTTGGCAAGTTTGCGCCCAACCAGGTCGTTGGCCTGAATCGCCGTCGTCCCCTCGTAAATCGGGGTAATGCGTGAATCGCGCATGTACTGGCAGGCGCCGGTTTCCTCAATGAAACCCATACCACCATGAATCTGGATGCCCGTAGAGGTAATCTCGACACTGCTTTCTGTACACCAGCCCTTCACGACCGGCGTCAGGAAATCAACCATGGCTTGCGCTTCCCTGGCCTTGGCGCTATCCGGGTTGTGATGGGCATGATCCATCTGGGCTGCGACCCAGTAGGCCAGCGCACGCATCGCTTCGGTACGAGACTTCATGTCCATGAGCATACGACGCACATCCGGGTGATGCACGATCGGCTTGGCAACGCCCGACTTGTCACCGATCGGCGCACCCTGAACACGGTCACGGGCATAGGCCAGCGCGTGCTGATAGGAACGCTCGGAAACACCCACGCCTTCCAGTCCGACATTCAGGCGGGCATGGTTCATCATCGTGAACATATATCCCAGACCCTTGTTGGCCTCACCCACCAGATAACCGATGGCGCCATCGTTTTCGCCAAACGACATTACCGCCGTCGCGCTACCGTGAATACCCATCTTGTGTTCAATGGAGGCGCAGATCAGATCGTTACGTGCCCCCAGACTGCCATCGGCATTGACCAGATATTTCGGTGCTACAAACAGTGAAATCCCTTTCACACCCGGGGGCGCATCCGGCAGTCGCGCCAGCACGAGGTGAATGATGTTCTCCGCCATATCGTGCTCGCCCCAGGTAATAAAGATCTTGGTGCCGCTAATACGATACGTACCGTCGCCCTGGGGTATCGCCTTGCTACGAACAGCGCTCAGATCCGAACCGGCTTGCGGTTCGGTCAGGTTCATCGTGCCCGTCCAGACGCCTTCCACCATCTTCGGCAGATAGGTATTCTTGAGTTCATCAGAACCATGATGTGCAATCGCTTCGATAGCACCGGTGGTCAGCATCGGGCACAGCGCGAACGAAATGCTCGCCGACTTCCACATCTCCTGAACCGCCGTCGAAACTAGGGTTGGCAGGCCCTGACCGCCAAATTCGGTGGCGCAGGGCATGGCATTCCAACCGGTTTCCACGAAAAGCTTGTAGGCCTCCTTGTAGCCGTCCGCGGCCGTCACCTCGCCATCCTTCCAGGTACAGCCCTGACGGTCACCTACCGGATTGATCGGATCGATCACGCCCGAAGCGAACTTGCCCGCTTCGTCCATGATGGCTTCGACCAGATCCGGCGAACTTTCTTCGTAACCGGGTAACTGGGTGACTGCCTCAAGACCTGCCAGTTCGTTCATCACAAAGTGCATGTCGCGGACGGGTGGAATATAAGTGCTCATCATGAAACTCCGTAAAACCTGAAAAGATTGATGTGACGGCTGCGCAGATGATCAGAGCGACGCAGTCAGCTGCGGCACAGCCTCGAAGAGATCGGCGACCAGACCGTAGTCCGCCACCTGGAAGATCGGCGCATCCGGATCCTTGTTGATGGCGACGATAACCTTTGAATCCTTCATGCCGGCCAGATGCTGGATCGCGCCAGACATCCCCACCGCAATATACAACTGCGGCGCGACAATCTTGCCGGTCTGGCCGACCTGGCAATCATTGGAGACAAAACCGGCATCGACAGCTGCGCGCGAGGCGCCAATGGCAGCACCCAGCTTATCGGCCAGCGGCTCCATGATCGATTTGAAACTCTCGCCACTGCCCAGACCACGGCCACCCGAAACGACCACTTTGGCCGCACCCAGCTCAGGGCGCTCGGACTTGGTCAGTTCACGTCCGACCAGATCCGACTTCTTGGCCGCATCGGCGGCCGCAGCATTCTCGACAGCGGCGCTCGCGCCATCGGCCACCGGGTCAAAAGCCGTCGAACGGACGGTGATGACCTTCTTGGCATCCGACGAAACTACCGTCGCCAGCGCATTTCCTGCATAAATCGGACGGACAAACGTATCTTCGGAAACCACGCCGACGATGTCGGAGATCTGCGCAACGTCAAGCAGCGCTGCGACACGCGGCATCGTATTCTTACCATAGCTGCTGGACGGGCCCAGCAGATGGCTGTAATTCGCTGCCAGAGAAACCACCAGCTTGGCCAGCGGTTCTGCCGCCTGATCACCATAAGCGGCGTTGTCCACGACCAGAACGCGCTTGACGCCCTGGAGCGCGGCAACCCTGGCTGCCACTTCGGCACAACCTTCGCCCGCCACCAGGACATCCACATCACCGGAAAGTTTGATCGCTGCGGCAATCGTATTGAGCGTTGCCGCTTTGAGCGACTTGTTATCGTGTTCAGCAAGTACCAGAACAGCCATGACGACTCCTTAAATTACTTTGGCTTCGTTACGAAGCTTGTTCAGCAGATCGGCTACATCGGCCACCTTGACACCACCCGCGCGTTTGGGCGGTTCACTGACCTTGATGGTCTTCAGGCGCGGTGCAATATCCACACCCAGAGTGTCCGCCGCGATGGTATCCAGCGGCTTCTTCTTGGCCTTCATAATGTTGGGTAGTGTCGCGTAGCGCGGTTCATTCAAACGCAGATCGGTCGTCACCACAGCCGGCAACGCCATAGCCAGGGTTTCCAGACCGCCGTCGATTTCGCGCGTCACCGTGACTTTGTCCGCAGCGAGTTCTACCTTCGAGGCAAACGTCGCTTGCGGCCAATCCATCAGCGCCGCCAGCATCTGGCCAGTCTGATTGGAATCGTCGTCAATCGCCTGTTTGCCACAAATCAGCAGCGAGGGGCCTTCCTTTTCGCAAACGGCCTTGAGCAGCTTGGCCACCGCCAGTGGCTGCAATTCCCCGTCGCTTTCGACCAGAATGCCGCGGTCAGCACCCATGGCCATGGCCGAACGCAGCGTGTCCTGGCAGGCGGCCGGGCCGCATGATACGGCGACCACTTCCGACACGATCCCCTTCTCCTTGAGGCGCACCGCTTCTTCGACGGCAATTTCGTCGAAGGGATTCATCGACATCTTGACGTTGGCCAGATCGACATCCGTCTCATCCGCCTTGACGCGTACCTTGACGTTGTAATCGACAACGCGTTTGACCGGTACCAGTACTTTCATAGCAACTCCTGGAGCACTTCGGGATTATTCAATGGCCGACGCGGATTTAGCCATCTCGCGCAACCGGAACTTTTGAACTTTACCAGTGGATGTCTTCGGAATTTCAATGAAGACCACCTTTTTAGGTACCTTGAAGCGAGCCAGATGTTCGCGACAGAATTCGATGACTTCGGCTTCGGTCGCCGTCGCCCCCGGACGCAGCTCAACATAGGCACATGGCACTTCGCCCCATTTGTCATCGGGCTTTGCAACGACGGCGGCCAGGTTGACTGCCGGGTGGCGGAACAATACCTCTTCCACTTCCAGGGACGAAATATTTTCCCCACCGGAAATGATCACGTCTTTGGATCGGTCCTTGATCTTCACATAGCCGTCACTATGCACCACGGCCAGGTCGCCCGTATGGAACCAGCCGCCGGCAAAGGCTTCGGCGGTTGCATCGGAATTCTTGAGATAACCCTTCATGACCACGTTGCCGCGGAACATGATTTCACCGACCGTCTCGCCATCCCAGGGCACCGGCAGCATCGTTTCCGGATCCAGCACGGTCACGGCTTCCTGCAGGTGATAGTTGACGCCCTGACGGCCGTTACGGGCGGCACGAAACTCCAACGACAGCGCATCCCACTCCGGCTGTTTGGCACAAACCGAAGCCGGTCCGTAGGTTTCGGTCAGGCCATACACATGCGTAATATTGAACCCGATCTTGTCGCAGCCCTCAATAATGGCAGCCGGTGGCGCAGCACCAGCAATCAGGCCGTTGAC
>VEQK01000052.1 GCA_018883265.1 Rhodocyclaceae bacterium | reverse complement strand
ATCAAATGGTCGGCAATCGGAAAGTTTAATCTTCTTGGTCATATTCAATCTCCATCAGGCTCGCAAGAGAAATGGCTTTAGCAATGTCTGCTGTTTGAGTAGATTTATCTCCACCACCCAGCATCACGATCAACAAATCCCCACGCTGAATGTAGTACATGCGCCAGCCGGGGCCGAAAAACTCCCGCATCTCCCAAACTCCACTGCCCACCTGTTTAACATCCCCCAGATTACCTAATTGCGCTTTACGAAGGCGCTTCATCAGACGAACCTGTGTCGGGCGATCTTTAATGGCTCGGAGCCAGTCAGAAAAAGCCGGGATTTGTATAACGGTGTACATGGCTAAAATGTAGTCTATCGGCTACATTTTGGCAAGGCCAGATTTCCAAGCGGTTGTCCGCTTTGGCCAAAAAACAGCCATTATTGCTCCTTGGCGCGATACTCTATTACTTTGTTGAAATCTTTATCGAGCAGAATGAGATTGCCCTGATTGAGGTGGTAACTGGACACATGCTCTAAGGCAGCGACGTACGCCATTTCTTGGCGATCTGCATCGCCGGGGCACGCCATGCGCGTACTAGCGGTTGGGCCGAAGTGGAGGCTGTTGTTGTCGCCAATCGTGACTTTGCCTGTATATCGATTACAACTGCTGTTGCCGAAGGCGCGGTTGTTCTCAATAGTGAGTGTGGGCGCGTTGTCTTGAATGGCATCACCGTTAATACGGGTGACGATCCATGCTGTGCCTTGCAGCTGAGTTGGTGCCGGGATTTGCTTGGCGCGTTCGGCGGCGGCCTCGGTGGAATCGTCGGTGGGGGGTACGGGCAGAATCTGTACCGGGTTAAAGGTGTCCGGCGGCAGGATCAGAGGTTGCTTTGCCCAGGTAGCCGAACTGAGGCAAGTGAGGGCTGTTATTAAGAGCGTGATGTGCAGTCGATTCATGGTTTGTGGGTTGGACTTTAGTGTGCTCATGGTATCTGGAATTTCGGAGGCTTACCCTTGAATTGTTGCGCCGCAAAACATTCCGGTTGTCAGTCTTGTTACACTCTTACATGAAACTGACGACCTGCATTGTTGTCAGGGGTTTTGAATTGACGCCTTCATGGGGAGACGCCGGGTATGCGCATTTTGTTGGCCGAGGATGATTCGATAATTGCCGATGGGATCACCCGGGCATTGCGCAAAGCCGGTTATGCAGTGGATGTCTCCGACAACGGCATGGATGCCGATTCGGCCATGCAGGCGTGCAATTACGACTTGGCGATTCTCGATATTGGTCTGCCACGCATGACAGGGCTGGAAGTGCTCCGCCGTCTGCGGGCGCGCCACCACCCGTCGGTGCCGCATGTGCCGGTGCTGATGCTGACGGCGCACGATGCGCCCTGTGACAGGGTCAAAGGGTTAGATCAGGGCGCCGATGATTACATGGGCAAGCCCTTCGATCTGGAGGAGCTCGCGGCCCGTGTTCGCGCGCTAATTCGTCGCAATTCGAACAGTTCGTCGAATATGGTTTGCGGCAATCTGACCTACGACCAGATCGGACGTGTCGCTACCTTGAACGGGCAAACGCTCGATCTCTCGGCGCGCGAGTTGGGGCTCCTGGAGGTATTGCTGACGCGGGCAGGGCGTCTGGTCAGTAAGGATCAGCTCGTCGATCACCTTTGTGGCTGGGGTGAGGAAGTGAGCCATAACGCGATTGAAGTCTATGTGCATCGCCTGCGTAAAAAACTGGAAGCGGGTGGGGTGCAGATCGTGACGGCGCGCGGCTTGGGTTACTGTCTTGAAAAGCCGCACGAAGACAAAGCACCGGCCTAACCAGCGCTCCCTGTTCGGGGAGATTCTCGACTGGATGCTGGCGCCGCTGCTGTTTGTGTGGCCGCTGAGTATTGTGGTGACCTATCACTACGCCATGTCGGTGGCGGCGAATCCTTTTGACCAGAGTTTGCGCGAGAACGTGCTGGCGATTTCCCGCCAGGTGCACTTTGCCGAGGGGCCGACGCCCGTGCTGAGTTTTTCGCGTTCGGCCCATGCACTGTTGCGGGCGGATGAAACCGATGTGGTGTACTACCACGTGCTTTCATCGGACGGTAAGTTGCTGCATGGTGATCGGGAGTTGCCGCCGCCGATCCCGATGATGAAACCCAAGCTGGGCGAGAATCAGGTGGGCTTTCGTGACGCCGAGATTGGCGGCGAAGATTTGCGTGTCGCCTATACGCTGGTGGCTTCAGCGGATAACCCCAGGCAGTGGGTGCTGGTCGAAGTGGGCGAGTCGCTGGAAAAGCGCAATCAGCTGATTAACCAGATTGTGGCGAGTGTGATTCTGCCGCAGTTCTTTATTGTGCCCGTTGTCGTGGTCCTGGTCTGGTTCGGCCTGGCCCAGGGGTTGCGGCCGCTGCAGTTTTTGAAGTCGCGCATTGCCTCGCGCGATGAACATGATCTGTCGCCGATGACCGTGCGACGTCTACCGGAAGAAATTCAGCCGCTGGTCGAAGCTTTCAACGACTTGCTCGAACGCATGCGCGATAACCTGGATGTGCAGCAGCGATTTATTGCCGATGCGGCGCATCAGCTCAAGACGCCGTTGACGGCGTTGAAGACCCAGGCGCAATTGGCGATTTACGAAGAGGATCCGGAAGCGCTGAAGGGGTCGTTGCAGCGGATCGGCAGCAGCGTGGATCGGGCCTCGCATCTGGTATCACAGCTGCTGACACTGGCGCGTGCCGAAAGTACGGGCGATATGCAGAGCGAGACGCGGGTCGATCTGGCGGCGCTGGTTCGTGAGGTGGCGGAGGAGTGGGTATTGCCGGCCGCCCAGAAGCATCTGGAACTCGACTTCGAAGCGCCGGCCGGCGGGGTGCCGGTATACGGCAATGCCTTCCTGTTGCGAGAGATGGTCAGCAACCTGATCGATAACGCGATTCGTTATACACCGGGGACGGCCAATGCGCCGGGGCAGATTCACGTGCGTGTGATGGATGTGCGCGAAGCACCGCACATCACGCTTACTGACGAAGGCGCTTTGGTCAAAAAGATCGACCGTTGGGCCGTTCTGGAAATTGAGGATACGGGCGTCGGCTTGACGGATACCCAGGCGGAGCTGGTCTTCGAGCGCTTCTATCGGGTGGATGACGCCAAGACGTCGGGCAGTGGGCTGGGGCTGCCGATTGTGCGCGAGATCGCGCTTTATCACCATGGTTGGGCCAGTCTGGTGCCCAATGATCAGGTTAAATCCAACGCCCAAGGCGTGACGGCGCGCGTGCGTTTGCCGCTGCTTGCGGCATCGCCGTCAGCGCTGGTGCAACCCTACCGGCCCCCGCTGATGCCGGGCTCGGTGTAATGTGAAACACGGCAGGTCGATGCTATGATCGGCACGATGTTTTGCCACGAGGGCATGCCTGTGTTTGAGGACAAAAAATGATCAAGGTCGGAATTGTTGGCGGAACCGGTTATACCGGGGTCGAGCTGCTGCGTTTGCTGGCGGCGCATCCGGGTGTCGAACTGAAAGCGATTACGTCGCGCGGTGACGCGGGTATGCCGGTCGCCGAAATGTTTCCGAATTTGCGCGGTCGCGTGTCTCTGGCTTTTGAAGATCCGGCCAAGGCCGATCTGGGCGCCTGCGATGTAGTATTCTTCGCCACGCCGAACGGCATCGCCATGCAACAAGCGCCGGAACTGCTGGCCAGGGGTGTGAGGGTGATCGACCTGGCCGCTGACTACCGCATCAAGGATATTCCGACGTGGGAGCAATGGTACGGCATGACACACGCCAGCCCGGATTGGGTGGCCAAGGCCGTGTACGGCTTGCCGGAAATTAATCGCGAGGCCGTTAAAATGGCGTCGCTGATCGCCAACCCGGGTTGCTACCCGACGGCGGTGCAGTTAGGCTTTTTACCGCTCATCGAAGCAGGCGTGGTGGACGTTAGCTCGCTGGTGGCCGATGCCAAGTCGGGCGTCTCAGGTGCGGGTCGTAAGGCCGAGGTGCATACCCTGTTTGCCGAGGCCAGCGACAACTTCAAGGCCTACGGCGTGCCGGGTCACCGCCATCTGCCGGAGATTCGCCAAGGGCTGTCGGAGGCTGCGGGTAAAGAAGTTGGTCTGACCTTCGTGCCGCATCTGACGCCGTTGATCCGCGGCATCCACGCCACGCTCTACGCGCGTATTACCAAAGAAGCAGACTTCCAGAAGCTGTTTGAAGACCGTTACAAGGGCGAGGCCTTTGTCGATGTGCTGCCAGCGGGCAAGCACCCGGAAACCCGTTCGGTGCGTGCTTCCAACGTCTGCCGCATCGCCGTACATCGTCCGCAGGGCGGCGACACGCTGGTGATTCTGTCGGTCATCGATAACCTGGTGAAGGGTGCGGCCGGGCAGGCGGTGCAGAATATGAACCTAATGTTTGGCCTCGATGAGACCACCGGCATCAATCAGGTGCCGGTATTGCCCTGATCTTGCAGGGGTTTTATTTTTGGCCCTTTGTGCTTAAATGAGATATCTGAGTAATTTGCTGGAGTATCGCCATGACTGAAGTCGCCGAAGTTTCTACAGAATTTCTCACGTTTACTGATGCAGCCGTTGCCAAGGTGGCTGATCTGATCGCTGAAGAAAACAACCCGAATCTCAAGCTGCGCGTATTCGTGACGGGCGGTGGCTGCTCTGGCTTCCAGTACGGCTTCACTTTCGATGAAGACGTCAACGACGATGACACCATTGTGGAAAAAGGCGGCGTGTCGCTGTTGATCGATTCGATGAGCTACCAGTATCTGGTCGGTGCCGAGATCGATTACACCGAAGGTTTGCAGGGTTCGCAGTTTGTGATTCGTAACCCGAATGCGACGTCGACTTGCGGCTGCGGTAGTTCGTTCTCTGTTTGATTTCTGGTGATGCGAGCGCAGGACGTCGTTAGTCCGTACGCGCTCCCTCGCCTATCCGTTCGATATGTCTCGGTCGCTTTGTGCGGGCTGCCTAGCCCTGCATCTCGCCTAACCAGAAATTTACCCCGGCGGTTTTATAGCGGAGCGTCCGGAAGGTTTGGCTCGATTTTGGACGGGACGTCCCATGAGAGCCGGGCCTTTCGGGCGCTTCGTCTTTTGGTGGGCTTTCTGTGCGAGTTATCTGCAAGGCCTGGCCCTCATACGTCGCAAGCTCCCTAAATCGGGCCAAACCTTGCAGGCACCTCGCGCGCCCATCCCCGGCTAAGCCGGCGTAATATTGCCCAGAATACGCGGACCGGCGGCGCCGGTCACGGCGCTCAGGTTGCCGGGTTGGCCATCCAGCGTGCGCTGTGCCAGCCACGCAAAGGCAGCCGCTTCGATGTGGCTTGGGTCCAGATCGTAGCGGGCGGTGGTGTCCACCGTCATATTCGGTAATTCAACGCTCAGCGCTTTCAGCAATTCGGCGTTATAAGCGCCGCCGCCACAGACTAATAGTTCAACGGCGGGTCCGCAGTGGCGGCGAACGGCGTCCGCCAGCGTGCGTGCGCTAAAGGTCAGCAGGGTGGCCTGGACATCCTCCGGACTCAGCCCGTAAGGCTCGGCTTGTTGGCGGATCCACTCCAGATTGAATTGCTCGCGGCCACAGCTCTTGGGTGGTGGTGCGCTGAAGAACTCGTGGCTCAGCAGTTGCTGCAGCAAGGTTTCGTTGACCTTGCCAAGCGCGGCAAAGCCGCCATCGCGGTCAAAGCGTTCGCCGGTATGCACTTCGATCCAGGCATCCATGAGCACATTGCCAGGACCGCAGTCAAAACCAATCACGCGCGCTTCGGAGCCGGGTGGGGGCAGGTAGGTCAGATTGGCCATGCCGCCAATATTGGCGATGATGCAGCCGCCTTTCTGACGCGCCTGGTTAAACATGCTGGCGTGAAAGACGGGGACGAGCGGCGCACCCTGGCCGCCGGCGGCGATGTCGCGCTGACGGAAATCGCTGACCACGGTGATGCCGGTGGCCTCAGCCAGTGCGTGTGGCGCGTTGAGCTGAACGGAGTAGCCGCTGCCCGGCTGATGGCGGATGGTCTGACCGTGGGCGCCGATGGCGGTGATCTGCGCCGGATCCATCCCGGTTTTTTGCAGCAGGCCAGCGATGGCCGCCGTGTAGACTTCGATCAGCGCCTGGCTGGCGATCTGGCTGCGATGTAGCTCATTCGCTTGCGGTGATTGGAGGGCAAGAAACTCCAGGCGCAGCGTCTGCGGCATGCCGACAAAATGGTGGCCGACAATGTGCATTCGCGACGAACTGGGATCCGGTTGGCGCATCAATACCGCATCGACGCCGTCGAGGCTGGTGCCGGACATGAGGCCAATGAAATGACGCTCAGTTGCCAGGTGGTCTGCGTTCTGTGTTGAAGAATTCAAGCCAGTGCCCTTGTCTGTTGGGTAAAATGCGCAATCATCGAATTTGGCAACTCAAGTCTAACAAAGCCTTAGCCCTTCGGGGGCGGGGTAGGTAGCATTTATCTGGGGTCGTATTTTGGAACAACATATCAAGGACGCACTGTCGCTGATCAAGCGTGGGTCGGATGAACTGCTGGTTGAGGCCGAGCTGGTTGAGAAGCTTAAGAAAGGCCAACCGCTGCGTGTGAAGGCGGGCTTCGACCCGACGGCGCCGGATCTGCATCTGGGCCATACCGTCCTGATCAACAAGCTGCGCCACTTCCAGGATCTGGGGCATCAGGTATCGTTCCTGATCGGTGACTTCACCGGCATGATCGGCGACCCCACCGGCAAAAATACGACGCGACCCCCGTTGACGCGCGAGCAGGTGGAAGAGAACGCCAAGACGTATCAGGAGCAGGTGTTCCGTATTCTGGATCCGGCTAAAACCGAAATCTGTTTTAACTCGACCTGGTTCAACGAGCTGGGCGCCGCCGGCATGATCAAGCTGGCCGCGCAGAACACCGTGGCGCGTATGCTGGAGCGCGACGATTTCTCGAAGCGTTACGGCAACAACCAGCCGATTGCGATTCACGAATTCCTCTACCCGCTCTGCCAGGGTTACGACTCGGTGGCGATGAAGGCCGATATCGAGCTGGGCGGTACCGACCAGAAATTCAATCTGCTCATGGGCCGTGAGCTGCAGAAGCACTATGGGCAGACGCCG
Source organism: Rhodocyclaceae bacterium (assembly GCA_018883265.1). Classification (GTDB taxonomy): domain Bacteria; phylum Pseudomonadota; class Gammaproteobacteria; order Burkholderiales; family Rhodocyclaceae; genus Fluviibacter. The sequence continues at coordinate 781 of VEQK01000052.1, read as the reverse complement.
CAGTGCATCCTGACGATGCCGCTGCTGGAAGGCCTGGACGGCGTCAATAAGATGTCGAAGTCGCTGGGCAACTATGTGGGCATTACCGATGCGCCGAACGAGATGTTCGGCAAGCTGATGTCGGTCTCCGATGTGCTGATGTGGCGTTACTTCGAACTGCTGTCGTTCCGTAGCGAGGCCGAGATCGCCAGGTTTAAGGAAGAGATCGCCGGCGGGCGGAATCCGCGCGACATCAAGGTGCTGCTGTGTGATGAACTGGTGACACGCTTCCACGGCGCGCAAGCAGCGAAGGATGCCCTGGCGGACTTCGAGAACCGTTTCCGCCAGGGCGGTATCCCGGACGATATCGCCGAAGTGATCGTTGAATCCGACGGTACTGGTGTCGGCATTGCGCAGGCGCTGAAGCAGGGCGGCCTGGTGGCGAGCACCTCGGAGGCCTTCCGCCAGATCGACGGCGGCGGGGTGCGCGCCGACGGCGAAAAGGTGGCCGATAAAGCCTTGCAGCTGGCGGCTGGCACGGTGGTCGTGCTGCAGGTGGGCAAGCGCAAGTTCGCGCGGGTGACGGTGAACTGATCATCCACGATGTGGATGGTGAACAACACTTCCCGGGCTTGAAAACCGGGTTTTGATCCCGATATGGTTTTTCGTGCTCGAAAGTGTTGACAAGCTTGGTTTTAAGTTGCTATAGTCTCGCTTCTCTGCTGACGGGGCCTCTGGGTTTGGTTAGTAGACCTGATCTTTAAAAACATAGACAACCGATAGGTGTGGGTGTTTGCTTGAC
>VEQK01000051.1 GCA_018883265.1 Rhodocyclaceae bacterium | reverse complement strand
ACGGGAGAGGATGTAAATGTCCGGTAAAGCTTTAGCCCGGACGAGGAGAATCTGGTCTTACCCACTTACAGCGATAAGAACAAGACCCGATGGAAACCCCGGCCTGATGGCCGGGGTTTCTTTTTGCACGATTGAATTTTTTTACTCCGGACCTTAAAGAGCTGAAAGTTTTTGCGCTACCGAGTACTGATTTGTTGCAACACAACCGCCAGGCGCCATGAGCAGCAAGGCTTTTACGCATTATCAGCCAAGGCAGAGGCTTTAGAAATATTTTGCAGTGCAACTTGCGCAGACCACCCCACTCGTTGAGTATTGCATCACTTACATCTAGCAGAGAACCATCCCGTGCACGGACTTCTATCATTCTCAAGGGCGATTGACGCCCTCAACGAAAAAATCGGCAAGGCAGCCGCCTGGTTGATTCTTGTGGCCGTACTGGTCAGCACGATTAATGCGCTATTCCGTTACGGCTTCAGCATCAGTTCGAACGCCTGGCTGGAACTGCAGTGGTACCTTTTTGCCGGCACCTTCCTGCTCTGCGCCCCCTGGACGCTCAAGTGTAATGAACATATTCGCATCGACGTGGTCACGGGTCGCTTCTCGCCACGTGTGCACGCCTGGATCGACATTATCGGCGGTCTGGTTTTCCTGATTCCCATGTGTATCGTCATCCTATGGTCGGCGGTACCCTTCGCCTGGGATTCCATCACCAGCGGAGAAAACTCCAGCAATGCCGGTGGCCTGATCGTCTGGCCATCGAAACTACTGATCCCCATCGGTTTCTTCCTGCTCCTGCTGCAGGGGGTTTCCGAAGTGATTAAACGTGTTGCTTTCCTCAAAGGACTGATTGACGGTAAAGCATTCGAGAAAGGCGGTGGTCACGGCGCCACCCCTGACGCCGTAGAAGTTGCCGAAGCCACCACCGGCAACAAATAAGGAGCGCCAGCATGCCACTCGAATTTCTGACCCCGATCATCGGCGACTACATGGCGCCGATCATGTTCCTCGGCCTGATTGTCTTCCTCCTTTCTGGCTATCCCGTGGCTTTCTCACTGGCCGCCAATGGTCTACTCTTTGGCCTCCTGGGTATGGGCATGGGCATGTTTACGCCTGATTTTCTTCAGGCATTGCCCAACCGGGTTTACGGCATCATGGCCAATGACACGCTGCTGGCGATTCCCTTCTTCACCTTCATGGGGTTGATTCTCGAACGCTCCGGGATGGCCGAAGATCTGCTTGATACAATCGGCCAGTTGTTTGGCCCGGTCCGTGGCGGTCTCGCCTTCGCCGTGATCTTCGTTGGCGCCCTGCTCGCCGCAACCACCGGCGTGGTGGCCGCCTCGGTCATCTCGATGGGTCTGATCTCTCTACCAATCATGCTGCGCTATGGCTATGACCGCCGGCTTGCCTCGGGGGTGATCGCTGCCTCGGGCACCCTGGCCCAGATTATTCCGCCATCACTGGTACTCATTATCATGGCCGACCAGCTGGGTCGTTCGGTGGGTGACATGTATGCCGGCGCCATGATTCCGGGGCTGGTACTGACTGGTCTCTACGTGGGGTACGTTGCGCTCGTCGCGTTCTTCAAACCTACCCACGCTCCGGCACTCCCGTTGAGCGCCCGCACGCTGACCGGTAGCAAACTACTGATCCGCTCACTGGTAGTCCTTGTTCCGCCACTGTTCCTGATCTTCCTGGTGCTCGGTACCATTTTCCTAGGGATCGCCACGCCGACCGAAGGCGGTGCCATGGGCGCCAGTGGGGCGCTGCTGCTGGCCATGTCGAAAAAGACCTTGAACTGGAGTCTCGTCCGCCAAGCGGTTGATTCCACCGCCAAGCTTTCATCGTTCGTGCTGTTCATCCTGGTCGGGGCGACAGTCTTTGGCCTGGTCTTTCGCGGCGTCAATGGCGACCTCTGGGTAGAGCACCTGCTCACTTCACTACCCGGGGGCGAACTCGGCTTCCTGATCGCCGTGAACATCATGTTTTTTTTCCTGGCCTTCTTCCTCGATTTCTTCGAGCTGGCCTTCATTCTGGTGCCGCTGGTTGGGCCGGTCGCCGAGAAGATGGGTATCGACCTGATCTGGTTCGGGGTGCTGCTCGGTGTGAACATGCAGACCTCGTTCATGCACCCGCCATTCGGCTTTGCATTGTTCTACCTGCGCTCGGTCGCCCCGGGCAAGAAGTACATTGACAAGATCACCGGCAAATCGATGGAGCCGGTCACCACCAGCCAGATCTACTGGGGTGCCGTGCCTTTCGTGATCATCCAGATCATCATGGTCGCCCTGATCATCGCCTTCCCTGGACTTGTTTCTGTGGAAAAGAAGGAAGTCTTTGATGATACCAACGCTGAAATCGTGATCGAAGTCGATCCAGATGCAGCGCCGGCGCCAGGCAGCGATGCCCCGGCCAATCTCAAATTCTCAACCGAAGAGCCCGGTGAGAAGAAGTAATCAGGCTCAACCAGAAACCTCAGGAGACTCACCATGGATCGTCGTAATTTTCTGAAAAATGTCGGCATCGGCGCTGCTGCCGGCACCGCCACCCTGATCACCGCAGCGCCAGCGATCGCCGCCACGCCCAAAATCAAGTGGCGTCTGGCATCCAGCTTCCCGAAAACACTGGACACCGTCTACGGTGGCGGTGAAGATTTCTGCAAACGCGTCGGCGAACTGAGCGAAGGCAACTTCGAGATCCGTTCCTTCGCCGGTGGCGAAATTGTTCCGGCACTACAAGTCATGGACGCCGTCAAAGATGGCACCGTCGAGTGCTGCCACACCGCACCGTACTACTTCTTCGGCAAGAACGAAGCCTTCGCCTTTGACTGCTCGGTGCCTTTCGGTATGACCGCCCGTGCGCAAAACGCCTGGATGTACTACGGTGGTGGTCAGAAGCTGCTGGCCGACTTCTATGCCCAGTACAACATCGTTGCACTGGCGGCCGGTAACTCGGGTTGCCAGATGGGTGGCTGGTACCGCAAACCGATCAAAACCCTGGCTGACCTCAAGGGCCTAAAGATGCGCGTCGGTGGTTTTGCCGGCCGCTGTATGGAAAAACTGGGCGTGGTACCGCAACAGATTCCGGCGGGTGACATCTACGCCGCGCTGGAAAAGGGCACCATCGACGCCGCCGAGTGGATTGGTCCGCACGATGATGAAAAACTGGGTCTGTACAAGGTCGCCCCGAACTACTACTTCCCGGCCTGGTGGGAACCGTCGACCCAGTTCTCGGTCATGATCAACAAGAAGGAATGGGACAAGCTGCCGAAGAACTACCAGCAAATTCTGGAAGTGGCTGCTGCCGAAACCAACGTCCGCATGCTGGCCGAGTACGACTTCCGTAACCCGACAGCCCTGGCCAAACTGCAAAAGGGTGGCGCCAAGCTGAGCGCGTTCTCCAACGAGATCCTCGAGGCAGCATTCAAGGCCACCAATGAAGTGCTGGAAGAAACGGCTGCCCGTAACCCGGACTTCAAGAAGATCTACGAACCTTGGCGCCAGTTCCGTAACCTGGAATTCCAGTGGTTCAATGTGACCGAACAGGCCTACGCGAAGTTCGCCTTCCACAAGAAACTCGGCAAATAAGTTACCCTCTTAACTAGAGCATTCGGGGCCGCTCTGCGGCCCCATTTCTTTTAGCCTGTCTTTTTAAGCACCATGATCGAACTACTCAGCGACCCCATCGGACTTATTCTGGTCGCCGGCGGCGCCTTTCTGGCCGGCGGCATGAACGCGCTGGCCGGCGGCGGTACATTTTTCTCTTTTCCGGCGCTGCTCGCTGCGGGTGTGCCACCGGTCACGGCCAACGCCAGTAACACCGTAGCCCTCTGGCCAGCGAGCTTGTCGAGCGCCTGGGTCTATCGGCGCGAACTGGGCAAACACCGGGACTGGGTCGTCGCGCTGACCATCGTTGCCGCGATTGGTGGCGTGCTGGGTGGCCTGCTGCTTCTGGCGATCTCGAATAAGGCCTTCACACAATTAATCCCGTGGCTCCTTCTGCTGGCTACCGTTCTCTTTGGCTTCAGCAAGCAGATTAGCCGTCTGGTGGTGAAGTTCAAGAGCCGCATGGGCATTCACCAGACCGACGATCAGCCGCACAGTAAGGCCGGTCTTTTCTTCCAGTTCATCGTCACCGTCTATGGCGGCTTCTTTGGCGCCGGTCAGGGCATTCTCACACTGGCCGCATTAGCCATTCAGGGGATTGAAGACATCCAGGAAATCAATGCACTTAAAAACTGGATCTCGGCCGTCACCTACACCGTATCGGCGATCACATTTATCGTTGCCGGCGCTATAACCTGGCCCTATACCCTGTTGATGGTCTTAACTGCAACCCTGGGCGGGTTTGCAGGCGCACGCATCGCCCGTTACCTGCCCGCAGTCTGGCTCAAGCGCATCGTCATCGGTGTCGGCAGCGTCATGACCGCGATCTACTTCCTCAAAACCTGATCAGGCACGATCCTTGAGTTGATCACGGAATCGGCGACGTGCCGGCTGCATGGCCCGATGATTCACTGTCCACCCACCCTGTTTGCCGGGCGTCAGAAAACGGAAGCGGGATGCACACCAGGTAAATGCCCGGTACAGAACCGGGTGCCGGTAGGTTGCGGCCCAGGCATGCCACAAAGCCATTGCCACCGATGAATAGGCCGAGCCGGCACCACGCACGGCCTGACTGGCCGTTGCCGGGTTGGTATAAGCCTCGGTCCTGAGACGAATCAGCAAATCGGGAATCGGGATACGCACCGGGCACACCTCGGCGCAGGCCCCACATAAGGTCGATGCCGTCGCCAGCTCGTAGGTCGAGGCCAGGCCGAGCAGATGCGGCGAAATGATTTTGCCGATCGGTCCCGGATAAGTCGTGCCGTACGCATGGCCGCCGATGCGGGTATAAACCGGGCAATGGTTCATGCAAGCGCCACAGCGTATACATTGGAGTGTGGAGCGCAGCTGCTCATCGGCATAGGCTTGGGTACGACCGTTGTCGAGCAGAATCAGGTGGACTTCTTCCGGACCATCCAACTCATCCGGCTTACGTGGCGACGAGATCATGTTGACATAGGTTGTCACCGCCTGACCCGTTGCGGAACGCGTCAGCAAACTCAGTAATGGTGGCACATGAGCCAACTTCTCAACGACCTTCTCAATACCGGTAATGGCGATATGAATGCGCGGCACAGTGGTGCTCATACGACCGTTGCCTTCGTTCTCGACGAGGCATAGCGTCCCTGTTTCCGCCACCATGAAATTGACGCCGGACACACCGATATCGGCCGCAGCGAATTTTTCACGCAGTACCTTACGGCCAATTTGAATCAATTCATCGACGGAATCCGTATAGTGCACACCGGGAATCCGCTCGGCAAAAAGTTCGGCAATCTGCGCCTTGGTCTTGTGGATCGCCGGCATGATGATGTGCGATGGTTTTTCATCGGCCAGCTGGACGATGTACTCACCCATGTCCGACTCAAGTGCATCGATGCTCACTTCCTGCAATGCATGGTTCAGCTCCATCTCCTCGCTGACCATCGATTTGCCTTTGATCACGGTGCGTGCCTGATGGCGCTGAGCGATGTCGATAAAGATCGCGTTCGCCTCTTCGGGCGTCTCGGCCCAGTGCACATGAATACCGTTAGCGCTGAGCTTTGCTTCGAGTGTCACCAGCAGTTCCGGCAAGTGCGCCAGGCTGTACTGACGAATCGCCTCGCCCAGATCGCGCAACCGTTGCAACTCGGCATCATCGGGAAACTGGACCGTGCGCTTCGCCTGCAGAAAGTCCATCGCACCACGTAGACTTTTCTGTAAATCGGGGTTGCTGACAACGGCACGTGCACGTTCACGGAATTCGGCCACCGGCACAAAATTTAAAGGTTGTGACATCAGCGATCCTCCACCAGCATCACGATCAGCTGTTTGGGACCATGCGCCCCATAGGCCAGCGTCTGCTGGATGTCAGCCGTCTTCGACGGGCTGGACACCAGCACCACATTGGTGGGCAACCCGTTGCACCAGTCTTCCTGATGCATCAGCGCGAAGAGCGTATCGAAGGTGCGTCGCGTATCCACCACTACGATGTGGACCGGCGGCACCAGAGACAACAGACGGGGCGACTGTGCATCACACCAGAGCACCACCGTACCCGTCTCGGCGATGGCTGCGTGCGACAGGGTCAATCCGGCATCTACCTGGTTAAATAGCGCGGGCGTTTCTGTATGTGCCGTCGTTACCGGCAAGAGCGCACAGACATTCTGCAGCTGATCGCACAAGGATTGGCGCGCCAGCACTTCCGGTCCGACCGCCACGGTCGGCAAAGACTTGTCGCGAATCACCCGGGCCAGTGCCGCAGGCAATTCGGCCGTCGTTGTCCGATGCACCTCGGCCATGGCGTTCGATAGATTCAACGCTAGGCGTTCAACACGTGTTGGCAGATCTTCGTGCAACCGCTGCGCGTAAAACGCTGCAGCATCGGGCATCGGCAACGGCTTGCAGTCCGCCGCGCGCAGGCGCCCCAGAATCTTGTCACGGGCAGTCATCTGGCTCATTTTGCGTCTCCCTTATCCGACGACAGACCCAGCGACCGTTCCAGCAGAAAGCTGGCGAGATGCTTGCCGGGAATAGCGCTGCCCGTCTTGGCCGCATGACCCGTGATATTGAGCATACAACCGCAATCCCCTGTGATCAGGGTCTCGGCACCGCAGGCACGGATCGCGGCCACTTTGTCACGCACGATGCCGCCTGAGATCTCCGGATGGCGCACGCTGAACATGCCGCCGAAACCGCAGCACTCCGACTCGTGATCCTGTATCTCCAGCGTCACCTGCTCAAGTTGGCCGAGCAAAGCCCGCGTGGTTCGTAAGGCGTTGGTCTCGCGTCGAGCCGAGCACGAGGTATGCAAAGCCACTCGGGTTGGTGCCCCTTGATCAGCCAGTTGTACGCCCAGTACATCGACCAGAAACTCTGACAACTCCCAGACACGATTGGCCACCGCCTCGGCGCGCGCCTGATCGGCGGTACCGGCAAAAAGGGTGGGATAGTGATGCCGCATCATGCCCGCACAGGAGCCTGATGGCAGCACAATCGGCCAGGGCTGTGGGAACAGCCCCAGTTGCTGACGCGCAACGCCACGTGCTTCCTCAGGTTGACCACTGGTATAGGCCGGCTGCCCGCAACAGGTTTGCGCTTCGGGGAAGTGCACCCGCACTCCCGATTTTTCGAGCAGCGTCACTGCATCAAGGCCCGCCTCCGGTACGAACAAATCGACCAGGCAGGTACAGAAAAAATACACATCACGGATTTCAGTCGATGCAGTCATGGCAGGCCTCGTATAACTAGCTGTTCAATGCATTATAGAGATCTGACGGCCCCAGCGTGGTGAATTATTTTAATGCGGCATTGAGGAAAATTCAGTCGCTAACACCCTGGCACGCATACGGGTATCATCGCCGCATGCGTTTCCTCCAACCCCTTGCTCAAATTGGCCTTATGTTCGCGTTCCTGCTGTTGGCGACGCTCACCTATGCCGAGGACGCGCTGGAGGATGACACCCCCGGACCGGCAATCAGCCTTGGCCCGACGCTTGATTTTGCCGGCCAAAACCTGCGTTATTCGAATGACATGCTGGGCGACTGGCAGGCCCATGTGGCGCTCACCGGCCTGGCGGCCGCTCAAAGTAATACCAGTAACGCCAGCCCCAAAGATTTCGGCGATGTCTCCAACGCGCAATTCATGCTGCAAAAATCCTCTGGCTGGCTACAGCTCTTTGCCATGGGCGGCGCCTATTCACAACCAGCCCTCGCGACCAACTACACGCGCGCCTACACCCAAACCGATGGCACCTGGGGTTTCTTCCCGGTGGGCTGGATCAGCCTGGTGCCGAGCAAGGAATGGCGGCTGGATATCGGCAAAATCTTTGCGATTGGCGGTGGGGAGAACACCTTTACCTACCAGAACATCAATATCCAGCGTGGTTTGCTTTGGACTCAGACCAATGTCGTGACCCGCGGTATGC
>VEQK01000071.1 GCA_018883265.1 Rhodocyclaceae bacterium | reverse complement strand
TCCAGCGAAGAGTCGACGTAACGCACCGTGCCTCCCTGGGCGCCCTCTTCCCCCATCACATGCCAGGGTTCCAGCGCCATTCGTACATCCATGCGAACATTGCCGACATCCATTTCGCCGATATGCGAGAAGCGGAATTCGAAATGCGGTGCAAACCATTCTGCCTTGAAGGCGTAACCGGACTGATTCAGTTCTTCAATCACATCGCACAGATCGGCCCAGATAAATTGCGGCAGCATAAAGCGATCATGAAGCCCTGTTCCCCATCGGATCAGGCTGGCAGGCTGATACGGCGTCTGCCAGAAACGGGCTACCAGCGCACGCATGAGTAACTGCTGCGCCAGGCTCATGCGGGCATGCGGCGGCATCTCGAAGGCGCGCATTTCCAGCAACCCGAGTCGACCCGTCGAACTATCCGGCGAGTAGAGCTTGTCGATACAAAATTCTGCACGGTGGGTATTGCCGGTCACATCGACCAGCAGATTGCGCAGTGCACGGTCCACCATCCACGGCGGTACGTTGTTAAACAGGCTGTTCTGGCGGCGCAGTTCTTCAAAGGCAACTTCGAGTTCGCGCACGGACTCGTGGCGTGCTTCATCGACGCGGGGCGCCTGGCTGGTCGGGCCGATAAACAGACCCGAGAACAGATAAGACAGCGCCGGATGGTTATGCCAGTAAGCCACCATACTGGCCAGCAAATCGGGGCGCCGCAGGAACGGCGAATCGTTCGGGGTCGCACCGCCCAACACGAAGTGATTACCGCCACCGGTGCCGGTGTGACGCCCATCCACCATAAACTTCTCGGTTGATAGGCGCGTCTGATGCGCGGCTTCGTAAAGAAAACTGGTATGGTGGGTCAGCTCCGCCCAGCTGCTGGCGGGTTGCACGTTAACTTCGATGACACCCGGGTCGGGCGTCACGCGCAGCACCGTCAAACGCCTATCCCTGGGCGGTTCGTAGCCTTCGATGATGACGGGCAGCCCCATGGCTTCGGCAGTCGTTTCCACGGCTGCCAGCACTTCCAGATAGTCCTCGAGACACACCGTTGGCGGCATGAATATATAGAGCTTGCGATCACGCGGTTCGGCGCACATACAGGTGCGCGTGATCCAGGAGGCCGACTCGAACATTTCGGGTTTTTTCAGTGCGTCGAGCGGATCAGCGCTTATGCGGCGCGACGAGGCGTCGAGCACGCCTTCATGGGCGACACGCCTAGCTGTACCGCCGACGCGGATCTTGAACTGCTCATGGCTGGGTAGCGGCGGCTGATCGACGCTCGGATCAACCTGGTTGACGTAGGGAAAATCGCCCCGACTGACCCAGGGCTGCGAGTCGAGCGGCAGCCGGTAGCCAATCGGCGAATCGCCGGGGATCAGATAACAGCGCTCTTCACGCAGAAACCACGGCCCACTTTGCCAACCTGCGCCTACAGGGTTTCTGGCAATCGGCAAGACATGGCCGATGGTTTTATCCAGACTCTGCATATAGACTTTGCGCAGGCGATCCCGTTCCATTTCGTCATCCAGGCGGGAATCAAAGGGGTCAACGTTTTCCGGCAGCCGACGTTCGCGCCAGAGGTAGTACCAGACATCTTCAAACGCCGGGAACACCCATTTGCCGTGTACGCCCAGACGCTCGGCCACGCCTCGCAGGAAGATCGCGGCATCTTCGGCGGTGACGGAGTAATCAATGGATTCGTCCGCCACCAGATTCGGATTCAGCCAGAGCGGCTCGCCATCCTTGCGCCAGAAAATGTTCAGCGACCAGCGCGGCAGCTGCTCTCCCGGATACCACTTACCCTGACCGTAGTGGCGTAGGCCATGCGGCGCGTATTCGTTGCGCAGTCTGTCGAGCAGGG
>VEQK01000020.1 GCA_018883265.1 Rhodocyclaceae bacterium | reverse complement strand
CTGCAGTTGCCTTGATTGCTTTCCAAGCCAGTTCAAAGGTGAACTCAAAATACTGAATGCAACCCGCCTTATATACGTCCAGTTCTGAGTCCAGCTTCAGCGCCTCTTCAAGCCTTGCCAAAGCCAATTGGAGGTCAGAAAGCAAGAATTCAGCCTTCATAGATCACCTTTGCCGACTTGAGCGCTTCCTCACGAAATCGGCTGTTAACTCTAGTCAGATCCACCCAATCAAAGCTGTAAAGCGTTGGCAGGTCTTCGAGGGCTTCCGCAATCTCAAAGAAACTTTTAAGCGGCAAGGGTCCATCACCATCCACGGCAAGATCGAAATCAGACCGCTGTTTGGCACTACCACGGGCACGGGATCCGAATAGCAGCACGCGATGCTTATCCAGATCTGCTCTCCTATTGGCAAACAGATCCTTGAGCATCTGCAGAATCTCTGCTTCGCGCTGGTGGCTCGTTTTCATGACACCATTCTAGATCGTTTAGAAGGCGCGTCAATGACTTACCAACACTCAGGCAAACAGCCGCGCCAGTTCCACCCCTGGCTCCGGGGCGCGCATAAAGGCCTCGCCTACCAGGAAGGTGTTCACGTTGGCATCGCGCAACTGCGTTACATCGGTCGGCGCCAGTATGCCGCTTTCGGCCACGACAATCCGATCAGCCGGAATGCGATCTTTAAGTGTCAGCGTGGTATCCAGCGAGACCTCAAAAGTCCGCAGGTTGCGATTATTTATGCCGATGAGCGGTGTTTTGAGGGTCAGCGCCCGGGTCAGCTCCTCGCCGTCATGTACTTCGACAAGTACAGCGAGACCTAAGCTGAAGGCATAGGCTTCCAGATCATGCAGTTGTTCGTCACTGAGGGCGGCGACAATGAGCAGGATGGCATCGGCGCCAATGGCGCGGGCTTCGGCGATCTGCCAGCGGTCGATGATGAAATCTTTACGGATCACCGGCAGGTTGCAGGCGGCGCGGGCGGCCTGCAGGTACGCATTGGCGCCCTGGAAGTAATCGACATCCGTCAACACCGAGAGGCAGGCTGCGCCATGGGCAGCGTACGAACGGGCAATCGCGGCCGGATCAAAGTGCTCACGAATGACCCCTTTGGATGGGCTGGCTTTTTTGATTTCGGCGATGACGGCAGCCTGTTTCGCAGTCAGTTTTGAACGAATCGCCCCGACGAAGTCACGCGCTGGCGGCTGCTGCCTGGCTAGGCTTTCTATCTCGGCCAGGCTATGCTGAGCGTAACCGGCCTTCACCTCAGCCTCTTTAGTCGCCATGATTTTGGCGAGGATATCGCTTTTCTGGCTCATACGTTTTTCTTATAACGCTTGCGTGCAGGCGACAAATTCATTCAGTTTATTCATGGCCGCGCCCGAGGCGATAGCTTCGCGGGCTTGAGCAATGCCGGCCGCGATAGTATCCGCATGTCCCGCCGCATAGAGCGCAGCACCTGCGTTCAGCAGCACGATATCGAGCGAGGGGCCTTGTTCATTACTCAGCACGGCGTTGATGCGGGCAATCGATTCCGCCGGGTTGGCCACTTGCAGCGCGCTGATCGGCGCCGGGGTCATACCGAAATCTTCCGGCTTGATCTGGTATTCGCGAACCTCACCGTCTTTGAGCTCACCCACCATGGTTGGCCCCGCCAATGAGACTTCATCAAGGCCATCAACACCGTACACGACCAGTGCACGATGGCTACCGAGGCGCTGCAGTACACGTACGAGAATGCCCACCAGATCCGGATGGAAGACCCCCAGCAGTTGCGTACCTGCGTTCGCCGGGTTGGTCAGTGGGCCAAGAATATTAAAGAGCGTGCGCACGCCCAATTCTTTGCGCACCGGCGCGGCATATTTCATGGCGCTGTGGTGGTTGGGCGCAAACATGAAACCGATGCCCGTCTGATCAATACAATGGGCCACCTGCGCCGGCGACAAATCCAGCTTGGCGCCCAGCGCCTCGAGCGCATCGGCGCTGCCTGACTGGCTCGAAACCGAACGACCACCGTGTTTGGCCACTTGAACGCCCGCCGCCGCCGTGACAAACATCACCGTGGTGGAAATATTGAACGTATGCGCACCGTCACCACCGGTGCCCACAATGTCGAGCAGGCTGTGTGGGTTGGCAACGGGTACCTTGGTGGCAAACTCACGCATGACCTCGGCCGCACCGGTAATCTCGCCAATGGTTTCCTTCTTGACACGAAGACCAACGAGGATACCCGCGATCATGACGGGCGAGACCTCGCCACGCATGATCTGGCGCATCAGGGAAACCATTTCTTCGTAGAAGATCTCGCGATGTTCGATAACCCGTTGCAGCGCCTCTTTGGGGCTGAATAGAAGCTGCGTACTCATCAGGCAAATTCCTTGAGGAAGTTATCAAGCATCTGGTGCCCCTGCTCGGTCAGAATCGATTCGGGGTGAAACTGCACGCCCTCGACCGGCAGGGTTTTATGGCGAACGCCCATGATTTCGCCGTCTTCGGTTTCCGCCGTGATCTCGAAGCAATCCGGCAAGCTCTCTCGCTCAATGGCCAGCGAGTGATAACGCGTGCAGGTAATCGGGTTGGACAGCCCCTTGAAAACGCCGACACCCTTATGAAACACCGGCGATGTTTTACCGTGCATGAGTTGCTTGGCGTGGATGACCTTGCCGCCGAAGGCTTCGCCGATGGCTTGATGACCGAGGCAAACGCCCAGCAGGGGGATCTTGCCGGCGTATGCCTTAATGGCCGCCAAGGACACGCCCGCCTGCGCCGGTGCGCAGGGCCCCGGTGAAATCACCAGATATTGCGGCTTGAGCGCACCTATTTCATCAACGGTAATGGCGTCGTTACGAATGACCTTGACCTCCTGCCCCAGTTCTCCGAAGTACTGAACGAGGTTGTAGGTAAAGCTGTCATAGTTATCGATCATCAGAAGCATAAAATCACCGAGGAGGCCGGAGTTCGTTCGCGCTAAATTCTCAACTTGCTATTCTACTATTGGGGACGCTTGCCGCAGGCCTTGAACATCAGATACCCAGCCACGGATTCCGGCGGTGGATCGGCTTGCCAGTTCAGCAAATCCAAATCAAGGAAGGTGGCTGTCGCATAACGGTTTTGCACGCAATCCAGGTAAAGAAAACCATCGTAACCCCGGCTATCGTTGTCGACGTAGTAAATGAGCTGATACGTTTTACCCCCGGGCACCGAGGGGCTGTGCTCCACCTCCGGCAACCAGTAGATGTGGGTCGAACGTGCCGGATTATAGGGGTTCTCCATAAAACCAATAAAGGCGATCTTGACCCCGGACTCGGTCGTGTAGCCGCATAAGGTCTTTACCCATTCAGTCCCCACGGATCTGTCATTCGGCACGTGCCAATCTTTCGTGAGTTGACGCTGACCACTGGACCCGATCGAATGAACCTGCAAAGTTCGATTGGCACAATTCACCTGAATGTACGATGGTTTTATGAGGCTGCCGTCAAGAAGATGGCGACTGTAAACCACGCTTTCGACAAATCCATCGGAGTTTTGTCGGGTCTGATAGGGGTCGTAAAAAACGACAATGGTTTCACCTTTGGCAATGGCGAACCAATGGCCCGCCCTGACGATGGGGTCATCGCTTGCAAAAACGGTACCAGCAAACGCCAACAACAGCAGTGAGAGGAGCTTTTTCATGGAGTAGACATGCCAAACAGACCGGCACGTATCTTAATCCAGAAAATCTTTTCCGCCTTTGCCTTGACTTCCTGAATTCTGGCCTTATACTTGGAATTGTTGCGGTGCACAAATTGTTTTTTGACCTGTACCGACCCGTTTTCTGCTTTAAACATCAACGTAATCCTCTGGAGAATCTTATGAACGCCAACCTGAACCTCGACCAAGCCGCTGCTGCCAGCAAAGCCAACATCGAACTGCTGCTGTCGGTTGCTCAAACCGCCCTGTCAACTGCCGAAAGCCTGGCTGCCCTGAACCTGCACACCGTGCGCGAAGCTTTTGCTGACAACGCCAAGAACGCCAAGACCCTGCTCGGCGCCAAGACCCCGCAGGAAGCTGCTGCCCTGCAAGCCCAGCTGGCTCAACCGGCTGTTGAAAAGGCCGTTTCGTACTCGCGTAGCGTTTACGAAATTTCGACCGGCGCTGCCGAAGAACTGAACAAGCTGTTCCAGTCGAAGTTTGCAGAACTGAACAAGACGGCTCAGGATTTCGCCAAGAAGAGTGCTCAATCGGCCCCGTTTGGTGCTGATGTGGCCATGGCTGCTGTGAACCAGGCTGTTGCCGCCGCTAACTCGGCATTTGACAACCTGAACAAGGCTGCCAAGCAAGCCGCCGAGTTCACCGAAGCCGGTGTGAACACCGTAACCAACGCTGCCGTTAAGGCCGCTGGCAAGGGTCGCAAGTAAGCTGTCCTGCTCCAACGGCAAAGGCCTGCACTGCAGGCCTTTTTTTGTTTCTGAAGCAGAGACACCAATCGCTATGAGTGCGCCACATCAATCTTTGGCAACAGTCCTGATTCGGCTAGCTCGGCCGCACGAATCACCGCCCGCGCCTTATTCTGTGTTTCCTGCCATTCGGCATCCGGATTGGAATCGGCCACAATACCGGCCCCTGCCTGCACATTCAGAATGCCATCCTTGATGACGGCCGTGCGAATCGCGATGGCCAGATCCATGTCACCGCTGAAGCCCAGGTAACCGACCGAACCGGCATAGACCCCGCGCTTGACCGGTTCCAGTTCGTCGATGATTTCCATGGCGCGTACTTTGGGCGCCCCGGAAACGGTGCCTGCCGGGAAAGTCGCTTTGAGCACATCCAGGGCACTCAGGTTCGGCTTCAAATCGCCTTCGACATTGGAAACGATATGCATGACATGCGAATAGCGTTCAATGACCATGCGGTCCGTCAGTTTGACGCTGCCGGTTTGCGCGACACGGCCGACATCATTCCGCCCCAGGTCCAGCAATTGGGTGTGCTCGGCACACTCCTTTTCATCGGCCAGTAATTCTGCAGCGAGCGCCGCATCGGCCTCGGGCGTTGTGCCACGTGGGCGCGTGCCGGCAATCGGGCGCAACGTGATCTTGGGTGCCTTGCCTTCGGGTTCGCTGGCATGCTCATTCTCCAGGCGGACAAGAATTTCCGGTGACGAACCGACCACATGAAAATCGCCCGCATCAACGTAAAACATGTACGGCGATGGGTTCAACGTGCGCAGGCTGCGGTATAGCGAGAGCGGGTGGGCATGGAACGGCTTCTGCATGCGCTGCGACAGCACGACCTGCATGATGTCGCCTTCGGTGATGTATTCCTTGGCCTTGAGGACGGCGGCTTTGAAAGCAGCTTCGCCAAACAGCGACACCGGCGCTACCGGCGCTGCCACCGCCGGCGCCACTTCGGGCGCAACCGCCGGCGCATGCAAGCGCTGCTGCAAGCTTGCAAGCAACTCCTGTGCACTGGCAAACGCATTGGGCTGTGCCGGGTCAGCGTAGTGCACAAGCGTCAGCTTGCCGGACAGGTTATCGACGATGGCCAGCGTTTCAACCAGCATCAGCAGAATATCCGGTGTACCGATCGGATCCGGGTGCGAGGCCATCGCCAGGCGCGGTTCGATATAACGCACCGTGTCGTAACCGAAGATGCCGACCAGACCGCCACAGAAACGCGGCAGACCGGGCTGGTGAGGCACTTTGAAACTTGCCTGGTAGGCGGCGATGTCGGCCAGCGGGTCGGCGGATTCGCGCGATTCCACCACCTCACCATTGTGCAGTCGGGTCAGCTGATGACCATGAATCGTGAGGCGGGTATTCGCTGGCAAACCAATGAAGGAATAGCGTCCAAAACGTTCGCCGCCCTGCACTGACTCGAATAGAAAGGTGTAGGGTGCATTGGCCAGCTTCAGGTACAGCGATAGTGGTGTCTCGAGATCGGCCAGGGTTTCCAGTGTCACCGGAATACGGTTGTAACCTTCCTCCGCGAGGCGCTTGAAGGCGGCTTCCGCCTCGGGCGCCGTAACGCAAATCGGATGGTGCAGGTGTGCGGAATTCATCATGTCTCTAGTGTGCACGAGTTTGGCCGATGTTTGGCATCGCTGGCAGCATGGCGGCCAGTTCGGCCAGACTACCGACGATCACGTCACACTGACTGGCGTCGATGGGATACCCCTCGGCATAACCGTAATTGACACCGGCGGCCAGACAATCGGCCGCCCGCGCAGCCTGGATATCATTGCCCGAATCACCCACATGCAGATTGTGGATCAGCGATACGTCCATTTCGAGACACGCCGCGATAATGGGGTCCGGCGCCGGTTTTTTATGCGGGGTCGAATCGCCACCGATCACCGCTTTGAAATACGGCGCCAGCCCCGTCGCCTCTAGCAAAGGCAAGGTGAACTTCAGCGGTTTGTTAGTGACCACACCCATCGGGTATCCGGCGGTCTGTAACGCTGCCAAACCCTCCTTAACGCCCGCATAAACGCGGGCATGTTTGCCGTTGATATGCGTGTAGTGCTTGAGGTAGGCCGCAAGGCCCGTTTCAAACAGTTCGGCATCGGGTTCATTGCCGCTCAGCTCATCGGACAGGCAACGGCGTACTAACTGGTGGGTGCCACGACCAACGAAACGGGCGATCTCGTCCACGCTGCGATCTGGCAATGCCAGCTCGGCGAGCATGGCGTTGCAGGCCTGATGCAGGTCAAAAATTGTATCGACCAGCGTGCCGTCAAGATCAATGGTCAGACTGCGCGTCGACGCCAAATCGGCTTTCAAAACATCCGGCGCCGTCATCAGGCCACCTTGGAAAGTTCGGCGCGCATCGCGGCGATGGTGGCGGCGTAATCCGGCGTATTGAAGATCGCTGAGCCGGCAACGAAGGTATCGGCCCCCGCTCGGGCCACTTCGGCAATATTGTCGATCTTGATACCACCATCAATTTCCAGACGGATCGGTCGACCGGTGCGCGCGCTGTAGGCGTCGATCTTCGCGCGCACGGCTTTGAGCTTATCCAGCGTGGCCGGAATGAACGACTGCCCACCGAAACCGGGGTTGACCGACATCAGCAGCACGAGATCCAGACGATCCATAACCCAATCGAGTACCTCGATGGGTGTCGCCGGATTCAACACGAGGCCGGCTTTACAGCCGAGCGAACGAATCAGGTTCAGCGAACGGTCGGCGTGTGGCGATGCTTCCGGGTGAAAGCTGATCCAGTCGGCGCCGGCCTTGGCGAATGATTCGATCAGACTATCGACGGGGCTGACCATCAGGTGCACATCGATCGGCGCGCTGGTGTGCGGACGAATGGCTTCGCATACCAGCGGCCCCACCGTCAGGTTGGGCACATAATGGTTGTCCATGACATCGAAGTGAATCCAGTCGGCGCCCGCAGCAATGACATTGCTGACCTCTTCACCCAGACGGGCAAAGTCGGCGGAAAGAATGCTGGGCGCGATGATGAACATGGAATGTCCTCTAGGCAGATGCGCAAGACTGCTGAATCTGATCGAGCGCGGTTTCGAGATGCTTGACGACCCGGTCGATATGCAACAGCTTTTCCAGGCCAAACAACCCGACCCGGAAGGTGCGGAATTCGGGGCCTTCGCCACACTGTAACGGCACACCCGCCGCAGTCTGCAAGCCGACATCGATGAATTTTTTACCGCTTTGAATCTCGGGATCCTGCGTGTAGGAAACAACAACGCCCGGCGCCTGGAAACCCGGCGCGGCAACGCTGGGAAAACCGCGTGATTCGAACAACCGGCGCACCTTGGCGCCCAGCAATTCCTGCTGGGCACGCAGATAGTCAAAGCCATGCGAGCGTGTTTCCAGCATCACGTTGCGCAGTACCTTCAACGAATCGGTCGGCATCGTCGTGTGGTAGACATGACTGCCTGCTTCATAGGTTTCCATGATCTGGAGCCACTTGCGCAGATCGCACGAAAAACTACTGCTTTGCGTCTGATCGATCCGTTGGCGGGCGCGCTGACTCAGGCCGATCAGCGCACAGCAGGGCGAACTGCTCCAGCCCTTTTGTGGCGCACTGATGAGCACGTCCACCTTGTTGGCACGCATATTGACCCAGACAGCGCCCGAGGCAATGCAATCCAGCACAAACAGGCCACCTACCGACTCGACCGCTTCACCGACTGCACGCAGATAGTCATCCGGCAGAATAATACCTGCCGCTGTTTCCACATGCGGCGCAAAGACGAGCGCCGGTTTTTCGCGAAGAATCCAGCCAACCACCTCGTCAATCGGCGCCGGGGCGAAGGGCACCTGCGGGCCATCGCCTATCTGGCGCGCCTGCAAGACGGTCACATCATCCGAGAGTCGACCTGCCTCAAAAATCTGGGTCCAGCGGTAACTGAACCAGCCGTTACGCAAAATCAGGCATTTCTGATTCTGCGCGAACTGTCGTGCCACCGCCTCCATCCCGTAGGTACCGCTCCCGGGAATCACGACCGTACTGTCAGCGGCATAGACCTCTTTGAGCACGGCCGAAATATCGGTGATGACCTTCTTGAACTGAGCCGACATGTGGTTGAGCGATCGGTCGGTATACACCACCGAAAACTCGAGTAATCCATCAGGGTCTACTGCAGGCAATAATCCGGGCATAACAGACTCTCAGAAAGGTTAGCTACGATAATCGGCGTTGATCTTGACGTAATCGTACGACAGATCGCAGGTCCAGACTGTGGCCTGGGCGGCGCCACGCGCCAGGTCGATACGCACGGTAATTTCGGCATCTTTCATGATGGCGGCGCCCTGGTCTTCGGTATACACTGCGGCACGGCCACCCTGCTCGGCGACCAGCGTCTCTCCGCTCCGGCTGGCCAGCCAGACGCGAATCGTGTCGACATCCAGATCCTTGATGCCGGCGTACCCAATGGCCGCCAGAATTCGGCCCAGGTTGGGATCCGAGGCGAAGAAAGCGGTTTTAACGAGCGGCGAATGGGCGACGGCATAGGCAACAGCGCGACATTCCTTGCGCGACTGGCCGCCGCTGACATCGACCGTGATCAGTTTGGTTGCGCCCTCGCCATCGCGCACGATGGCCTGCGCCAGTTCCTGGGCGACGGCCGTCAGCGCGGCGGCAAATTCGGGCCAACCGGCTTCCTGGCCCGTGCTGAACTGCACACCCGATTTGCCGGTCGCGATGGTCACGAAGGAATCATTGGTCGACGTGTCGCCATCCACCGTGATCGCGTTAAAGGATTCATCGGCAACCGCCTTGAGCGTATCGGCCAACAGTTGCGGCGCAACACCGGCATCGGTGCCGACAAAACCCAGCATAGTCGCCATGTTCGGCTTGATCATGCCGGCACCCTTGGAGATACCGGTGATGGTGATCGTCTGGCCATTGATCGAGAGCTGACGCGAAGCGGCCTTGGCAATGGTGTCGGTGGTCATGATGGCGTGCGCTGCGGCATGCCAGTGGTTCGGCGCCAGATCGGCAACAGCCGTCGGTAAACCTGCCACCAGCCGGTCAACCGGCAATGGCTCCAGAATGACGCCCGTGGAAAACGGCAGAATCTGGCTGGCCTCTACCTTCAGCAAGGCGGCCAGTTCGGCGCAGGTGGTATTGGATGCAGCCAGACCCTGCTCGCCGGTACCGGCATTGGCAATACCCGTGTTAATGACCAGCGCACGGATATCGGCGTTGCCGCGTTCCGCGAGATGCGCTCTGCACACCTGCACGGGGGCCGCGCAAAAACGGTTCTGCGTAAAGACACCGGCCACGCTGGCGCCCGGTTCGACAGCAATCACTGTCAGATCCTGACGATCCTTTTTTCGGATGCCGGCTGCGGCCACACCCAACCGAATGCCGGCGACCACATGCAACGCCTCGGGCGCAGGGGTGGCGTAGTTGACCGGCATTAAAGCATTCTCCCGTGGCAGTGCTTGAACTTCTCCCCGGAGCCACAAGGGCAAGGCGCATTACGGTTGACCGTTTCCGGATCGTAAGCATTGCCGTCCTGATCAACGAAGCCCCCGTGCTCATAACTCACATTCGACAATGCAGCCTGTTCGGCGGCAGCAGCTGCGTCAATCTCTTCCTGCGTGGCGATGCGCACCGTCATGAGCGTGCGGGTCACTTCGCGGCGCACCGCGCTCAGCATACTGTCGAAGAGCTCGAAGGCTTCGCGTTTGTATTCCTGCTTCGGGTCTTTCTGAGCGTAGCCGCGCAAATGGATTCCCTGGCGCAGATGATCCAGCGCCGACAGATGTTCGCGCCAATGCGTATCCAGGCTCCGCAGCATGACGCTGCGTTCGAAGCCACTGAACGACTCGTCACCAACGAGCGCCACCTTGGCGGCGTAGACCTCATCAGCGGCCGCAATCAGGCGCTCGAGCAGCGCCTCATCGTCCGGCGCATCGGCGCCCTGAGCCATCTCGGCCAGAGGTACACGCAGCTGATATTCGGCTTCAAGCACATTTTCCAGCGTGGGGAGGTCCCACTGCTCGTCGATTGAGCCTTCCGGCACGTAGGTGCGGAAGACCTCCTCCAGCAAACCGTGGCGCAAGGCGGTCATGGTCTGGGCAATTTCGTGCGTCTCGAGTAGCTCGTTACGTTGACCGTAAATAACGCGGCGCTGATCATTGGCCACATTGTCATATTCTAGTAGCTGCTTGCGGATGTCGAAGTTGCGACCCTCGACCTTGCGCTGCGCCGATTCCAGCGAGCGGGTCACGATGGCGTGCTCAATCGCTTCGCCTTCCGGCATCTTCAGACGATCCATGATCGATTTGATGCGATCCCCGGCAAAGATGCGCAGCAGTGAATCATCCAGCGACAGGAAGAAACGCGAGCTGCCGGCATCGCCCTGACGACCGGCACGACCGCGCAGCTGGTTATCGATACGGCGTGATTCATGACGCTCGGAACCGATAATGTGCAACCCACCCGCAGCAATGACGGCATCGTGTGTCTTCTGCCATTCGGCACGCAGCGCGGCAATCTTCTCTTCTTTGGCAGCATCGGAAATCTTGGCGTCAGCACGAATGGCATCGACCTGCTTGCCGATGTTGCCACCGAGGACGATATCGGTACCGCGCCCGGCCATATTGGTGGCGATGGTGATCATGCCGGGCTTGCCAGCCTGGGCCACGATCTCGGCTTCCCGCTCATGCTGTTTGGCGTTCAGCACCTGGTGCTCGAGCTTTTCGCGCTTGAGCAGATCGGACAGCAGTTCGGAATTCTCGATCGAGGTGGTGCCCACCAGAATCGGGCGACCCGCCGCATGCTGTGCACGGATGTCGGCAACAATGGCCTTGTACTTCTCCTGATCGGTGCGATAGATCTGATCCTGCTGATCCTTGCGCACGGCAGGGCGATGCGTCGGAATCACCACGGTTTCCAGACCGTAGATCTGCTGGAACTCATAGGCTTCGGTATCGGCCGTACCGGTCATACCGGCCAGCTTGCCGTACATGCGGAAATAATTCTGGAAGGTAATCGAGGCCAGCGTCTGGTTCTCATGCTGGATCGCGACGTTCTCCTTGGCTTCGACGGCCTGATGCAGACCATCGGACCAGCGGCGTCCGCTCATCAGACGACCGGTAAATTCATCAACGATGACGACCTCATCATCCTGGATCACATAGTGCTGGTCGCGATGGAACAGGTTGTGCGCGCGCAAGGCGGTGGTCAGGTGGTGCATGAGCAGAATATTGCTGGCTTCGTACAGACTATGGCCCTCGGCCAGCATGCCAGCCTGTACCAGAATCCGTTCGGCGCTCTCGTGACCTTCTTCGGTCAGCAGCACCTGGTTCGCTTTTTCATCGACCCAGAAATCGCCGGGGCCGTTTTCTTCCTGGCAACGGGTGAGCATGGGCGCCAGCGCATTCATGCGCACGTAGAGCTCGGTATGGTCTTCGGCCTGACCGGAGATGATGAGCGGCGTCCGCGCTTCATCAATCAGGATCGAGTCGACTTCGTCGACGATCGCGTAATGCAGCTTACGCTGAACGCGATCCTGTACGTCGTACACCATGTTGTCGCGCAGGTAGTCGAAGCCGAATTCGTTGTTGGTGCCATAGGTGATATCACAGGCGTAAGCGGCACGCTTTTCTTCCGACGACAATTGCGCCAGGTTACAGCCAACGTCCAGTCCCAGCCAGCGGTGCAACTGGCCCATCCACTCGGCATCACGGCGGGCCAGATAGTCATTGACGGTCACGATATGCACCCCCGTGCCAGCTAGGGCATTCAGGTAGGCCGGCAGCGTGGAAACCAGCGTTTTGCCCTCGCCGGTACGCATTTCGGCGATCTTGCCGTAATGAAGCACCATACCGCCGACGAGCTGTACATCAAAGTGGCGCATGCCCAGCACGCGCTTGCTGGCCTCACGGACGACCGCGAAGGCTTCCGGCAGCAGGGCGTCAAGCGTTTCGCCACCAGCCAGGCGGGTGCGGAATTCGCCCGTTTTGGCCTGGAGTGCGTCGTCCGACAAGGCTTCCATCGAGTGCTCCAGCGCGTTGATGCGCTCGACGTGCTTGCGATAAGTCTTGAGCAGTCGGTCGTTACGGCTTCCGAAGATGGATTTGAGCAGGCCAGAAATCATGTGGGTTTTTCCAGTAAAAAGCCTCGGGATTTTAGCATGTTGGCGCCTCATTAGCCCCTCCTAAAACCCGCAACTCCCGTGCGCCAGGGCGCGGGCAGGCCCGGCTCTCATGGGACGTTCCGTCCAAAATCGAGCCAAACCTGACCCGCACCCTGCCCCGCATCGCTTTTGGTTCGCCAAAAGCACGCACAAGGCATGCTGTGCATCAAAGGTTAGCCCGATTTGCGATGCTTTTTATTGATGAGGGCGCCTTTGATCACGGCATAGCCATACGCAAGCTGACAATTAGCCTCGGTTTCATATAACCTTAGATCATGTATCGCAGCCAACACCGCTCAACCACCCTCCGCGCCCTATCTGATGTCCTGGAATATGGCGGAAGGGCACGCAGCCAGGACCAGGAGACCGCCACACTCGGCGGGTTGATGCAACACGCCCATACACTGCAGCGTTTGCAGGATGCCTTGATCTCTGTGCTGCCAGCGAATATGGCTAAAAGCTGTCGGGTGGCGAATCTGACTGCCGATACGGTGACGGTGCTCGCCAACCACCCCAGCTTGGGCGCCCGTTTGCGCCAGACGGGGCCGAGCCTGATCGAGGCCTGGCGCAATGCGGGCTTTGCCTGTAGCGCCCTGGAAGTTCGGATTCGGCCGGGGCTGCCGGAAGATAAGGAAGCGCCGGCTTTTTACCGCGAACCGCTATCGGCTGCTGTGGCCGCATCATTAAGCGAATTGGAAAACGAGGTTCGGGATGAAGGTCTGAGGGCCGCGCTGGCGCGCTTGCGCCAATCCGCAAAATCAGGTGGTTAACGCGTAAGCCTGCTGCATCCAGCGGGTAATACCCACCGGCGCTTCGGCCGGCGGTACAAAGGACACAATCTCATACGACTCCGCATCGGCCAGCACGGCACGGGCGAGTTTGTTGTTCAGATCGTGGCCGGATTTGTGAGCCGTAAATTCACCGATGATCGGATGACCGATCAGATAGAGATCACCGATCGCATCCAGCACCTTGTGCTTCACGAATTCATCGGCGTAACGCAGGCCATCACTATTGAGGATGCGGTACTCATCCAGCACGACGGCATTTTCCAGACCACCGCCGAGCGCGAGGCCATTCTCCCGCAGGAACTCGACTTCCTGCGTGAACCCGAAGGTACGGGCGCGGGCGATATCGCGCGTATAACCCTGCTCGGCAAAATCGAAACTCACCTGCTGGCCAGTACGGTCAATGGCCGGGTGATTGAAGACAATGGAGAAATTCAGTTTGAAGCCGTCATAAGGCTCCAGACGGGCGATCTTGTCGCCTTCCCTGATCTCGACCGGCTTCTTGATACGCAAAAAGCGCTTGGGCACATTCTGCTCGGCAATGCCCGCCGACTGAATCAGAAACACAAAAGGGGACGACGAACCGTCCAGTATAGGCACCTCGGCCGCATCCAGATCCAGCCACACATTATCGATGCCCAAGCCACAGAGGGCCGACATCAAATGCTCGACCGTGCCGACGCGAACGCCGTCTACATCGAGACAGGAACACATACGCGTGTCGCCGACCAGCAGCGCACTCGCTTTGATATCTACCGGGGTTTCCAGATCGACACGACGGAAGACGATGCCCGTATCCGGCGCCGCGGGGCGCAGGGTGAGCGTGACTTTACGACCCGAGTGCAGTCCCACGCCACTGGCGCGGATGACAGACTTGACGGTGCGTTGGCTCAACATCTGGGACATAGCTCTTAACCTGCTGATTTCTTTGGAGGGACGGAGCCCTCGCCCGTGCAATTTTAACACAGACAAGGACGCCTCCTCATGGCGTGCAGCTCGGAGGCAAAACCAATAACTGCTACCCTTCAATCGCTTACCGACTGCCGGGTGCGCCTGCGCAGGGCGCACACCGGCCGGAGGCAGCGTCTACTGCAATTGATTAATCCGCTTGCTTGCGTAGAAACGCCGGAATGTCGTAGTGATCTACGCCCTGCGATACGAAGGCTTCGACTTTCAGATTGCTGGCCGGTGCGGCAGCTGCCGTCTGACGTGCCGAGCGCATGCCCGGCGGCAGATCGTACTGGCTGAAATCGCCGAAGGGGCTGGCATCGCCCGTACCCGTGGCGCGTAACGGCTCTACAACGGTCAGGGTTTCCCGGGTTGACTTCACGCCGCGAGCACGCTGATCTTCCAGACCCGTTGCAACAACAGTCACCCGCATCTGATCGCCCATGCTCTCGTCGAACACGGCGCCAAAGATGATTTCGGCTTCATCCGACACGTGATCACCAATGGTGGCCATGACTTCGTTGACTTCGCGCATTTTGAGCGACTTGGCAGCGGTGATATTGACCAGAACGCCCTTGGCACCGGCCAGTTCCACCCCTTCGAGCAGCGGGCAGGCGACCGCTTGTTCGGCAGCCAGGCGGGCGCGATCCATGCCTTCGGCAACCGCCGAACCCATCATGGCGCGACCCATGGCGCCCATGACCGTGCGCACATCTTCGAAGTCGACGTTGACCAGACCCTTGAGGGTGATGATCTCGGCAATACCGCCCACGGCGTTACGCAGCACGTCATCGGCCGCCTTGAAGCAGGCTTCCATTTCGGCATCGTCTCCCAGCACGTCCATCAGGCGGTCGTTGAGGATGACGATCAGCGAATCAACATGCTGTTCAAGTTCGGCGATGCCGGCCTCGGCAGCTTTCATGCGCTTGCCTTCGAAACCGAAAGGCTTGGTGACGACGGCAACGCTGAGGATACCCAGCTCGCGCGCCACTTCCGCCACGATCGGGGCGGCACCGGTGCCGGTACCACCCCCCATACCGGCGGTGATGAAGACCATGTGTGCGCCCTGCAGGGTCTGCTTGATCTGCTCGCGTTGCTCTTCGGCCGCGGCACGGCCTGCAGCCGGCTTGGCCCCTGCGCCCAGACCCGAACCACCGAGCTGCATGCGATGACCCGCCAGACTGTTATTGAGCGCCTGCGCATCCGTGTTGGCTGCAATGAATTGCACGCCATGCACGTTTTCGCGAATCATGTGGTCGATGGCGTTGCCGCCCGCACCACCGACGCCGATCACTTTGATGACCGTGCCGTTTTCTTCTTTCTCGATAATCTCAAACATAAATGCCTCCGTTAAAAGCGGTATGACTGGTGAATGGGTTGCTTGCTGCTATTGCGACTGCTTGTGTTGCCTTTGCTGCTTTGCTGCTACTTCGCGACCCTGTACTGCGCATACCGGGTCGGAAATTCCTGGGGTTAAAAGTTCTTTTCGAACCAGGCGCGCATGGTGCCGAAGACGTCTTTGACGCCGCCACCCTGCTTCTCGCGAACCTGCTGGCCGCGCTTGCGCTGGTTATAGGCTTCGAGAATGAGACCGAAGGCCGTCGCATAACGCGGCGACTTGATCACATCAACGAGGGGGCCGCTGTACTTGGGCTCACCCAAACGCACCGGCATGTGGAAAATTTCTTCACCGAGTTCGATCATGCCGGGCATCGATGCCGATCCGCCGGTGATAACAATCCCCGACGACAGCACGTTCTCGTAGCCTGAGCGCCGCAGTTCGGCCTGGACGATTTCGAAGAGCTCTTCAACGCGCGGCTGGATGACATCGGCCAGCGCCCGGCGCGACAGCTTGCGGCTGGGTCGGTCGTCAACGCCGGCCACTTCAATGATCTCTTCCGGATTGGCCAGATCGGCCAGCGCACAACCTGAACGACGCTTGATATCCTCGGCATCGCGCGTTGGCGTACGCAAGGCCATGGCGATGTCGTTGGTGACCTGATTACCGGCGATGGGGATTACGGCGGTGTGACGGATGGCGCCTTGCGCCCAGACGGCGATGTCGGTTGTGCCACCCCCGATGTCGATCAGGCAGACCCCCAGGTCTTTTTCGTCTTCTGATAACACCGCGTAGCTGGAAGCCAGCGGCTGCAAAATCAGATCGTTGACGTCGAGGCCGCAACGGCGAACGCACTTGACGATGTTCTGGGCGGCCGAGATGGCGCCGGTGACGATATGCACCTTCACTTCCAGGCGCATACCACTCATGCCGATCGGCTCGCGGATGCCGTCCTGGCCATCGATCACGAATTCCTGCGTCAGGATGTGCAGAATTTCCTGTTCGGCCGGGATCGGCATCGCGCGCGCCGTTTCGATGACGCGATCGACATCGCTCGGCGTCACCTCTTTATCCTTGATAGCGACCATCCCGTTGGAGTTGAAGCTGCGGATGTGGCTGCCGGCGATCCCGGTATACACATCCTTGACCTTGCAATCGGCCATGAGCTCAACCTCCTGGATCACCTTGGAAATCGTCTGCACGGTTTCCTCAATGTTCACCACCACGCCGCGTGACAGGCCGCGCGCTTCCTGCGCGCCGACGCCCAGCACATTCAGGCGCCCATCCTGGGCGATCTCGGCGACAACAGCGACGATCTTGGACGTGCCAATGTCGAGGCCGACAATCAGTTCTTTACTCTCTCTGCTCATGACTTACCTTTGCGGTCGGAGGGGGTGGAAGAGGATGACGTCCCCCCAACCGGGTAGCGCACGGCCACACCAGCGGGGTAACGCAGGTCAACAACGATTGGCGGTACTGCGCGGTTACCAATCAGTTGCGGATAAAGCTGCACGAAAGTCGCGACCAGGTCGTCTGCACCATTCAAGGTTCGCTCACGACCCAATTCCACGCGCGTGCCGTTATCGAGACGCATACTCCAGGAAAGGCGCGAACTCTGATCCAGTTGACGAATCGAACGCCCTGTCGGTTGTAGCTGCGCGCTGTAGCGCACATAACGCGCCATCAGATCGTTACCGGTATCGAGCGGGCCATGTAACACCGGCAAAGTACCCATGTCTTTCGGCAGGGTGCTGTCAGCGACTTCAAAGGTTTCGCCATCCCGGTTAAGCCAGACGGAAAAACCACGCTCACCTTCACTGCCCCAGCGAGCCACCGGCATCTGTTCGTCTATATCGAGCGCTAGACTACCGAGCCCCTGACGGCGCACATCGGCGCGATAGACCCAGGGCTGTCGCTCGACGCCCTGGCGAATGGCCTTGAGGTCCACCGTGAAAAAATTGCCGCCGATCGCCGGTGCGATGCCGGCGCGAATATCCTCGATCTGAACCCGAACCAGCGGCTTGGCAAGGAATACGTCGCGCACCGGAATGAGTGGCAGGCGGATGACCATGAGTACCACCGTGATGAGTATGAGCAGCAAGCCCAATCCCCAGAGCAGACTGGCCAGGCGATTCATGAGGTCGGGACGATTCCAGATCATGGTCATTCCGCCTCAGTGATTCTGCTTGCCAGAATCGAGCGCCGCCATCGCCGTCACGGTCAGGACAAGCTGGTCGTAATCGATACCGGCGGCACGCGCGGCCATCGGCACCAACGAATGATCCGTCATACCCGGCGCCGTATTGGCTTCGAGCACATATTGCGCACCCGCCACATCCAGCAGGAAGTCGATGCGCCCCCAGCCACGACAACCCAGGGCTTCGAACGCGTCCACCGCTAGATCCTGCATGTGCTGTACCTGGGCATCCGGCAAACCACAGGGAATGTTGTACTGGGTGTCGTCACGGTTGTACTTGGCTTCGTAATCGTAGAACTCGGTGGCCGGCACGATACGCACGGGCGGTAAGGCCTGCAGGCCTTGCGGCGTTTGCCAGACGGCCACAGTGTATTCGCCCCCGAGCAATGCCGTTTCAGCAATTACCGCCGAGTCGTGTTGATTGGCATCCTGCCAAGCCGGCATCAATTCGGCCGGCGCCTTCACCTTGGTGACGCCAACGCTGGAACCTTCGTGCACCGGTTTGACGAACAAGGGTAAGCCCAGCGCATCAATCACCGCCTGCGCATCGGTGTCGGCATCGATCAGCTGATAGGCCGGGGTCGGCAAACCGGCAGCCTGCCAGACCAGCTTGGACCGCCATTTATCCATGGCCAGCGCTGAAGCCAGTACGCCGCTACCGGTATACGGCAAGCCGATCATTTCCAGGAAGCCCTGCAGCGTGCCATTCTCGCCAATACCGCCGTGCAGTGCGATGAAGGCGCGATCGAAGCCTGCGTTTTCCAGTGCTGACAAGGGTGTCTGATCAGGATCAAATGCATGGGCATTGACCCCCTGACGTTGTAACGCGGCCAGAACACGGCTGCCGCTATTGAGCGACACTTCCCGCTCCGCCGACGAACCGCCGAACAGGACGACGACCTTACCGAGCGCTTTGGGATCTATCGAATGGGACATGATGATCAGGCCTTTGGGCTGGATGAGGACGAAGCCGCATCACCGACGATGCGGACTTCACGAATCAGTTGCACACCCGTCGCCGCTGCAACGCGGCTTTGTACAGTCGTGATAAGAGTCTCGATGTCGTCCGCCGTGGCTGTGCCATCGGCATTGACGATAAAGTTGGCGTGCACGGTGCTGACCTCTGCGCCACCGACACGCAGACCTTTGAGGCCGGTGGCCTCAATAAGGCGTGCTGCAAAATCGCCGGGCGGATTGCGGAAGACCGAGCCGGCATTGGGCCAGCGCAAGGGCTGACTGGCGACGCGCTTCTCCAGAAGTGTGCGAATCGTGGCACGCGCCACCGAGGTTTCCTGAGCGGGAAAACGAAACCAGGCAGCGGCAAAGACTTCACCCTGAGCATCGACGTCGCGTGGCGCCACGTGGCGATACCCGATTTCAAAGTCGGCGGGTGTACGCACATGCCGCCGGCCCTGTCGGTCAATGGTGCAGACCTGCAAGACAAACGGCCAGGTTTCGGCGCCATAACAACCGGCGTTCATCGCCAATGCACCGCCCACCGTGCCCGGAATTCCCGCCATGAAGGCGGCATCGCGACCCAGATTGGCAGCGAAGCGCGCCACCTTCGGGCTGGCCACACCGGCCTCGGCGTAAATCAGTTCATCCTGATCCGCAGCGACACCCGGCAGCCGTTCAACACGCAGGGTATTCAAGGCGGCATGCAGAAAGATCACCGTGCCTTTAAAACCACCATCGCGCACCAGCAGATTGCTGCCGAGGCCCGCAAAGAGCATCGGCTCGTCGACCGGTAATTGGGCCAGCATGGCGGCCAGATCGTCCAGATCAGCCGGCGTGTATGCTCGGCGCGCCATGCCACCCGCCCGCCACGACACATGACGTGCCATAGCGACGTTATCCGCCCACTGGCCGCGCAGGGCAGGCAGCTGATTGGCGAAGTGACGGGGCTCGTTCATCATCATTGCTCGGCGTCCGCACCTACAGCTTCAAAGAGTTTGGCGGCCGTCCCACCGATTGAGCCCGCGCCCATCGTCAGCAGCACATCGCCATCCTGCAAGGTATCAAGCAAGGCCGCTGGCAGATCGCCGACCGACTCGACAAACTGCGGTTCGATCTTGCCGGTCACACGAACGCCGCGGACCAGGGCCCGGCCATCAGCCGCCACGACCGGTGCTTCGCCCGCGGCATAGACTTCCGTCAGCAACAACGCGTCAACCGTACCCAGCACCTGAACAAAATCTTCGAAGCAATCACGCGTCCGCGAATAGCGGTGCGGCTGGAAAGCCAATACCAGACGCCGACCGGGGAAAGCGCCGCGCGCTGCGGCCAGCGTTGCCGTCATTTCAACCGGGTGATGGCCGTAGTCATCAATCACCGTCACGGTGCCCCCCTTTGGCAGAGGCAGTTCACCATAGCGCTGGAAGCGACGGCCGACGCCACGGAATTCGCCGAGCGCCTTGACGATGGCGTCATCGGCAACGCCCACCTCGGTTGCCACGGCAATCGCCGCCAGTGCGTTCTGCACGTAGTGCACACCGGGCAGGTTCAGCGTAATGGGCAAACGTGAAATCGAACCATTGATGCGAACCGCTGTGAAGTGCATACGGCCTTTGTCGGCACGCACGTTCTCGGCGCGGATATTGGCATTCTCGTTCAGGCCATAACGCACGATCTGCTTGGTGACTTGCGGCATGATCTCGTTCACAGTCGGGTCGTCCGTGCACAACACGGCGACACCATAGAACGGCAGACGCTCCAGAAAATCGACAAAAGCCTGTTTCAGCTTGTCGAAATCATGGCCATAGGTTTCCATGTGGTCGGCATCGATATTGGTCACTACCGAGATCACCGGTGACAGACGTAGGAACGAGGCATCGGATTCGTCCGCTTCGGCCACCAGGAAATCGCCCGTGCCCAAGCGTGCATTGGCGCCCGCCGCATTGAGGCGCCCCCCAATCACGAAGGTCGGATCCAGACCCCCCTCGCCCAGAATCGAAGCGATCAGGCTGGTGGTCGTCGTTTTACCGTGTGTCCCCGCCACCGCGATACCCTGCTTCAGGCGCATCAGTTCGGCCAGCATCTGGGCGCGTGGCACGATGGGAATGCGCGCTTCGCGCGCGGCAATCACTTCGGGGTTACCGGCTTGGACCGCCGTCGACACGACGATGGCGTCAGCGCCCGCAATATTTACGGCTTCATGGCCGAGCAAAATCTTTGCGCCCAACGCCGCCAGACGTTGGGTGGCGGCGCCCGCTTGCAGATCCGAACCGCTGACCGTGTAACCCAGATTAAGCAACACTTCGGCAATCCCGCTCATGCCGGAGCCACCAATACCAATGAAGTGCAGGTGGTGAATCTTGTGCTTCATGCGGCAAGCTCCTTACAAATATCAGCCACCGTATTTGCGGCTTCGGCACGAGCCAGCGCTCGCGCTGCAATCGCTTGCGCCCGGAGTTCAGCGCGCGACTGCTGCAGGAGGGCGATCAATAGTTCCGACGTGAGTTCTTTCTGAATCACGCAATGACCCGCATGGCCATTGACCAGGAATTCGGCATTGACGCGCTGATGATCGTCGACGGCATGCGGAAAAGGAATCAGCACACTGGCAACGCCGGCGGCGGCCAGCTCAGCTACGGTCAGGGCACCAGCGCGACACACCACGAGATCAGCCCAGGCCAGGGCAGCCGCCATATCATCAATGAATGGCTGCACATCGGCGTTGGTATTCGCAGCCTCATAGGCGGCCTGCACCGAGGCCTGATCACGTGGGCCAGTTTGATGACGAATGATTGGGCGTTGCGCGATAGGCATCTGCCCTACCGCCATTGGCATTGCGGTGTTCAAGGCTTGCGCCCCCAGACTGCCGCCCACGACCAGCACATGCAATGGTTCATTATCCGCACGCGTGCCATACCGCGCTTGCGGTTCGGGTAACTCGGCGATATCGGCGCGTACAGGATTGCCGACCCAGGTCGCATTCGGCAACGTTTCCGGAAAACCGGTCAATACGCAGGTCGCGATCCGGCTCAGGACCTTGTTCGCCAGGCCGGCAACCGCATTCTGTTCATGCACAACCAGAGGAACACCGGCCAGCCGTGCCATGACGCCCCCCGGGAAGGTGATGTAACCGCCCATACCGAGCACGACATCCGGGCGCACATTACGAATCACGCGCTGCGCAGCCAGACAGGCGCGTAGCAGATTCACCGGCAGCATGAGTTTGCGCATCACACCCTTGCCACGCACGGCGGCAAATTCCACCCAGGCGCATTCATAACCGCGTGCCGGCACAAGCTTTGCTTCCATCCCTTTCGGGTTGCCCAGCCAGACCACGCGCCAGCCTTGCTGACGCAACACGTCGGCGACCGCCAGCGCCGGAAAGATGTGGCCGCCGGTGCCCCCGGCCATCACGAGCAATGTCTTGCGGGTGTTCATGGTCGACGCCCCCGCATCATCTGCCGGTTTTCCCAGTCAATGCGCAATAGAATCGCGATTGCGACACAGTTCACCAGAATGCCCGAACCACCAAAACTCATCATCGGCAACGTGAGCCCCTTGGTCGGCAACAATCCCATATTCACGCCCATGTTGATGAAGCCCTGAACACCAATCCAGATAGCAACCCCTTGCGCAACAAGTGCGGCAAAGCAGCGATCCAGCTTCACACACTGCTTGCTGACCATGATGATGCGCTGGATCATTAAACCAAACAGGGTGATCACCACAACCACACCGACAAAACCCAGTTCTTCGGCAATGACGGCCAGCAGAAAATCGGTATGCGCTTCCGGCAAATAAAAGAGTTTTTCGACACTGCCGCCCAATCCGACCCCGAAGAATTCACCACGACCAAAGGCGATCAGCGAATGGGACAACTGATAGCCCCGACCCAGTGCATCCGCCCAGGGATCCATGAAGCCGAAGATCCGGTCGCGACGGTATGGCGACACAATGATCAGGATCGCAAACGCAATCAGCAGCAGCAGAATCAGGATCACGAACGGTTTGATCTTCATGCCGCCCAGGAAAAGGATGCCGAAGGCGATCGAGATAATGACCACGAAGGCGCCAAAGTCGGGTTCCTTGAGTAGCAAGGAGCCCACCAGGACCATCGCTACGAACATGGGAAGAAAGGCTTTTTTCAGGCTGTGCATGACATTCATCTTGCGCACGGTGAAATCTGCGGCATAGAGCACGACAAACAACTTCATCAATTCGGAAGGCTGCAGGTTGACGACGAATAGCGGCAACCAGCGCCGCGCGCCATTCACATCACGGCCAAGGCCCGGGATCAAAACCAATGCCAGGAGCACAATGCCGCCCAGGAACAGGTAGGGCGACCAGCGTTGCCATACCTGCGTGGGCACCTGGAAGGCGACACCTGCCGCCGCCAGACCGATCGTCAGGAAGATGGCATGGCGAATCAGGAAATAATTGGGATTACGGCCGAACATGCGGCTGCCTTCCGCGAAGGCGATCGATGCCGAATACACCATGATCAGGCCGATGAGTAGCAGCGCCAGCGCACTCCAGACGAGCAGCGGATCCACCTCAGACTGCTCCTCGGGCGAGTTGATCATGCGCATCAGACGATTCATGCGGCCGCCCCGTCTTTCATCGGTGCACAGCTATTCAGCGCCCTTACGGTATCAATGAAGACCTGCGCCCGCTCGCCGTAGTTGCGGAACATATCCAGGCTGGCGCAGGCCGGCGACAACAAGACTGTGTCGCCCGGTTGCGCCTGGTCAGCCAGCCAGCGCGTGGCAGCCGGTAGATCACCGAAGCGCTGCGCGGGCAGCAAGGGCGGCAACACGGCGGCGATTGCTTCAGCATCCTGGCCGATCAGTGCAACGGCGCGAGCGGCGCGATCCAGTGCCCCCGTTAACGGCGAAAAATCCTGATGCTTGCCTTCGCCACCTAGCAGCAGGAGCAACTTGCACTGGGGTTGCACCGGATCATAGAGCCCATCGATGGCCGCCAGGGTGGCGCCCACATTCGTCGCTTTCGAATCGTCGACATAGCGCACGTCGTCGAGCGTAGCGATGAGTGCCACACGGTGCGGCAGGCTGCGGAAGCTGGCCATGCCAGGAACCAGATCGGCCAATGTTTTGCCCGCCGGCAAGACATGCGCGATGAGCGCCAGCGCCGCTTGGACATTGAGCACATTATGGCGACCCAAGAGCGGCAACGCGGACATCGAGATGATACGTTCGGCCCCACGCACAACCACACCATCCGCCAGGCCGAAGTCGGTGGGACGCGTTGGCGCGTCATCGCCGATGCTGATAGCCTTGGCTTGATCCAAGCCATAGGCGTCTGCCCACAGATCCGCGCGATTCCAAATCGGGTAGGCGCAATTCTCATAAATGCGTCCCTTGGCCGCAGCGTAGCCGGCCATCGTGACATGACGATCCAGGTGATCTTCGCTGAGATTCAGAATGATGGCAGCATCGCTACGCATGCACTGCGTTGCCTCCAGTTGAAAACTCGATAACTCGAGCACCCAGATGGCCGGCCACCGTCCCGAAGACTGACGTGCCATGAAAGCATCGAGCAACGAGGGTGAAATATTGCCGCAGGCGATAGCATCAATATCGACCGCATTCAGCAGATGTGCGGCCAACGCCGTCGTCGTGGTTTTGCCATTCGCCCCCGTAATCGCGAGCACCTTGCTGGCGGGGCAGGCGGCCGTACACGCGACATTGAAGCAATCAACCTCGGACCACACCGGAATATTCCGCACCTGCGCTGATTGCACCAATGCGCTATCGAAAGCCACGCCCGGCGATAGCGCGAGCAGATCGATATCCGCCAATGCCACATCGATCGCAGCACCCTCTAGGGGTTTGCCACGGCAGCGCCACTTCGCATCGGGCACCTCTTGGCTCAAAACTTCGACGCCTGGCGGCTCAGCGCGTGTATCGACGACGGCGATCTGTGCCTGCTGCCGATGCAGCCAGCGCGCCATGGCCAACCCGGATTCACCCAGGCCGACCACCAGCACCCGCCGGCCTTTCAGGTCAGCCGGGCTGGTTTGTGAGGAGATCAGCGTCGTGGTCACGATAGGTTTCGGTTAATCGATTAACGGAGCTTGAGGGTAGAGAGTCCGAGCAGCACCAGCACGATGGTGATGATCCAGAAGCGGACGACAACCTGGGTTTCTTTCCAACCACCCAGCTCGTAGTGGTGATGCAGCGGCGCCATGCGGAAGATGCGCTTTCCTTTGGTGGCTTTGAAATAGCTGACTTGCATCATCACGGAGATGGTTTCGGCCACAAAAACACCGCCCATGATGAAGAGCACGATTTCCTGGCGCACGATAACCGCCGTGGTGCCGAGCGCCGCGCCAATGGCCAACGCACCCACATCACCCATAAACACTTCGGCCGGATACGCGTTAAACCAGAGGAACCCCAGACCGGCGCCGACCAGCGCACCGAGCAGCACACAGATTTCACCGGCGCCCGGCATATAGGGCATGAACAAATATTTTGCGTAGACCGCATTACCCGCGACATAAGCGAAGATGGTCAGCGCGGCAGCGACCATACAGGCCGGCATGATGGCCAAGCCATCAAGACCATCGGTCAAGTTCACCGCATTTGAAGTACCGACGATCACCAGATAAGTGAGCACGATGAAGCCACCGACCCCGAGCGGAATCGCCACATCCTTGAAGAACGGCAGAATCAGCTGAAACTGCATCGGGGTATTGGCGGTCAAAGCCAGCGTGCCGGCCGCGGCCAGCCCGATCACCGACTGCCAGAAGAACTTCCAGCGGCTGGCCAAGCCTTTGGGATCCCGGTAGACGACTTTGCGCCAGTCGTCATACCAACCCACGGCGCCGGTCCCCAGCGTCACCAACAACACGATCCAAACGTAACGGTTTTCCAGATCGCCCCAAAGCAACGTTGAAAGACCCGTTGCGATGAGGATCAGAACCCCCCCCATCGTTGGCGTGCCGGATTTAGCCAGATGGGTTTGCGGGCCATCGGTGCGTACGGCCTGACCGATTTTCTTGGCAGCCAGCCAGCGAATCACGGCCGGCCCGGAAAGCCAGCTGATCATCAGTGCGGTCAGCGCGGCGAGTACGGTGCGCAGCGTCAGATAATTGAAGACGTTGAACGCCCGCACATCCTGAGCCAGCCATTCCGAGAGCCAAAGTAGCATCGTCTTTTCCCTGCTGTTTCTACGCGTTTTCAACCAGCGCGTTCACCACGTTTTCCATCCGTGCCGAGCGCGAACCTTTAACCAGAACCCGTGTGTGTGCGTTTAGCTTCGGACGCAACGCCGTAACGAGTTCTTGCTGTGACTTGAAGTGATAGGCCTGATCCGCCTGGGTATTGCCATACGCGGCGACGGCCGATACCGAGAGCGGGCCGACGGCGTAGAGCGAACCAACACCCCGTTCGGCGGCATAACGACCCACCTCGGCATGTAATGCAGCGGCTTCAGCGCCGACCTCGCCCATATCACCGACCACGAGAATGGTGTCGATGCCAGCCGCATCCGTCGTTAGCACGTTAATCGCCGCACGCATGGAATCCGGATTAGCGTTATAGGTATCGTCGATCACCACGGCGCCTGCGACGCCACGCTTCTGCTGCAAACGACCAGACACACCACCAAAGCTTTTGAAGGCCTGCACCATCTGCTCAAGCTTAAGACCCGCAGCAAATCCCGCAGCCATAGCCTGTGTCGCATTGCTTGCGTTATGCAAACCTGACAAGGGCAGGTTCACGCTAACGATCCCATCGGGCGTTTGGATCTCCAGGTTTTGACCACCCGCACTCGCAACAGACACCGTCACAAAGGCCGGTGACAGACTTTGTCCGATATCGGAGACCCCCACGACATGCGATCCCAACACACGGCGCCCCGGGCGAATGCGATTGATCCAGGCCAGTGCATGGGGATCGTCCAGATTGACGATAGCGGCACCGTCTTCGGGTATGGCATCGAATAGGCTACCCTTTTCTTCGGCCACACCAGCCAGCGACCCCATACCCGCCAGATGCGCACGCTGCGCATTCGTCACAATAGCGATTGATGGCTGTGCGAGTTGCGCCAGCGCGGCGATTTCGCCCGGATGACTCATCCCAATTTCAATGACCGCATAGCGGTGTTGTGGCCCAAGACGCAGCAAAGTGAGGGGCAGGCCGATCTCGTTATTGAAATTGCCCAGCGTACTCAACACGGCATCATCGCCGGCCACCGCACGACAGAGATGGGCCACCAGCTCTTTGGTCGTTGTCTTGCCATTGGAGCCCGTGATGGCAACCACCGACAACTCGTAGCGCTGCCGCCAGGCCTGACCCAACGTGCCAAGGGCATGCCGCGTGTCATCACAGACGATGAGCGGCCAGCCTTCGAGGGCTGGCGAGGTCAGCATCGGATGACCTGCCTCGACAACGGCGCCGACAGCGCCGGCTTCACGCACATCTTCCAGAAACTCATGGGCGTCAAACTGCTCGCCGCGCAGCGCGACAAACAAATCCCCCGGATATAGCGTTCGCGTATCGGTGGACACACCCTGCACCATGACGCTGCCGGAGCCCTGTGGCAAATGCGCCGACAACCAGTCGGTCACCAATGACAGCGGTACGGCCTCAGCGAGTCGCACGGAACGCATGGGTTTATGCATCATTGATTCCGCCATGATCAGACCGCCGCACTGGCCATGTGCGCGACACGCCAGGCGGCAAGGGCATCCTGTGCGTGAACCGCATCATCGAAGGGGTAGTATTGACCGCGAATCTCCTGGGTACTTTCATGTCCCTTACCGGCCAGCAGAATGACATCCGTGCTTCCGGCCTGCGCAATCAGTGCGGCAATCGCCTGTGCACGATCCTCGATCCGGATAGCATTCGGCGCACCCTCGGCTATTGCCGACAAAATCGTTTCGGCATCCTCCCAGCGTGGGTTATCCGATGTAATGCAGACCAGGTCGGCGGCTGCCGTCGCAGCGTGCCCCATCTCCGGACGCTTGCCCGGATCACGATCACCGCCACAGCCGAATAAACAAATCAGTCGACCCTGCCGGGCCATGGCCACGTCACGCAGCGCCGACAGAACATGCACCAGCGCATCCGGGGTGTGTGCGTAATCCACGACAACCAGGGGTTGTTGCTGGCCGCCATAGCAGGCCATGCGGCCCGCCGGTGGCTGCAGCTTGTTGAGCCTTGACACAATTTCCGCCGGACTCAGGCCTTGCGTCACCAGCACCGCAGATACCGCCAGCAAGTTCGACAGGTTGTGGCGACCAATGATGTGCGTCGAAAACGAACAGCGCTCCTCGCCGAATACAAGCTCGGCACTCAAACCCTGCGCCGTTGCCGCAACATGCTCGGCGCCCACCCATTGGACGCTCTTGGGCAAATCGGCCGGCCGTTCGCTTAATCCGTATGCCAGCACCATCGATGCTGCCGTGTTGCGCAAGAGCTGCCGACCAAAGGCGTCATCGTGATTGATCACTGCGGCGCGCAACCCCTGCCAGCTAAATAGCCTGGCTTTGGCCGCCGCATAGGCGTCCATGGTTCCGTGGTAATCGAGATGATCCCGCGTCAGATTCGTAAAGACCGCGCAATCCACATCGCTACCGGCCATACGACCTTCTTCAAGCCCAATTGATGAGGCCTCGACAGCGCACGCCGTGGCGCCATCGCTGACGAAATCCGCCAATAAATGGGCATACTGGGCAGCGTCCGGCGTTGTGAATCCGGTCTCGACCATCACGCCGGGATAACCGGCGCCCAGAGTGCCGATCACGGCGCAATGACCCGGCATCGATTGTGCCAGCCATTGAGTGACCGTCGTCTTACCGTTCGTACCAGTGACGGCAAGCACACGCAGCTTACCGCTCGGATTGCCATAGACTTGTTGCGCCAGCGGGCCGATCAATTGATGAAGGCCCTGGACAGCAACCACCGGTGCACTGCCAAATTCGGCTTGGCAAAGTGGCAAATCTGCAGCCCATAGAACAGCGCAAGCACCGTTAGCCAGGGCATCACGGGCATAGACCCCCCGCGGGCCGGACTCGGCGACTTCGGCAACGAAGATGTCGCCGACACGCACGCGACGACTGTCCGCGCATATCCCTGTAGGTCGCAAACCTTGCGCCAGCAGCCAGCCCAGGACATCTTCACGCGAGGTCAGCACATTCATGGGTGCCCCCGCTTCTTGGCGGCGCCGGTCGCCATGGCGACCGGCGCCGGCATGTCTTTCGTCGAGTCCTTATCCTGAGGCACGCCTAAAGTACGCAGTGCACCGCCCATGACTTCGGCAAACACCGGCGCCGCCACGTCACCGCCATAATGCGCACCGACCGGCTCATCAACCACCACGCCGACAACCAGACGCGGATCGGAAATCGGTCCAATACCGACAAACGAGGCGAGGTACTTGTTCGCATAACGGCCACCCACCAGCTTGTGGGCCGTTCCCGTCTTGCCGCCCACGCGATACCCCGGCACGGCGGCTTTGCGCGCCGTCCCTTCGGGGCTCACGACCATTTCCAGCATCTGACGCACCTGACGCGATGTCTCGGGTGCAAATACCGGTTGACCAGCAACCGCACCGCCCGTCTTCAACAGCGTCAGCGGCACGACATCGCCGTCGCGCCCGAATACCGTGTAGGCATGCGCCAGTTGCACCACGGTGACGGACACACCGTGACCATAGGACATCGTTGCCTGCTCGATCGGCTTCCATGTCTGCCACGGCCGCAAACGGCCGCCGACCTCGCCGGGGAAACCGAGGCCTAGCGGTTTACCGAAACCCACCTTGCTCATCATCGTCCACATGTCTTCCGACGGAAAACCCAGGGCGATCCTCGTCGCTCCGATATTCGACGACTTCTGAATCACCTGCGCCAGCGTCAACGCACCATAGGGGTGAGCATCGCTGATCGTTGCCGAGCCGATCGTCATCTTGCCCGGCGCACAATTGATAATTGAATCAAATTTATATTTGCCCCGATCCAGCGCCAATGCCGCAATGAAGGGCTTCATCGTCGAACCCGGCTCGAAGGTATCGGTCACCGCCCGATTACGTAGCTGGCCGCCGGACAACTGGGCGCGGTTATTCGGGTTGTAGGTCGGCCAATTGGCCAGCGCCAGAACCTCACCACTTTTGATATCGGCGACGATCACACTGCCGCCCTTGGCGTTGAATTTCTCGGCGGCATTACGCAAGGCATTAAATGCGACAAACTGGATCTTGGAATCAATGGCCAGCTGGATATCGTCTCCATCCTGTGGCGGCCGCTCCGACCCGACCTCTTCGACGATCTGACCACGACGATCCTTGATGACTGTGCGCTCACCCGGTTTGCCGATCAGGCGATTCTCGTACG
Source organism: Rhodocyclaceae bacterium (assembly GCA_018883265.1). GTDB lineage: Bacteria > Pseudomonadota > Gammaproteobacteria > Burkholderiales > Rhodocyclaceae > Fluviibacter. Next base: position 2,881 of record VEQK01000020.1, on the reverse strand, counting down.
CCAGTTCGACACCTTCCTGACCACGATCTTCCTTGCCGGTAAAGCCCACCATATGCGCCACCATGTCACCGGCCGGATAGAAGCGACTGTATTCACGATCCATCTGGATACCGGGCAATTTAAGCGCCGCAATTCGGGCTGCGGTTTCCGGGGGCACCTGGTGCTTCAGATACACAAAGTTCTTGTCGCCGGTCAGCTTTTTCTCGATCTGCCGCGAATCCATTTCCAGCAGCACCGCCAGTTCCTTCAACTGCGCCTTATCCAGTTTGGCATCAGCGGTCGCCCACACCGCGCGCATGGGCGTCGACTGCGCCAGCATATCGCCGTGGCGATCGAGAATCTTGCCGCGCGATGCCGGAATTTCCAGCACGCGGCGATAACGGGCATCGCCCCGCTCCTGCAAGAAGTCTTCGTTGATCAATTGCAGATAGAAGGCACGACCTACCAACGCCAGCAGACCACCAAAGATCATCGCCGAGACCAGGTGAATACGCCAGCCGGCCAGCTGGTCTTTCAGCACGGGGCTCTCGGTAAAGCGATGGTCCTTACGGCTCATTGCCCACCGCCAATCTTCTGCACTTTCTTCATATCCGGCGGTTGCATGCCGAGCTTCTCTCGCGCGATACGCTCGATGCGGGTATGCGCCGCCCAGGACGACATCTCCAGCTGCAACTGCCCGAATTCAACCTCCAGATTGTGCGAACGCTCACGCTCCTGCTCCAGCGCCTGCAAACGCTTGCGCGCCTGATGCTGCGCGGCGATGGTACCCACCGCCGAGACCAGGACGACGACAATGAGGAGGAGATTGATACGTCGCATCGTCGCCTCAGGCCGCCAGTTTCTCGGCCACGCGCATGATGGCGCTGCGCGCCCGCGGGTTACGTTCGATTTCGGCGGCGCCGGGCTTGATCGCCTTACCGATCAACTTGAGTTTTGGTAACGGTAGTTGCGCGGCGGTCAGTGGCACGCCCTTGGGCGGCTCGACCGGTTTGGCGCCAGCCTGCATGAAACGTTTGACGACACGATCTTCCAGCGAGTGGAAACTGATCACGACCAGACGGCCGCCCGGCTTCAGCAGATCAAAGGCCTGCGGCAGCGTCAGCGCCAGCTGGCCGAGTTCCTGATTGATATAAATCCGTACAGCCTGGAAGGTACGCGTCGCCGCATCCTGGCCGGGCTCGCGGGTGCGCACGCACGAACGTACGAGCGCGGCAAGTTCGCCGGTTGTGGTGATAGGACGCTCGGTCCGAGCAACCACAATCTTCTTTGCAATCGAGACAGCAAACCGTTCTTCGCCATAGTCCTTGATGACCTCCGCCAGAGTTTTTTCGTCGACTTCTGCTAACCAGGCCGCTGCCGTCTGGCCGCGGGTTGTATCCATGCGCATATCCAGCGGCGCATCAAAACGGAACGAGAACCCACGGGATGCCGTATCGATCTGGGGAGAGGAGAGCCCCAGATCGAACAGCACCCCGTCTACCCGGGCCACATCAAAACCAACCTGTTTTGCTGCTTCACCCATGCCATCGAACGCGGTATGTACCAGCGTGAAGCGCGGATCATCCAACAGGACGCCCGCTGACACGGCCAGCGGGTCGCGATCGAGCGCCAGCAACCGGCCGTCCGGACCGAGCTGCGACAGAATTTTCCGGGAATGACCGCCACGACCGAAGGTCGCGTCGATATAACAACCGTCGGGGCGAATCGCCAGCGCCTCAACCGCCTCTTCGAGCAGGACGGTTTCGTGAAGTTCGGAGACGGGGTTTGTTGCGGTAGCGGCGACACTGGGGGCACGAGTACCGGGGACAGCAATCCCGGCATGCATCGTCACAGTGCGAAATCCTCAAAGCCGGCGGGTGGTTCCGCCGACTGCAGCACCTCAACGGCCGCCGCATTCTGAGCCTGCCAACCGGCATCGCTCCAGAGTTCGAAATGGGAGCCGAGCCCCACCATCCAGACCTTGCGCTCCAGACCGGCGAATTCGCGCAGCTCCGGCGCCACCAGCAAACGCCCCGCCGAATCCATACCTTCTTCACGCGCGTTACCAATCAGCACGCGCTTCAATGCGGCCGAGCGCGTATCAAAGCTCGGGGCTTGCAGAATGCGATCACGAATCGGCGTCCAGGCCGGCTCTGGATACAGCAGCAAACACTTGTGTGGGTGCGCGGTCAGAATCAGACCACCTTCGGCGTCGGCGGCACGACCCGACAACGCTGCCATCAGCGCGCCACGATGCCGCGCCGGAATGGCGAGCCGACCTTTAGCGTCGAGCGTCAGAGCAATGGCACCTTGAAAAGACATGAGCGTTTTAGCGGCAGCGGTTCTCGAAATCCATGGACAGAGGACCAGTACGAAACCATTGTTTCCCACTTTTCCCCACTTTTTTCCACTTTAGAGAACAAAAAAGGGGCGGTCAACCCCTTTTTTCAGATTTTTTTCAATGACAACAAAGGCTTAGCGCACTTTTTCTCGACGAGCCATGGAAATTTTTCCCTTTAAAATCAACGCACGAAAAACGGCACTTAAAGTGAGTCTTTAAGAATGTGCACAAAGTTATCCACAAAAAGTTTTTCCCGGCGAACAACCGTCGGTGACGCAACGTGAATCCGCGCAAAAAAACGCCACTCGAAATTCCGAATGGCGTTTTTGGCGAAAATTCAGGCGGGAAGTCGCCCGGTAAGCCGGGTTCTGTGCGCCACCCTTGCAGGTGGCGTGACAATCATTCCTCTAGGCGCACCGTTACCGACACACTCAAGCAACCTACCCGGAAGCGACGCGAGCCACGCCAATGCTTCCCTATTTGGTCTTGCTCCGGATGGGGTTTACCGTGCCGCCCGGCGTTGGCCCCGGACGCGGTGAGCTCTTACCTCACCCTTTCACC